>NZ_JCAUAM010000008.1:0-360766 GCF_059691955.1 Paenibacillus sp. J22FR83
GACGCCGCGCCTAGCGATTATACGATCACGGCCACCTCGACGGTGGATAGCAGCAAGAAAGGCACAGCGACGATCACGGTCACTGCAGCGCCGGCTATCACCAGCGTAACCATCAGCCCAAGCACGGCAAGTGTGGTGCAAGGAGGAAGCAAGCAGCTTGCAGCTTCCATAGTAGCGGTAGGCGGAGCGGCGACAACGGTTGCGTGGACGAGCAGCGACGCTAAGGTTGCCGTGGACAACACGGGGAACGTAACTGTAGCAGCAGACGCCGCGCCTAACGATTATACGATCACGGCCACCTCGACGGTGGATAGTAGCAAGAAAGGAACCGCGACGATCACGGTCACGTCGGCATTGTCCTATACGATCGCTGCGATTACGGATCCAACATTAACAGCACTTATTCAAGGCTATGTAGCGGGTACCCAAGAAACAAAACCCGTTTCCATCGTAAATACCGGTACTGGCAATTTAACGAATCTGTCGATCGCGCTTAGCGGTACAAGCGCAAACGACTTTGTAATCACACAGCCGGATGCTACGTTAACTAGCGGCGAATCAACAAGCTTTGACATCCATGCTAAGGATGATTTAGTGGCAGGGACTTACACAGCAACGGTCACTGTATCCGCGGATCACATGACGCCTGTAACGTTTGTCGTTACGCAAGCTGTCAACTTGCCGAATGCTCCTGCAAATCCGCAAAACCTTGCGGCTGAAGGTGGGAATCGCCAAGTTACGCTGAGCTGGAATACCGTACTGGATGCAACGAAGTACCATATCTACATGGCAACGGATGCAGATCTAACGAATATCGTTGAAGTAGCGACTGTCACAGCTGCTACGTATAACGTACAAGATCTGATTAACGGCAACACCTATTACTTTGTGGTAAAATCGGAAAACTTGGGCGGCTTAAGCGCAGCATCGAATCAAATAAGCGCGACGCCATCAACGATTCCGGGAGCTCCATCCGATGTGACGGCGGTCGCAGGAAACGGACAAGCTGTCGTTACGTTTACGCCTCCTACCGATGACGGCGGAAGTCCGATTACAGGTTATGAAGTGACTGCTTCACCGGGAAATATAGTCATGGCCTTCGGATCAAGTCCGATAACCTTTACAGGACTGACGAATGAAACGAGCTATACATTTACGGTAAAAGCTATCAACGGCGCGGGAAAAAGCGCAGCTTCCGTAGAATCGAACACTGTCGTTCCTAAAGCACCATTTACGCCATCCGAACCATCAGAACCTTCCGAGCCATCACAGCCATCTCAGCCTACTGAACCTAAGGCACCGGAAGCTGCGAAAGAAGGTCTGGATATCCTTGTTAACGGGAAAGTAGAGAATGCAGGCACCGCTACGTTCACGACGCGAAACAATCAAACTGAAATGACAGTGGTTGTGGATGAGGAAAAGCTGAATAAGAGGCTTGCAGCGGAAGGGCAAAATGCTGTAGTCACAATCCCGATTACTCAAAAATTTGATATCGTCGTTGGCGAACTGAACGGTCAAATGGTGAAGAATATGGAAGACAAGCAAGCCGTTCTGACGTTCAAAACCGACTATGCGACCTACACGCTTCCAGCGCGGCAAATCAATATAGGCGCTGTATCTGAGCAGGTCGGTGCGCTAGTGGCCTTGCAAGACATTAAAGTGCGATTTGAAATCGCCGTTCCGACAAGGGACACGTTGAAGATAGTGGAGAACGCCGCAGTCAATGGCCAACTATCGCTTGTTGCCCAACCATTGAATTTCACGGTAAGAGCCGTCTATGACGATAAAATCGTGGAAGTAACGAATTTCAATGCCTATGTGGAAAGAACGATTGCCATTACGGATGAGGTTGATCCGAACAAGATTACGACAGGCGTTGTAGTGGAGGAAGATGGGGCCGTGCGTCATGTACCGACCAAAGTCCGACATATCAACGGGAAGTATGAGGCCCAAATCAACAGCTTGACCAACAGTACGTATGCTGTTGTATGGCATCCGCTCGAATTCAGCGATATGGTGAATCATTGGGCGAAGAATGCGGTGAATGACATGGGGTCGCGAATGGTCGTAAACGGAACAGGTAATGGTATGTTCACACCAGATCGAGAGATCACTCGCGCTGAATTTACGGCCATCATCGTTCGAGGATTAGGTCTTAAGCTTGAAAATGGCACCGTTGAACCATTCTCGGACGTGAAGTTGGGAGAGTGGTTCAACAGCGCCATCAATACGGCGTATGCCCATCAACTTATAAGCGGTTTGGATGACAGTACATTCCGACCGAATGACAACATAACGAGAGAACAGGCCATGGTTATTTTATCCAAGGCCATGAGAATAACCGGTTTGACAGATAAGCTATCCGATCAGCTGGCAGCCAGTGAACTTCTTTCGTTCGAGGATACGGATGAAGTGTCCTCATGGGCACAAAGCAGTGTTGCCGATAATGTGAAAGCTGGCATTATTCTTGGAAGAAACGGGGCACATCTTGCGCCAAAGGATTATATCACCCGAGCCGAGGTTGCAACGATGATACAGAGATTATTACAAAAATCAGATCTGATTTAACCGATTAAAGTGTCTTAGATGCCACCCAGTGCCCAAATGTGTATTCATCAAAAATCCGCCCACGTATCCTTCCGGATAAGTGGGCGGATTGCCTGTCCAAGCATGGCACAACGCCAGCGTTACAAGGTATTGGTAGGGCGGTTGTTGGGGCCGTCTGTGCTGCTTACGTACCCGTAGTCCGTACTGTATCTCTCCGCATTGAGCGAATTGTGTTCGCTGAAAACCCGATACGCCCGATGGGCTCGTTCGGCATCGCTGTCTACGAGGACGAGCACTTTGCCATTGTGAACATATTTGTCATAATCCATCGCGTCTTTCTCGGGGATACCGAGTCCGATCAAGGCGCCGGCTAGTCCGCCTACACTTGCGCCGGCAGCAGCACCTGTTAGGGTCGCTACGATTGGACCTGCCACAAGGATGGGACCAAGTCCAGGAATCGCTAGTGCACCGATACTCACAAGCAGCCCTGTCACGCCGCCCAATACGCCGCCTGTCGCAGCGCCTGTTGCAAGACCCTCTTCTGCTTTAGTCTCGGTCGCTTCTTCGATATGGTCCAAATCATCGCGATCGCGGCCTACGACGGAGAGTTCCTCCGAGTGATATCCTTCTGCCTTCAATTGGTTGATGACGCGAATCGCTTCTTCTTCCGTGTTGAATACGCCGATGATATGTTTGCTCATGGTAATCCCTCCTGGAATGTTAAGTGTTAGCAGGCGGCTAAGGCCGACTGTGGTATAAGATTACTTAACCCCAATACCCTGATATTAAACAGTAAGTAACAAGGATTGCGATCTCTACACACAAACCTATATACTAGCTGTAGGAACCGTTAAATGAATACACATCATTTTATCTGAAAGGTGAGATAACCATGTCGATTGATTTATCCAAAGGTCAACGCATTGACCTAACCAAAACGAACCCGGGTCTAACCAAAATCATTGTAGGACTTGGCTGGGATACTAACAGATATAATGGCGGTGGAGATTTCGATCTCGATGCCTCCGCGTTTCTTCTGCATGAAGATGGCAAAGCGAAATCAGCAGCTGATTTCGTTTTCTATAATAACCTTAAAGCGTATGACGGCGCTGTTGTTCACACGGGCGACAATCGTACGGGTGAAGGTGACGGCGATGATGAACAAATCTTGATCGATTTCTCTAAAGTTCCAGCAGCTATTAGTCGGATTGGCATTACGGTTACGATTCATGATGCACAGGCACGTGCCCAAAATTTTGGACAAGTTAGCCATGCATTCGTAAGAGTAGTCAATGAAGCGAATAACAATGAGATTCTTCGTTATGATTTAGGCGAAGACTTTTCCATAGAAACAGCGGTTGTCTTCTGTGAATTTTATCGTCATGGAGGCGACTGGAAATTCCAAGCGGTAGGTAGTGGCTTCTCCGGCGGATTAGCTGCGCTAGTAACGAACTATGGCTTGAGCTAGAGCTTAACATGTTAAGGGTGGTTGCCTCATGGTTACCACTCTTAGGTTTATTATTTTGTGAAGAAGGGTGAAGTCAACATGACCGTCAGTGCTGTAATCAAAGGACAAAAGGTAGATGTAACGAAAACGCACCCAGAACTCTCCAGTATAGCTGTATATATCGGTTGGCAGGCTCCTAAAGAAATCGAGCTCGATACTTCGGCCTTTTTACTTGCGCAGAACAGTAAGGTTCGTGGTGATGAAGATCTTATCTTTTACGGAAACCCTAGCAATAGTTTTATGTCATACATCGAGAAGCAGGCCAATGAAAGACAACTGAATATTGATCTGAAACGAGTGCTGCCTGCCGTTGATAAGATTGCTTTTACACTTACGATCTATGAAAGTGAAGCAAGGCGTCAAAATTTTAGCAGCGTTAGCAGTGTCTATCTTCGGCTCGTAAATGGGGCAACAGGTCAAGAAATAATTCGTTATGACTTAGGCAATCAGTTCTCCGTAGAATCGGCTATTGTGATAGGAGAATTATATAGATACAACGGGGAGTGGAAGTTCAGCGCAATTGGTGCTGGATATGCCGGAGGCCTTAAAGCGCTATGTGCGAGCTATGGAGTTGTTGTAGAGGATCAGCCGCCAACGTTGAAAGCACCAGACATTCAGATCGCGCCGCCGAAACCAGAACTGAAACTAGAACCGAAACCAGAACCGAAACCAGAACCGAAACCAGAGCCACAGATTAATCTTTCCAAAATTGTATTGGCGAAAAAAGGGGATAAGATCAACCTCGAGAAGAAATCGGGTGGTCTAGGGGAAATCTTAATCAACCTGAACTGGAATCAGAAACCCAAAGAGGACGTCGCTTTCTGGGTGGATTCACCAAACGGGATAGATCTTGACCTAGCCTGTCTCTATGAACTTAAGGATGGCAGAAAAGGGTTAATTCAAGCGCTAGGCAACACATTCGGTTCCCTTACGCGTGAGCCTTATATCGCTCTTGATGGTGATGATCGAACAGGTTCGGTCAAAACGGGGGAGAATATTCGCATTAATGGAACGAAACTGGCAAATTTCAAGCGGATCCTCATCTTCACGTTCATTTACGAAGGTGTGTCGAGGTGGTCGGAGGCGGATGGCATTGTCACGATGAAGCAAAATGGGGGACCTGACGTCATTGTGAAACTCGATGAGCATGACAATGACCTTCCGATGTGTGCCATCGCTTTGATTCAGAATGTGAAGGATGAAACGTTAAGTATTGAGCGTATCGTAAGGCACTTCAAGGGACATCAAGAGCTGGACAAGGCCTATAACTGGGGTTTGAGATGGGTTGCAGGCAGCAAATAAACCAAGCAATGGCGTAAGGCAAGGGTATCCGTTCTGGGAGGTTCCGTCCATGTTAGAATTTTCTTTTGAAATCATATCAGATTCTACGATTAACATCGAGTATATCTATGGCAGCGAACTGTTCAAGTTAAATCTTTTTCTGAGAAATGGTTATTGGACCATTCATCCCTTTGACGGCATGCTTCTGCAAAATCGGGAGTTATGCAAACTCGTCATGATTGATTTGTTCAAAAATAAATATTTTCAAATCATGCTGGCCAAAGAAAACATTGCCTTATCGAGCATACGAACGTCGATTGAGTTGGAATCATCGAGCGAGCCTGAGCGATTGAACCCTGCGGAACGCAGAGGGGGTAGACAGGACGCACCTCCTATTGATGAAACAGAAGAATTCATTGGCAATCATTCTATTGAGGAAATTATTCAGATCGAGCATGATATGATTGAGCAGAGAGTGACTTTTTACGGGGATTTGTTGAAGAAAATGTTCATGGACAACTATGGGCCTGGCGATCATGAGTTTGATAAGGTGCAGTCCCTGGTACGCATACTCAAGGAATCACAAGGTAAGATGATCGAGCTTACGCATACCAAGTAATCGCTAGGGATTACAAAGAAATAGACCTCACTTGCCAATGATATGGCTAAGAGGTCTTTTTTTTCATCATCGAGGCAAATAGATGGATTTTATGCAGTTATATGTTGAGAAATTCCGGTCAAGGACGCATTAGATGTAAAACCTACAGTTAATCTTATACAATTTAATCAATTTGGCCAAAAGCGGCAGATTTAACTGTAGGTTTTACAGTTAAAACGAATTTTCGAGGAAAAATCGCGTAAATAGCTGTACATTTTCCAGTTATTATAAATGTGTGGCGCAACATGTTTGTTATAGACAAAAACTCAGTACAACCGTAATATCTTTCTCCGTTAGATCGATATGTCCATGCTCGTTTCGATTTAATTGATATCCGTTCTCCTCGATCCCCTTACATATACGGAATAGCCGATGTTCATCCATTCCAATTAACTTTGCGAAATGTGCAAGATACATGGGCTTATCATTGAGTGAAATCATCTTACCTACCTACTCTCTGCCAAGGTTATTTGCGACTTAGCACTAAATTAACAAGAATCGGCTGAAAAGTATCAAGAAAATTGTCGTCGATACGTTCAAAATGGGGATTGTTTGATAGTTTGTCACAAACCGTGGTCAGGCAGTCGATGCGCATAAGGCAAAGCAAAGAGGCTGCCGCATCATAGCGACAGCCATCCACACATCTTATACTCGTTTATCGACAGAGCCGCGATACACGCTGTTTCGACCGTTCCTCTTGGCCTGGTAGAGGGCTTTGTCACAAGTCGAGTACAACTCCTCGAAGTGTGTTCGTTCGTCCGGAGCGAACGTGAGAACGCCTAAACTGATCGTGTAGGAGAGCTGTAAGTCAGGAACATACGCGCCTTCTGCGGCCTGTCTAAGTTTCTCAGCGTACAGGGAAGAATCCTGTTCATCCATGCCGGGTAGGATAATGGCGAATTCGTCGCCGCCGTATCTGGCGAAAAGATCGTCAGCGCCGAGCTGCTCTTTCATTCGAGACGTGAGATCGACAAGCACTTGATCGCCAGTATCATGACCGAATGTATCATTAATGGATTTGAAATTATCAATATCAAACAGCAGCAGTGTGATGGGTTTCTTCATTTTCGCGTAAGCGGCAATGTGCTGATTGGTGCGTGTGATGAACGTCCTGCGGTTCAGTGTGCCGGTTAAATCGTCATAATTGGCCATCCGAAGGAGGGCGCGGTCGGTTTGTTCTTTCATCAAGAGAATGAATCCCGTATTTCCCGCAATCATGACGAAATATTGGCCTAGCAGTACCATGCTTTGATTCCCGTTGAGATGATAAAAGCTGATTAATGTATCGAAGAATGCGGCGCTAACGAGACGAATGAGAAGAAATACGACGATCGTCAGATACAGATAGCTTAGGACATGAGTCACCGTGGATGCGGCTCGTATTTGAATCATTTTGTACGCCGGTATGAGAAGGCTCGCGGCTATACCGATGGAAACGAAGGAAATTCTGAGTTTCTCTACGTTGTCGAAAAGCAGGATGAGGTGGAAGCCAGTTATGTTGAAAATGGTCAAAGCAATATACAGATTACGCGTAAACTTGCTCAGGATATTCTGGATTTTCAGCACGGAAACTGTTTCAAGGGCATAACCGATAAAGAGTGACGAGTTCACAAGAGACACGGTAAGTGGATCCGATAGGCCGCCACGGAGAATTAAGATCATCCACGCAGTGGCTTGTAAGCATTTTGCAAAGAAAAAGTATCTGATTGTACTCTCGTTCTTATGTTGTCGCCAGTAGGCGATGATGAACACGGCTGTAAATAGATGGCCGATAACCAATGTCAACAAGATCGTTTTCATATCTAAAAGTAGATCCATTTCGAACCTCATCTGACTGTTAGAAGTATTGGGAATGCTCAAAAATAATGTCGAATACCACTACTTTACCATATTAGTGAAGGGATTTCTTTCGAATTTTTACATCTGTCCGTTTTCGAGTGGATTCGACAGCATAGACCAAATATTTCTTGAAATGTATGGAACAAGTGTGTCACTATAGACCTAGATAGATATAAATGAATGATGGTGATGTGGGATGAATTATTCGGGACGAATCGTTATAATTTCGGTCGTTATAGTCACGATTGTAGCTATAAGAACCTATGGAACCATTTATTACAATTTTCCCACTCTTCAGTTTCCTGTCGTTGGCATCTTCATTTTATTTGCAAGTTGGGTGCTAGGCACGCAGTATGATCGTTTGAAATTTCTCTCGGAGAAAGATAACCTCACAACATTGTATAACAGAAGATTCATTCTTGAAGCCTTCCCCAAACTCATTACTTCGGTGGAGCGCAGACAAGGGCAGTTGGTTTTATATTTCATTGATGTAGATGATTTCAAATTAATTAACGACTCTCGCGGGCACAAGATTGGTGATGAAGTATTGCAGCGTATCGCGAATGTTTTACTACTCAATTTGCATAAAAAAGATCTAGCCGCGCGGTGGGCAGGGGATGAATTCCTAATTCTATCGACATCGACGGATGCATCTAAGAAAGAAGTATTGATCAGTCATATTCAGAACGAACTTAAGCAGGCATCGCGCGATTTCAATTTGGACATATCCGTATCCATCGGAACGGCTGTATATCCTGACGAGGCACGAACACTGGACGATTTGCTGCATACAGCGGATCTCGATATGTATTCGTTGAAGTCAGATAGGAAAAATACAAATATCATAGCTGCTCATCCATCAGAAAGAGCTCATCACTTGCAAGTAGAGTGACAAGCTCTTTTTTATGTTGGGGCGGGGAACGTAATGAAGAAACACAACAAGAAGAGGCTATCCCAAAAGTCAATTTCGACTTTTTGAGATAGCCTCGTTAACTCCGACTGACTGAGCTTACGGTTTGTTCGGGACCGCACAGGTTCCATCCGCGCAGGCTTCGTCGCTGGCTGCTTCTGTGGCCACAGCCGGTGGTGCTGCATCCCAGAGCTGCTGCAAGGCATTCAAGAAAACACCGCTTGATTGTGCCCCGGAGATCGCGTGTTTGCTGTTAATAACATAATACGGTACGCCGCGGATTCCCATGCGGCTGCCATTCTCTTCTTCATTTCGCACCGACTGGGCGAACTGATCACTTGCGAGAACGGATAACGCCTCGTTGCGATCGATTCCTACGGCTGCAGCGATGTCGGCAAGAATATTGTGGTCGCTGAGGTTGCGGGATTCGGTGAAATAGGCTCGGAACAACAACTCGGAGATCGCGGCACCTTGGCCATGTTGCTCAGCAAATAACCGCAACCGATGAGCATCGAAGGTGTTCGTCAGCACGAGACTATCGAACTGAAAGTCAAGTCCATCAGCTGCAGCTTGCTGACGCATTTGATCATTCATGGCGATCGCTTCCTGACGGCTCATGCCGTAACGGGAAGAGAGCATGTCATAGACGTCATGCGGGACGCTGGTGGGTGCATGACGGTCTAGCTCGAAGCTGCGATAGATCACTTGAACCTGATCGCGGTGTGCAAAGCCCGCTAGAGCTTGCTCAAAGCGGCGTTTGCCAATATAACAGAACGGACAAGCAAAGTCCGACCATATTTCAACTTGCATAAGGCTCACCTCGATATTGGATAAAATAGATTATTTATTGAATAATAGCGCAATACTTTCTTGAATGGAAGTCGGTTTCTTCCCAATGAGCTTCTCCAGGTCTGGGGACGTGTGTCCTTCTGTACCAGCAGCCATCTTCCCATCAATGGCAACTAGGAATTGAACGAGACCTTCTGGCAGCCCAGCCTGAACCATGCCTTGGAAGGACTCAGCATCAGAGACGGATTGGTGAGTTACTTTTTTGCCGGATACGTGAGTTAAAATGTCTGCTAATTCCGCGAAGCTCCATGACTCCGATGATGCTAGTTCGTAGACTTGTCCTTGATGACCATCTTCGGCAAGAACAGTTGCAGTAGCTAACGCCAAATCATCACGTGTCACTGTATTAATTTTCCCTGTACCTGCGGAATTTATGATGCTGCCGTGATCGATGTAAGCTTGCAAGCTAGGATTAACATAAAGCTCCTGATACCACGTATTGCGCAGGATCGTAGTTGGAATGCCGGATGCCTTCAGCGCGAATTCGGTTGCTAGATGTACGTTAGCCAGAGGGGCGAAAGCATCTACATCCGCAAAGGCGAAGCTCGTGTAGATAATATGGGGAACGCCTGCCTTCTTAGCGGCTTCAATCGCAGTAACATGTTTGCGAACACGGCTGATCGATTCATCTTGTGGGGAAGAAATCAGCAGAAGCTTGGACGCACCCGCATAAGCTTGTTCCAATGAATCGGGAACATCCCAATCGCCATACCGAACTTCGATGCCTAAATCTGCAAATTCAGCGGCTTTCTCGACATTGCGAACACTAACGGCGATCTCGCTTGCTGGAACTTTGTTCAGTAAGTGCTGAACGACCAATTTTCCTAATTCTCCTGTTGCGGCGGTGACGATGATTTTTGACATAATGATGTCCTCCTATTTATAAAAAAATGTTATTGGCTATTTCGCTATAGTTCTATATTATGATAGTATCTCGAAAAATGTAAGTAGTCATTATTATATAACCTAGTCATAAAAATAGAACCATTAAGGAAGGAGCGGGATTGCGGTATGTCGCGGACAACATTTCAGGGGGAAATTCCGGAGGAACAAATCGAAGTCTGCCCTGTTACGGATACCCAAAATGTCATTGCAGGAAAGTGGAAAATCCTTATTCTATGGCATTTAAGGGAAACCAGGAGATTCGGTGAGCTGCAGCGATTGGTGCCAGGCGTGTCTAAGGGCATACTGACTTCGCAGTTGAGAGAGTTAGAGAAGGATGCTATGGTTCATCGGAAAGTCTATCAAGAGGTCCCTCCCAAGGTGGAATACTCACTGACAGAAGCAGGACGAAGCTTCATACCGATCCTCGAGAGCATGGGGGAGTGGGGGAAGAAGTACGGGACGATGAGTAAAAAGAGTAGCGAGTGAAAGCCGCGGAAGCGATGGTGCTTAATTTTTATAAAAGAAGGCTGTGATTGGCGATGAAGGTGAAGAATAGCGAGAATAACAAAGTAAGCTTGGCTGATCAGTTGTCTAAGCTTAGTAAAGAAGAATTGGTTACGTTGCTTGTGCACTTTTCAGAGGAGATTAAGGAAGTCGAGCAATTGCTTATGCTTAAATTCCAAGATGCTAGCAGCAGTGAAGCATTGGCATCCTATAAAAAAATGATCCGATCCCATATCAAACAAAACGCCGACCGACGTGGTTTTGTAGCTTATCGCAGCGTTTCAAAGGCAGTTGTTGGCGCAGAAATGGTCATGGCTACAGCTGAAGACGTATTGAAAAGAGGGCAGCATTTGCCTGCCGTTCAAATCAACTTTTGCGTTCTGCATGAGATGGGGGATCTACTTCAATCCAGTGATGATTCGGACGGCATCGTAGGCGATATGATTAAGCAGAGTCTAGGATTCCTTGATGGAGTGAACAGTGATCTCGAAAACATGACTAGCAGGGATAGAACAGACATTTTTCAGATGCTTTTGAAGGAATCCACACATCGCAACCTCGAGGGGTGGAGCGAGTGGCAATTGTCACTCATGGAAAGTGCCCTGTGTCTCATCACGAACGATAAAGAGAGGGCCCAGTGGGAACAGCAACTAGCTAAATTAGTTAGTACTGATAATAGCTCGTATATTGCTGAGCAAGTGGCTTTGCTACAGTATCAGGTGATTGAGAAGTTGGATAGTCCAGAAGAGGCATCAACTTTCTTGCATGCTAACCTCGATTTCTCCGATTTCCGCAAAATGGCCTTAGATAAGGCTATGCAACAGAAACAATGGGATAATGCGCTGGAGTTAGTCGAGGAAGGCGAACGTAAGGATGCAGGCAGCGGTCTTGTTGATAGGTGGAAGAAGATTCGATTCGACATTTACAAAGCAACGCAGCAGCTTGATAAACAAATCGTGCTTGCCAAAGAATTCGTATCACAAGGCGAATATGCCTTCTATGTCATCTTACAGGAGTTAGTTAACAAGGATGAATGGCAGGAGGAAAGAGAGCGAATTTTGAACGAACTTGAGCGTAAATCAGGTTGGCAAACCGAGTCCTTATATCGACGTTTGCTTACGCAAGAGAAGGAGACACAGAGACTGCTTCATTATGTTCAAAAGTATAACGACTACATCACGGAATATTACTCGTATTTAGTTGGTGAATATGGGGAAGAAGTGCATAATTTGTTTGTGGCATACATTATGAGGGAAGCGGATGATTCGACGAAACGAAAGCAGTATCAGAAGGTGTGTCAACTCGTCCGTCACATGATCAAAGCCGTTGGTGGCGATCGTGCAGAGAAGGTAGTCAGCCAGTTGCGGTTAGCTTATCCCAAGAGAGCTGCCTTTATCGATGAGTTGGATAAAATCAAGTTCAATTAGTAGAACTCCCGACGAAGAGTCGGGGGTTTATATGGGTTCACTAATCAAGTTAACGTTTATGTAGGTAAGTTCTCTTACTGTGGGTTTGCGATAATTTTCCCATTCTGCCATTCGAATTCATACTCGAATTGTTCCGTGGAGTCATAAACGGCTGGAGAATATGGACCAACCATGTGTTTGTTTGTACGAATGTCTGTGACCGTCTCTGCTGGACTATCTTTGGCAGCAACACCTAAAACCGAAAGGGACAATATACAGAACAATACGAAACTTATTTTGGCTGTCATAGTCGGAGGCCTCCATTACACTAAGATATCTTCATCATACGTTGTATATGTCATTGCAGTATTAGCTGAAAGTAAAGAGATTGTATGTACTATTATTCTTACCCAACTCCATATAAATGAAACAAGTGGAGCGTAGCTCCTCATGGGGAGCTGCGAGGGTCCTTAGATTTCCGGATGGTGTGGTTCGTGGCAAAAACTAGCGTTATGAAAACATCTTATTTGCTCGTTGGGCAGAGAATTTGGGAAGAATAGCGTTGTTATATAACGTTATTTCGTTGTTTTTGGCTTTGTTATGCTGATTTCATTAGAATAGCGCTATTCCATAGCTCTATTATTCTGTAGACCATGGATGTGGAGCGAATAACGTTATGGCAGATTCTTATTGTGGAATGTCATGTGAAAGTTGTCCAAATTCGGCGAATGGAAGCGTTGTCATTTAATTTAAACCATGCCATATTTTATTTTGACCTCTGTTCAAACTCTTATAGTAAGAAACCATAGATTCATATATAATTTAGGAGAAAAATGTCGAAATCTTAGGTATAATCTACGTTTTACATATTGGGGGAGCAGGTTAGCGTGAAACGTAAATTATGGCAGCAAATTGGAATAGGGATTGTCGGCGGGATTCTTGCAGCTATTGGGCTTGCCGTGTATATCCCTAAGAATACAGAGTTGAACGACGCTCCGAATGCGGGGAAACGCCATGTCATGATCCGGCTGGAGGATGTCGGACTTGGCGGTGACTATAACACACTTGAAGGCCTAGGGAAGTTGCGGGCTGTGATGACCTACATCGAGTCTGAGCATGTGCCTTTTCATGTTGCTGTGATTCCCAGAAGGATGAGCTTGCAAGATGACGGCGTCTGGAAGGAAAAGGGGATCGACGATCCGAATCCAGACGAAGTGGTAAGCGCATTCATTAAACTTCTTCAACAAGCGGAGCATCAGGGCGGCGTACTAGGCATGCATGGGTATCGTCACCAGTATGGCGAGACGTTTCGCTCAGATGGCGAGCAAAATTCAGGCATCGGCTCCGAATTTAACATTAAAGATGCACCGGAAACGCAGGAGCTTTCCTACGCGGCAGAACGGATGAAAGAGAGCTTGGCCGCCTTCGCTGGGGCCGGTTTACATCCCGCATTCTGGGAGTCTCCCCACTATAAAGATACCCATGAGCAACAGGCTGTGTTCCGCTCCTTCGTCGGCCTTATGTATCAACCCGATCTCTATGCCAAGAACGCTCGTGATGATATGAACACCTATGACACGGTCAATACTTACGGGCAAGATAGTTTGGGCTCTGTCTATATTCCGGCACCCTATCGCTATATAAGCGATGCCAAATCAGTAGATCAGATGTTGGAGAAAGCAGCGAAGGATGATGGTCTTGCCTCATTTTACTTCCATCCTTTCTTGGAATTCTCACACCTGGAACCGGTTATGGCAGCAGACGGAAATCCAGAAGAGAAGGATGGACTGCCTGTCTATCAATATAAAGAAGGAGATACAGGCTCCTACCTGCATAAATTGATTACTGGTTTCAAAAAGCTAGATTATCGCTGGATGTCCTTACATGACATCGTCCCGTTTACCCCAGCGCATCGTGTGTTGCTGCCACCTAGAACGAAGCTGCAAAATGTTATGCTTGGTGACGTGACAGGCCGTGGGCATGATGATGTTGTTGTGCGCCAGATGCATCGCATTCTGGTTATTCCGGGGAATTATGAGATGCCGAGAAATCGGCAGCAGGAAGCTTCACAAGTATGGTTAAGAGAAACGTTCACACCTAGTGAGTCACTCCTACTTGTCGATGTGAATGGCGATGGCAAGCAAGATTTGCTTGCCTATAATACAGAAACAGGGAATGTGCGGGTCGGCATAGCAGACAAGCGACAGTTCCTCCCAGTTCGCGCAATCGGTGCTCTACCGCTTGGACTCTCCTCTGTTCGCGCGCTCCGCTCTAGTCAGGGTATGGGCTTGATTGCCAGAGGAGATAAGGGGCTCGTGCAAGTTAACTTGCAGAATCAGCCTTTGACCTATACAGAGTTAACTGCGAAGGTGCCCGAGGATGGCGAGATTTTCACAGCCCAGATGAAGGATACTGATGACGCTGACGATGATATCCTGTGTGTCTCCCGTAAGGATAGACGTGTATCCATAATGTATCATCAAGGGCAAGGAATGTTCGCTGATCCCGAGACGGCAGGCGGTGTTTCCTTTGGGAATAGCGACCAACTGCTTGTCGGCGATACGAATGGTGACGGGCGAAGCGATCTGATTGCCTATACCGCCGAGACGGGCATTTGGCGCGTATTCCAGAACGAGGGGGATAACCATTTCCAGCCACTGGATAACGAATTTGGCCCTTGGGCACAAGGCAAGGAGCGACGATCTATTCTGGCTGATTTCGATGGGAATCAGAAGATGGATATTGGCTCCTATGATGAAACGGAGCATGTGCTGGATTTGGCGCTTTCGTTTCGAAGCGGAGCACCGTAGGTAGAAGTAAAAAGCACCCGGAAGGGTGCTTTTTGCTGTCTTTGGATTCGAATACGCTGATGCTGAAGATGAATTAATCATAAAGTTCAAGGAGTATGATCCATTTTCAGAATAAAGGCTAGAATTGTTATAACAAGTGAGCAGATGTGGCCAATGTGCATTAACGGTGTGCCTGAGGCAATTAAATAGATTTTATACAGTTATATCCCGGGATTTTCCGAACTAATGCACATTAGATGTAAAAGTTACAGTTAATTTCATACAGTTAAGCTAATTTCAACGAAAAAGGTGATTTTAACTACATATTTTCCATCTATATCGAGATATCAAGGGAGTTCACCATAAATAACTGTACATTTTCCAGCTAATGCAAAATACGTATCCTACGTGTCCCTTCCCATGGCGCTACAAACGACAGGCTTTGACATCTTCCTGACATCTTCTTCATGTAGAATACGCCTACGAGAAGGCTCAGTCGCGACATCCTTCGACATATAACGAGGAATACGCCTACTTCACGTGGAATTAAGGAGTAGCTGAAAGCTTGATTTTGGCCAATGAGGAGAGAATCTCTTGAAAAAAGTGTTAGTTTTTGAAGATCAAATGGCGATTGCCCGAGTGATAGCTGCTTACCTGCGCCTCCAACCAATGCCAAGGCTACTGCGGCGGGCAAAAAGATAAGCAAGAATCGGCTGGTTATTGTGAAGTGGGATGGCCAAGTGATTACGCGTTGATAGGGTGGAATGCCGCAGTGGATTGGGCTAGCATGCGTGTTAGTTCGATTCATCCGAATTAAAATGAGGATTCTCTTCGGAAAAGTCGGAATAGTCCGATTTTACCGATCTAAATGGCTGTTTTTCTCATGTGCGGGCTGTTTGAGGTGAATTAGTTAGGCAAAATCGGACTAATGAAGGCTGGATGACGCCGCCGCTGCGTTTATTTCGGTGATTTCGGACTATTGGGCAAAATCGAGTTGCAATTTAAGACGGTGCGAGCCGTCTTTTTTCATGCTTGGGAATTCATCTTGGTCAGAAGTCTGCTATACTTTCATAGACAGATAGAAACAGTCATCATTGGAGGATTTCATACATGATAAACGCAAAAAGAATGATCATGGCTGCCGGACTCAGCCTACTTATGTTGCTGGCAACGGCTTGCACTTCCGAGGGAGAGAGCAGTCCTGTTGCTACAGCAGGCAGCAAGGCTACAGCCTCAGCTACTGCAGGATCAGCGTCATCGACGAAGGAGAACGGCAAGCGCATTCCTGCTAAGGTAGTCCGCGTCGTTGATGGCGACACGATGAAAGTATCTTTTGCTGATGGCGGCCAAGTCAAAGAAGAGACGATCCGTCTCCTCCTCGTGGACACGCCAGAGAGCGTAGACCCGGAGAAGCCGGTTCAGCCTTTTGCGCTGGATGCGTCCAACTATGCCAAAACGATGCTCACGGGCAAAGACGTCCAACTGGAATTGGATGTGTCGGAGCGGGATAAGTATGGCCGTTTATTATGCTATCTCTATATTGGAGATCAGATGTTCAACGAGCTCCTGCTTGAGAATGGGTATGCCAGAGTTGCTTATATTTATCCACCGAACGTGAAATATGTGGATCAGTTCAGGGCGATTCAGAAGGTAGCCCAACAGAAAGGTGTGAACATCTGGAGCGTAGAAAATTATGCGCAAGAGGATGGGTATCATGAGAGTGTAGTGAAGGGTGGCGCAACGTCATCGCCGAAGCCGACGACAACAACTTCGACATTCAAACCTTCGGTGATATACAACTCCTGCAAGGAGGCCAACGCAGCGGGCGCGTATAATATCAAGCGAGGTGAGCCTGGCTACAGTGCAAAGCTGGACGGAGACGGAGATGGCGTAGCTTGCGAGCGTAAATGATTGCGGGATGTGCAGAGGCGCACTCCTCCTCCATGCCACATGGTTTAGATGGATTTTCTCCATCTATTTTCCGCTTTTTTTGCAATTTGAGAGGAATAGATGGATTTTCTCCATTTAAATTTATCGATTCCGCGGGAAAAGTGAGATTGGAGCGAAAATAACGGTATGTTTTCCAGTTAAAGTTAATTTATATAGGAAAACATTGGAATTAACTACATATCTTCCAGCTATTTGTTAAAGAAGACCTAATGCGCAGTTCCTAGCGCCGTCGCAGCCATCTATAAACATGCACATGTTGAAGAAAAAGCACCCTCACGGGTGCTTTTTCCAACTTCCAAGCCTACTACTGCACAGCAGTTTGCTTGTCATACTGATTAAACATCATGTTGTAGATAGCTGCTGACAATACAGCCAGCGCGGCCAACAAGATGAACGTCCAAGTAAAGCCGATCCACGAGCTGATCGGGATAGATAGCGGAGCTATAGTACGCCCGAGCGTATAGCGAAGGCTAGAAGCGGCAAAATACTGGCCGCGAATATGATCCGGCGCCAATCGGGATACGAAGGCTTGCTGGGGGCCTGCGGACATGAGCTCGGCAAGCGTGAAGACGGCTATCGCGATGGTGAGTCCCCAAAAGGTAGACATCTGGCAGAACAATACCATGCCCAGCGCATAGAAAAGCGAGCCGCCGATGAACACGTAGCGATCGCGATACATCAGCATCCATTTGGTCACGATGACCGTGAATATGGCGACGAATAGACCGTTCTCAGAGACGATTAAGCCGAACAGTTGCTTTCCCGTGAGCTGGAGATTCCAGTCATTGTGGGAGAAGATCGTCGTGAGTGGCATTGTTTCTTCCAAGAAGACGGGAAAAAGCAAATCCAACTGCATGAAGGTCTGGGATAGCAGCACGCCAGCGATGACGAACAGCAGGAAGACACGGTCGGTGGCGATGACTTTGTAGTCGCGCAGCTGTACGGCGATGGCATGGTACCAAGGGGCGTCCCCCTGCGCACGATGGCGATCCGCGAGCTGCTTCGGCAATGTTTCGTGTAAGCGTCGTGACATCATGAGCGCGAGTAGCACACAAACCACAGCCGCCGCGGCCAGCACGAGATACGGATTGTCCTTGTAGAGGAGTGAACCGAGTAAAGGTCCTACCACGACGGCCATGTTAGCGGTTGTATAAAAGATAGCGAACACGCTCGAACGATGCTCCTCATCCACGACATCCGCCACCATAGCTTGGCTGGCTGGCCAATACAACGATCCGCAAAAGCTAGCGAAGCTGAAGCCGATGAAGCTCATAACAGGCAGGGCCAGCCATGGAGAAGCGGCTAGTGCGAAGATGCCATAACCGACCGCTTGTCCCAAAGCGGCGATCACCATCATTCTTTTGCGCCCGAACCGATCTGCGCTGTAACCGCCGAGTAGATTGCCGAACACAGAAAGCGCCTGCGACAAGACAAGAAGAAGGCCTGTCCAGCCTTTACCGAACGAATTGGCGAAGTAGATGGATAAGAACGGAAAGAATGCCCAAAAAATTACGTTAAAAGCGGTTTCTCCGCCGAGGCGGATTTTAAGATTAATGTCCCAATCTTTCATCTTCATGATTTAATTTACCTCTGGTTAATTTAAGTATCTCCCTATGATACTACCATTCTCCGATTGGAAACAAGGCAGGCATGAGAATCGAATGGTTCCAGTTGTTCCAAATATTAACGGGAAAAGGAGCTCGCCACAGATGATCTGTGACAAGCTCCTTTTTAATTAATCGAGGGTAATCGAGGAGATGCTGCCATTCGTCTTAAAATCTTGCGTATTCGTCACTACCGCTTTAGCGGTTACAGTGCCAGTAGGACCCGTGATGGTAACTGTCGGCGTGGAGGAATAGCCAGCTCCCGGGTTCGTAATCGTAACACCAGTCACTACGCCATCGGTGACGATGGCTGTTGCGGTTGCGGGGGTCTTTTGCCAAGTTGCTGTTCGATTCCCGTTGTAACGGTAGAAATTAGATACCTCATCCAGACGCTCGTTGGTGATGCCGTAAGGCGCAAGTACCTTCATTAAAGCGGCTTTGTTCCGTTGCGCGAGCTCATGACTCGGTTGGCTGTCTAAACCAGATGGCGTCACACCGCTAAAAGCTTCCCGAAACACTTCGGTAGGGACACCGAGAGCGGCGGCAATCAGTACAACGGGCCGTCCTTTGTCCCGAGGATCTGTGTTGAGACCTCCTGTAATCACAACGGAGTAGGTGGAAGGATTCGTAACTTCGCTGCTTGTTTCGCCATTAGCAGCGGGCGAGCTGGCAGGTGACCTTGGCGGTTGACCTTGTTCAGGGCAATCGATACCGTCGTGGTTGGAACCAGGAGCCGAGCCGCCTTGCCCTCCTTGACCGCCTGCCCTTGGCTTCGGTTTGGCCGGCTTTTCCTTCGGTACAGATGTTGGGGACGGCGCGTCGGTTGCAGCGAATACTTGGCTGCTGCTTGTGCTTAATGCAATAACGCCACTGCCTGCTAATACAACGGATAATGCGCTTGCTAGGATAATTTTCATTTTGATTTTCATGGGGATCTTCCCTTCGTTTTCGTAGATTTGATGTTCCATGTGACCTATCTTACCCCCACTTGGTGAAATTACGGTGAAAGCCTGAAGGCGATAGATTATACTAAAAAGTAATAGAGGGAACGAGTGAAGGTGGCGGATAGATGAAGCTGTTATTAGCGGAAGATGACGTGAAATTAGGAGAGCTAACAACGTATATGTTGAAAAAAAAGACCGGCTGCAGCGTCGATTGGGTGCAGACGGGAAATGATGCCTTCGACTATGCCGCAGCCTCTAGTTATGATGTGGTCATTCTTGATTGGATGATGCCTGATGGCGATGGTCGTGACACGTGTGCCAGGCTGCGCCAGGCCGGATATCGGGGAGCTATTCTGATGCTGACAGCCAAGGACGGCCTGCGAGATCGCGTAGAAGGGTTGGACGCGGGAGCGGATGATTACTTGGTGAAGCCTTTTGAAATGGACGAGCTGCTGGCCCGCTTACGGGCGCTGATGCGCAGAAGCTTCGTTCCTTTGCAAGACGACATTGTGCGAATGGGAGAGTTGGAATTGCAGCGAACGAATCAGATGGTTCGGCAGGGTGGACAAGAGATCCAGCTGTCTCCGCGTGAGTTTCAGATTTTGGACTTGCTGCTGCAGAACAAGGGGCGGACGCTTACGCGTGAGGTTATTTTGGATAAAGTATGGGGCTTGGATGCCGATGTAAATTTGAAATCAATCGATGCCATCATCAAATTAATTCGTAAGAAGCTAGAGTCTTCCGATGCACGGGAGCTCATTCAGAGCGTGAGAGGCGTAGGGTACAAAATTGAAGCGTAACAAGAGCTGGCTGAACAAACGCTTGTCTGAAGGGAATTTATTTGACCAGACGCGCCATAAACTTACGCTGCAATACAGTGGCGTGCTGATGATCTTTCTCGGGTTATTCGTCGTGATTGTTTATGCCTTGCTATACGTGTTCATCTGGAGCGACCAACGGTCCCATTTGAACGAGTTAACGAATAGTGAATTGCAGGTTTTGCAGAAATGGGTGGATGAAGACACGAATCCCAAGCGTCAACCACCGCGCGCAGTGGAGGATGCCTTCTCGCTTAGCACGGATCAATCGTTCTATTACCTCATTTCCGATATAGGGAATGTGCAGTTAGGGGATGAGACGCAGCCGGAATTGCGAGAACAGATGATGGCTTTAATTGCAAAAGGGCAGTTCAAGGGGGCGCGGACGCAGCAAACGACCTTACAGACGTTCGATCAACCCTCCGTGGATGTCCAAGGTCGGCCGCAGCATGGAGCGGATGCCCGGTTTCTAGTGACCAACCGGGAGCTCAAGAAGAACGGACAGTTGATCGGCACCTTGTATGTGGGGAAGGAGGTTACCTTCCAGCATCAGCTTTTTCGCTTATTGCTCATTCTGATGCTCAGCATGGCGCTGCTCTTCTTGGTACTCGCGCTATGGTTCAGTCATCGAATGGCCCGCCGAGCGATCATTCCGATTGCGAAGGCGTACGAGCGGCAACGTGAGTTCGTCGCCGATGCTTCGCATGAGCTGCGCACGCCGCTCAGCGTCATGCTCACCTCGATCGAGGCGCTGCAGCTAGACGCGGACGTAAGTAATCCTTTCACGAATAACGTGCTGAAAGGGATGAAAGATGAGGTCAACGCCATCACGAGGCTGACCAGCGAGCTGTTGCAGCTGGCTCGGTCGGATGCGGACGAGTTCGTGCTGGAGCGTTCCAGCTTTCAGGTGAAAGCCGCTGCCGAAAGCGTCATAGCGAAGCTGCTGCCCGCAGCGCAGGCCAAAGGGATGGTACTGAAGCTGCATGTCCCTGGCGAACTGACCGTGGAGTGGGACCGAGATAAATTGACGCAATTGCTGGTCATTCTCATCGATAATGCGATTAAATATACGCTAGATGGTGGAGATGTGAATGTCATGCTTGCGGATAAAGTTGAAAAAGGAGCCCGTTATCTCACGTTTGAGGTGAGGGATAACGGAATGGGGATTGCGCCGGAGGCGATTCCGCGTGTGTTTGATCGGTTTTACCGGCAGGATAAGGCACGCACCCGGCAGGATGGCGGTCATGGGCTTGGACTAGCCATCGCCAAAAACCTTGTGGATGCGGCGCAAGGGACGATCCATGTCGAGAGTCAGCAGGGGGTAGGCAGCACATTTCGTGTGCGGATCCCTGTGTAAGATGGAACGCTTAGACACATTATGTGTCTGGGCGTTTTTCTCATCTTAGGGGGGAAGTAACCACGCTCCAGCTGTTGTTCACCATTTTTTCAGTTGATTAAATCGCCAAAACGCAGTATCATTCATTAATAATGATTCTCAATCGCAATTGGTGACTTAAGGAGTGAGTTGAGCATGGAGCAGAACGAATTGTTTGATGTAACAGTTATTGGCGGAGGACCAGCGGGTCTGTACTCGGCTTTCTATAGTGGACTTCGGGAAATGAAGACCAAAATCATTGAATTTCAACCGCATCTCGGCGGCAAAATACATGTATATCCTGAAAAAATGATCTGGGACGTAGGCGGCGTGACCCCAACCCCAGGCGCGAAGCTGATTAATCAGCTGGTTGAGCAAGGACTGACGTTCAGCCCTGAGGTGGTATTGAATGAGAAAGTGGAAGCTTTGGCTAAAAACGAAGACGATATCTTCGTCCTGCGCACGACATCAGGTCAGCTGCACTACTCCAAAACCGTGATCGTCGCTGTCGGCTCCGGCATTCTTAACCCGAAAAAGCTGGAAATCGAAGGCGCAGAGCGCTACGAAGTTTCGAATTTGAGCTATACGGTGAAGTCGCTTGAGCGCTTCAAGAACAAAACGGTCGTCATTTCCGGTGGCGGCAACTCGGCAGTGGATTGGGCGAATGAGCTGGAGCCTTTCGCGAAACAGGTGATTCTGAGCTATCGCAAAGACCAGCTGACAGGGCACGAAGCCCAAGTGAAGCAGCTCCAGAATAGCTCTGTGGCATGCTTTTTAAACACCTCCATTACCAAACTGTTTGCTTCTGGCGAGGACGCGTCCATTGAACGTGTGGAGCTAACGAATCATGAAACCGGTGAAGTAACCGCATTCCACGTGGATGAAGTCGTAATTAACCATGGTTATGATCGCGACACGACCCTGCTGGAGAATAGTGAAATCGAGATTGAGCGAGCGGAGAACTACTATATCGCGGGTAATGCGAACAGTGAGTCCTCTGTGCCAGGGCTCTATGCAGCTGGGGACATTCTTCATCATCCAGGCAAAGTACATCTGATCGCGGGAGCCTTCCAAGACGCGGCAAATGCGGTGAACAAGGCAAAGCAGTACATTCAGCCTACAGCCGAGAGTTATGGGATGGTTTCTTCGCATAATCAAGCTTTTAAAAAGCGCAATAAAGAGCTAGTGAAGCAAATGTTCCAATCGTAATCTGGATAAGCTACATAGATCCCGTCTATATGAGCACCCCTGCGGGGTGCTTTTTTGCCATCCAGAAGTGTTGTCGGTCTTAAGACGGAGGTAAAACCCGAGGAGTAACCTTATAATTTCTGTAGAACATGTCATTGAAAGGAGTACTACGAAATGAATGCTGAAACGCTCATCGGTTATGGCATCGGTGCTGTTGTTATTATTTTAGTTATTTGGTTAAGAACGCGAGGAAAAGCAAAGCCAATTCGGAATAAAGGAAGAGGCATGCTCATTCCCGTTTTCCTGCTGCTCATTGTGTTTGGGCTTAGTATTAACTCACTGACGCATGTACCGGATCATCCTTTTCATATACCGGCTATATGGGAGTTGTTGTGTGCAGGTGTGCTCGGCGTGGCGTTGGGCAGTATCATGCTCTACCATACGGGATACGAGAAGCGGGAGGACGGATTGGTTTATTCGAAACCTAACCCCAACTTCAAGTATGTGATTATCGCCGTCATTGCGGTCCGATTGATATTATCTCAGTATTTCAAAGGGTTGGATCCCTCCGAATTCGCTGTGTTAACGATGGTCATGGCGTATTTGTACATTTGCGTGTGGCGGATCGGCAGCTTCTTCAAATATCGCAAAGTGAGTGCCAGCTAGCACAGATAATTGGATTGAAAAGCATCCTTTGGGGTGCTTTTTTGCGTGGGGGATTATGGTTTGGGGAAAAGGTAGCTTTCAGGGGCCTCCAGGGGCAAATAAATGGATTTTATACAGTTATATTTCAGTTTTTTCCGTTGTAACGCACAATAGATGGAAAATATACAGTTAATTCCTTGTATTTAGTCAAAATGGACGAGAATAAATAATTTTAACTACATATTTTCCAGTTAAATCGAGATTTCGGAGGAAATCTTCGAAAATAGATGGAGTTTTTCCAGTTAATTGAGTAGGGGACAGCGACGATGGTAGCAAAAGTGGTGTGAGTAACAAGGTGGCAAGGGTGACAAAGGATAGTGGGAGTAGGAGAACAGTAAGGGTAACAAAGGAGAGCGAAAGTAGGAGAACTGTAGGAGTAGGAGGACAGGAAGGGTAAGAAAGGATAGCGGGAGTAGGAGAACAGTAGGATTAGGAAAGGACAGCAGGAGTAGGAGGACAGTAAGAAGTAACAAAGGTAGCAAAAAAGTAGCAAGACAGTAAGCGTAGTTAGAGTCATGAGAGTAGTAGGAGTAGCAAGATAGTAAGAGTGGCAATTGCACCAGTAGCCCTATCAAGGAGCACTATTAGTAGCATCATCAACAAACAGCACCTGTAGCACTACGATCAGCATCACCACCAATAGCACCACCCGCCCCACCACCCGCCCCCACAAGTTTCCCCCGCGGCCCCCGACTTTGCTATAATAAAACGAACTACATAGAAGCAGGTGATTTCCCATGCTAGTAATCAAATCAACTGAAGTGCAGGAGCTGCTTGGGATGCAAGCTTGCATCGAGATCATGGAAGCGGTCCTCGCTGATTTGGTGAATGGACAGGCTGTACAAGCACTGCGTTCCGTTGTTCCGCTGCATGGCGGCAATGTGATGGGGCTAATGCCGACGTATTTGAAAAGAGATGAGAAGGTTGGCGCCAAGGTCATTACCGTTTTCCCCGGTAATCATGGAAAAGGCTTCCCTTCGCATCAAGGCTTTGTCTCATTGTTCAATTCGACCAACGGTCAATTGGAGGCGATTGTGGATGGCACCCGCATCACCGCCATCCGCACTGCAGCGGTCAGCGCAGCAGCAACGAAGTTGCTGGCTAAGCCCGAGGCCGCGACCCTTGCCGTGATCGGCACGGGCGAGCAAGCCCGCACGCACATCGAAGCGATGCTCCTCGTGCGCCCGATCACGCAGATCAAGGTATGGGGGCCGAACCCGGCCCATGCCGAGAAATTAAAGGCCGAGACGGCAAGCCGGTATCCGGCTGTCCTCGTCTCGTGTGCCTCCTCCGCGCAGGCGGCGGTCGCGGATGCAGATATCATCTGCACGGTGACGGCGTCGACGACGCCGATCGTGCAGGGGGCCTGGATCCAAGCAGGCGCGCACGTGAACGCCGTCGGCGCCTGCCGCGCCAAGGACCGCGAGCTCGACACCGAGCTGGTGCGCCGGGCTGAGCTGTTCGTGGACCGCACAGAGTCCGCTGTGAACGAAGCGGGTGACTACCTGATCCCTCTGCAGGAGGGAGCCATTAGTAAAGATCACATTTTAGCTGAAATAGGTGAGCTGTTGGTAGGTGCCAAAGAGGGAAGACGCTCTGCCACGTCCATCACGCTGTTCAAATCATTAGGACTTGCTTGCGAAGACCTCGCAGCAGCGCATTACATCTACAAAGAAGCGATTCGCACACACAAAGGAACCCACATTGACTTCTAGGAGTGAACAACGATGAACGCGACAGAGGGACTATATCCCTTTAACCTTACACCCGAGCAAGAAGAACGCGCACGAGAGCTGCATGAGAGCTCGATTATTATTGATCTTTTGTTCCAAGGGCCGTTGTCCCCAAAGGCAATTCCGGATGCCGTGTCGGAGAGCATTAGGGAGGCGTGCGAGCCTCACCGTGAAGATCCATGGACATACAGCGCGATGCCAAGCAAAATCATTCACGACATGGCGGCCCGCGGAGAGATCTCCGAGTTCAAAGACGAATGGTACCGCTCCGGCATCACGGCAGGTAATCGGCAGCTGGACGTATCGAGTATAGACAAGATTCTCATTAGCATGGGGGATATTCAGCGTCAATTTGATAGCAACGACTGGCTTGTGAAAGCAGTGACAGCAGACCAGATTCGCGCGGCGAAGGCGAGCGGCCTCAAAGCAGGAATCGTTACGGCTCAAGAAACCGATGGTTTAGGCAAAAATCTAGAGCTGCTCGAGGCGCTGTACAATTTTGGGCTGAGAGTGCTGCAGTTGACGTATAACAATCAGAATTATATTGCTTCCGGCTGTGCGGAAGAGGCGAATGGCGGCGTGAGCAAGTTCGGTATGCGTTTTATTAGCAAAATGAATGAGCTGGGCATCCTCGTCGATACGAGCCACTGCGGCAAACAAACGACGCTAGACGCGTGCCGGCTTTCTACGGCGCCAGTGATTGCTTCGCACACCGGTGTGGAGAACATCTACCCGCATATGCGCTGCAAAAGCGATGAAGAATTCAAGGCCATCGCCGCAACGGGCGGCGTGATTGGTGTTTTTGCGATGCCGTGGTTCGTCCACGGGGATCCGAATGATACGACGATTGAGCATGTGCTCGATCATATGGATTATCTCGTCCGACTGGTCGGCGTGGACCATGTCGGAATTGGCACGGACTGGCCGATGAGTGATGTGGCGTGGTCTTTGGTTTATTTTAAAGAGCACATTGCGCCTCGCATCGGGTTCGCCAAAGGGGATGGACCCTCGACGGAAACGGTGAAGGGGCTTGAGAAATATAGCTATTTTATCAATTTTACCCGTGGTTTGGTGGCAAGGGGCTACTCGGATGAGGATGTCCGTAAAATGATGGGCGAGAACTGGCTGCGCGTATTTGAAGCGGTGTGCGGATAGGAGGATGGCGGAGATGAATACGGGGACGACGGTGTACAAGCTGTATGCGGCTGGCGTGTATGAAGGAATGATTCGTTTTACAGATAGTGGGATTATGCATGCCAAGGTCGATTCACGTCGGCGGACGCAGTTGCAGGAGAATGTGCTGTCTGACACGGCGGGCTACATCCTTCCTTTGCAAAAAATTAAGGGGAATCAGTCCCACTATGCAGCAGCGGTGTGGCAGGGCGACTCCGTTACGCTGGGAAATGGTGAGCGGTATCAGAAGCATATCCAATACACGGGCGAAGTGGCGGGTAGAGAGGTTGTTTCACAGGTATGGGCTCTGCGTAAGGATACCGCGCTAGATATCGTGACTGTGGATGGCTGCGTGGTGGCATTCGTGGCACCGAACCGCTATGGCATGGAAGTGCTGGTCGTGGAGGGTTATGAGGCTGTGACCCCCTTGGTGGAATATGCAGACGCGTTACTTTCAGCTCCACGGTACGGAGTCAATGACCTCGGAACGGACTTGGTCCCGATGCGCGATGGCGTTCGTTTGGCGACGGACGTGTATTTGCCTGAGGGCGTAGCGCCAGGCGCGAAGCTGCCGACGATTCTGATCCGCACGTGCTATGATCGCAATCTGCGGAAGACGTTCTTCATGCGGTGGGCGAACAAAGGTTACGCCGTCGTCAATCAGGACGTTCGCGGGCGCGCCGATTCGGAAGGGGAGCTCGTGCCGTTCTTCTACGAGCGCGACGATAGTGCGGATACGATCGATTGGATCGTCGCGCAGGATTGGTCCGACGGTAACGTCGGCATGTGGGGCGCGTCGTACTTAGGGTATGTGGTTACCGCTGCTTCGACTAGCGGGCACCCGAACTTGAAGGCCGTCGTGAACGAAGTGAACGTCGGTTCGCCGTTCGTGGATACGGTGCGCAAGGGCGGCACCGTGTGTTCCTGGCCTTTGCTCTGCTGGACATTGGCGCAGTCGGTGGGGACGAGGACGGATTTTGATATTTTCGGGGGGCGAACGGTCAGCCCCGAGAAGGCTGTCGATGCACGGCCGATTCGCGAGATCCCGCAGCAGATGATCGGGAGGGCATCCGGTCCTTGGGATATGTGGAGTGATCATCCGGAGTATGATGATTTCTGGCGTGATTGCACGTACAGCTTGCGTGGAGATCAAGTGAAAGCGCCGATGTTCGTCATCTCCGGTTGGTATGATGGCGACAGTGCAGGCGTGTCGGAGACATGGCGAATGCTCACCAAGCACGATGTGCCGAACCGCAAAATCTGGCTTGGACCCTGGGAACACGGCCCGAATCGCGCGCGTGATCTGCTCGGCACCAGCTTCGGCAACGATGCCGTTGTGTATAACTACGATGTGAATGTGCTGCGCTGGTTTGATCGGTTTTTGAAAGGCATCGCCAATGGCATCGACCAAGAGCCACGGGCTCGTTATTATGTGGTCGGCACCAACGAGTGGCGCGTGTCCGAGGACTGGACGCCGAGCGAGGCGAAGGCGACGAAGTGGTTTCTGGGCAGCGACGGGCGAGCGAATTCCAGCCTTGGCGATGGCGTGCTGACGCTAGGCTCTGGGGCTGTGGTACGTGATGACGTGCCATACGGGGGGAGTGAGTCGGATTCGTACGTGTATAATCCGGAGGAGCCAGTCGCGGACAGCGGGGAGCGCGAGCCGGAGAACATGCGGCGGCATGAGCTGCGCAGCGATATCCTCGTGTACACGAGCGAGGTGCTGGCGGAGGCTGTGACCGTGGCAGGCGAGCTGTCGTGCGAGCTGTACGCATCAAGCAGCGGCGTGGACACGGATTGGGTTGTGACCTTGAGTGATGTGGACCCGAAGGGGAACTCCATCAAGCTGTCGAACTACATCGTGCGCGCGAAGTACCGTGGCGGCTTGGACGCACCGGAGCTGCTGACGCCAGATCAGATCGAGAAGTACGATATTTTCATGCAAAATATCGCACATACCTTCGCGGTCGGGCATCGCTTGCGCTTTACCGTGACCTCCTCCAGTAAGATGATCGCGTTCCCGAACACGAACACCGGCTTGAATCCGTATGAGGATCCACAGCCAATTGTGGTGACGCAGAGGATCTATCACTCGGAGGCGTATCCGAGCCATGTGAAGCTGCCGATTTTGGCGTAGGGAAGTTAATGGTAAATGAAAAGACACCTCGGTGAGGTGTCTTTTTCTTAAGTCTTGAGAGTATGTTGTCTTAGTCGAATAAACTCTAAAATCTGAGTAAGTTCACGAAAATAGGTATTAGGCCCTCGATAGGTATCATTTTGGATATGAAATGGGTCATGAACGGTAATGTGAGCTGGAGTCCCATCTGCATGATAGTGTGCATGGAACTTCATTATTAGTTGTTGATTCTCTGCATACCAATCATACCAATATAATTCAATTTCAGTTCTAGTCTCCTCCAGAAATTCGATGCAGTACATTTTTGAAAAATCATGAAAAACAATGGTTTTACGAATCGTTCTAGCATCGCTTGCAAGCCCCTGTGCACCATTTCGAATTTCCTGAATAATGTCTGCAAAGTTTTTCTCAATAAAAATAAAGTTACTCTTTGGAATTTCTAAACTCAAGTGTTTGCCTCCTTAGCAAGTGTTTCCATACTTGAGCGTCTGTCTCTTCTTCCGGAGTAAGTTCATTTTGAGTGCCGAGCGTCGCTTCATATTCACCATTATATTTTTGCTCAAACATTGCGATTTGGCGTGTATAGTAGCTTAAATTGTCCTCATGCTGATGTTGTTCACGTTCTAGTTCTAACTCTTGCTGTTCCCACATTTTAATTACATCAATGACTCTGAGCTTATTCCCCGTAGTTGTAACGTATAGGGTATCACCGGGAATACGATTATGCTTGTGGTCACCTGCACGCTCAATTCCCTCGAATCGCCCTTGATCTAACCAATTATGTATGGAAACAACGGAAACTCCGAAATATTTTGAAAGTTCCTTTATGCTATAATCCTTAGTCGGCTCTGTCACTACCTGTTTGTGATTATAAGCCTGTGTCAGAGCATGCTGTAATAAGTTTGAAAATTGTTCTTTAAACACTTCTGTATTCTCAAATATGGACTCATCTAACGATTGCACAAGAGTAGCATTGTTCTGGACAGAGTGTGCTAGGACTTTAAACAGTAGAACACTATTGTCATAACTATTATCGAGAAGCTCAACTACGATTTCTTGTGCGTTCTTGCTAAATAAGTTTTTTTCCGCATAGGTTATCGGCATTAACATCACCCCATACCTCCATATTAATGCTTTGAGCTATGTTTTTCAATTAATTTAAACTAAATTTAAAGTATTTTAAAGTTGTTAGTTATTATTATTCAAAATGGTTGAGTTTAAACCTATGTGTGCATATTTAAGCTGGAAACCCGCCGAGCGGCCAAGACAGCTCGTTGAACAATCCCAATATAAACGATATCCGCCACTGTCACTAATACACACAGGATCATAAGTAAAAAAGAATCCGGATACAGCGAGTAGCAGAGTATAGATGCGCACAAGGTGCCAATCATTTTGTAATAAGCGATGTAGATGCTCTGGCCTTTGAGTCCTTGTGTAAAAGGCAGCTTGATAAACAAAATCGACATCATCAGATTGATGCCAAAGGCTGTGTATTTCCCCTCTTGATCATGGAACTCGACAACCATGCCGACATGGAGCAGCAGCGAAATGACAAGTAATGAGAAGATGGCAGGCAGGAGCTGGTGTGGGGGGAACTGCTTTTTGGCAAAGTAGACACCTTGGAACAGAATCACGCAGTCGAGTAGAAACCAGACCAGTGAAATTATCATTTGCAACGGGTGAAATGGCATCACGAACGCAAACAGAAACTCCCAAGTAATATTTGCGCAAATAGCTGGCAACGGCATACCGCAGGCGCGATCTTTGAAACCTTGAATAATGATGAGGACATAGGTGACCGTCCAGAAAATAGCTAGTCCATATTGCAGGAAGAGCTCCGTTTGATTAGATAGCAAGTGCTGCATCGCCATAGTGGGGAAGCACATCCTTCCGAGGGTTCTCTTTCTACTTCTATGTACAACCGTGTAAAAAAAGAAGAGGTATCTTGTCTTCTCTTACAAAAAGGTAGATAGGGAACGGAAGAAGTGTGCGCCAGGAGTGTGGTGGTCTAGGAAGCGAGAGTATGATGACGCGGATATGGAGTTTTGAAAGAGGGAGGCGTGGGAGTGCCGAGAGCGATAAGGTGAGAGGAGCTGAGTAGGAAGGGGGAATGGTGATTATAGGAAGATGAAGGCGGTATTTAGTTGAATAGGATTGTTGCAGTTTTTGTGTGATAGAGGGGGTGAATTGTGCAATAGATGTAAAAAATACATCTAATTTACGCGATTTTAGCTCCAAATAGAAAATAAATGGAAAATATGTAGTTAATAGCACTCATATTCACCAATTGAAGTGAATTGCTCAAATTTAGCTGTAGAAAATCCAGTTATTCTTTCAGATCGGTTAATTTCGGTGAAATTAACTGTATTTTTTACAGTTAAACGTCTGGATCGCCCAGCCGCCGCAGCCTAATCGTCGCTCCCCGCCATCTGCTCTCGTAGCGTTGTGCCAACTCCCGCTCTGAACGTCCTGCCCGCGCACACCGCTCCGCATCGTCACGCTCTTCTGGCCGCCGCCATCCATCCCCCCAGCCTCTTTGAACATTTTGTGACCAGAGATAGATAAATGTTAGCCGAACTCATGCGGAGTTAATAGTTTCTATTGAATTCTCTTTACATTTTGCCGATATGATAGGCTTGGGATTAGAGAGATAGTTACAATAAATTGAAATGTCGGAGGATTTAGATGCAAGCGAAGACTAGATTAGCAGAGTGGATGAGACATACGCAAGTCAAAATGAAATTGAAGCAAAAATTGATTGGTTCTTTTGCAATTGTGCTGCTGTTTATGGCTATTTTGGGCCTTACCGATATGGTAAGGATGAAAAATATGAAGCAGGATATGACGGAGATTGCTCAGAACTGGATGGCCGGGACGCAGCTCATACAAGAATTCAGCTACTTGACGGAACATATTGCGAAGGACCTAGTAGGTGTTCACAATCAGATGGATGCTTCAGTGAAGCTGGAGTTAGCGCGTGATATTCAAGCAACGATGAGCAAGGGAGATAAGGCGATAGCGAGCTACGGCAAGACCTTAGCGAATGAAGAAGATGAGAAGAATTACAACATGATTCTAGAACAATGGGGTAATCTACAAAGCAACTATCTCAAGTACAGTAAGGCAACGGATCAGATTGAATTGATTAGGCTCTATGATGAGCTAACACAAAGCTATAATTTTGTACAAACGATATGTCGCAAAATGGTTGCTTTCAACCAGCAAGGCGCAGATGATAGTGTGGAAAAGAATGCAGTGGCGTATCGCAGCAGTATCGTAAGCGGGATTAGTCTGCTGATTCTCGCCGTACTGATATCCGTTGCCATTACATGGGTGATTGTCCGGAACATTACCAGACCCGTTATTGCCGCCTCTCGTGTGCTGGATCGTTTGGCCGAAGGGGATCTGACGGTTGCGGAACTGCATTTCAATCATAAAGACGAGATCGGCGTCCTTGTCACAGCGGTGAACGGCATGACGCGTCAAATGCGCGAGGTCATGGGCCGTATGCAGGAATCCTCCAGCGCGGTGGCTTCTTCCTCGGAGCAATTGTATGCCAGCTCGGAGCAAAACAGCGAAGCCTCCCAGCATGTCGCTGTGGATATTCAAACGATTGCTACGGAAGCGGAAGCACAACGCTTGAACGCACAAGAGTGCGCCCGCGCCATGGATGAGATCGCTATAGGCGTGCAGCGCATTGCGGAGACGACGTCTGACGTGTCCTCGCTATCGATCAACGCATCGGAACAGGCGCGAAACGGGCAAGCCGACGTTCACCATGTGACGATGAGCATGAACGCCTTGAGCGGTGCGGTAACGCAGGCGAACCAAACGATTCAACAATTGGCGGAGCATTCGCAGAATATCGGGAAAGTCTCGCAAATGATCGGTGAGATCGCAACCCAGACGAATCTTTTGGCCCTGAATGCGGCGATTGAAGCTGCGCGTGCGGGTGAAGCGGGCAAAGGCTTCGCGGTTGTCGCAGAAGAGGTTCGCAAGCTTGCTACGCAAACAGGGGAATCGGTTGGCGCAATCCGAAGTGTGGTCACTTCCATCCAGAGGGATACACAAGAGGCGGTCAAAGCGATGGATGCGGGACTTGCTGAGGTGCATAAAGGGCTCGAATCTGTCGATCGTACGGAGCAAAGCTTCCAAGCGATTGTTCGTTCTGCGGAAGAGGTCACTTTCAAAATACAAGAAACAGCAGCGGCAGCGCAGCAGATGGCCGCAAGTTCGCAACAGGTTGCCGCAACTGTCACCAATATGGAGCATGTAGCGAAGATTACCTCGGAGCTGTCGCAGAGTGTGGCTGGAGCTACTGAAGAACAACTGGCTTCTTCCCAAGAAGTAACGTCATCTTCTCAGATGCTCGCTTCCATAGCCCAAGATTTACAAGATGTAATCAATACGTATAAAATGAACTAATATACATATAACGGACACTTAAGACACCTTAACGGTGTCTTTTCTCATCGCTGCATTTGCGTAGAGCGATCTCCATGATTTAAACTAGCAAGGAATGGGCCAAATAACCATGACCAAAGGATGGAATTCCGTATGAATATGATCACGAATCAGTTTTCAATGAATGATCTGAAGAAGTTTAAGCACGAAATTACACGCTTTATGATGACCTACAAGTTTGCTCTGGATGAAATGGAAACCAGAATTGATATTCTCGTTCAAGAATTCGAGATGCTGCACGAATATAACCCGATTGAACATACGAAGTCTCGGTTGAAATCGCCGGAAGGTATTTTCCAAAAGCTGATGAGAAAAGGCGGAGAGCTCTCTTTCGAAGGCATTAAGGGCAGCGTGAAGGACATTGCCGGTCTGCGAATCACATGCTCGTTCGTGTCCGATATTTACGTCATTTCTAAGATGCTTAGGAATCAGAACGACCTTCATATTTTGAGCGAAAAAGACTATATCAAAAATCCGAAGCCCAATGGCTACCAAAGCTTACATTTGCTCATTGAAGTGCCTGTACATATGTCTGACCGCGAAGAGCGCGTCTGTATGGAAGTACAAATTCGTACGATTGCCATGGACTGTTGGGCGAGTTTGGAGCATAAAATATTCTATAAATTTAATGAAGGCAACCAAGCCGTACCTGCTCGTCTCTTAGAAGAATTAAAGCAAGCAGCAAATTCAGCGGCGGCACTCGATTCACAGATGGAACGGCTGCACGCTGAAATCAGTGTGATTAAGGAAGAGCAGGCGGATATGGCCGAAGATGCCTTGAATCAAATCATGATCAGCAATCAGAAATTTGCGTTACCGAAAGCGCTGCTAGCGCTCATGAGTGATGAGGAGTCCTAAGTGGCAGATGAAGGTAATTGGGTGATGCAGGTGTTTTCGTGCTATAATTGAAGGATCGGATTGAGAAGGGTGCGAAAACATGCAATCATTTGAAGACTGGAATCAAAAGGCGAAGACAACGTTCAACGCGACTAGCAATGAAGCAGTGCTCACGGTAATGGAAGCGGGCAAAATCTTAGGTTTATCGAAAGATCAGATGAAGCAATATGTGGACAAGAACAATTTAACCAAAGTACCAATCATGCGAAGTGTGCACCGTTACCTTTTATTAGAGAGTGAGATTACTGAGATTGTGGGGAAATAAGTAGATGAAGGTTCAAAATTATGTCAATCATCGACGTATGCATCCGTTGTTTCACTATCTGTTTTCATTGTTGGCACTTGGCTTAGTGGTTCTATCTATCTTGGAACTGATTAGCGCTATACAGGCTGACAATCAGGTACTGCCAGCGGTTATGTTTGTCCTCATTGCTATTATTGTAGTTGTGATTTTTCTGTTGATCCGTTCCTACCCTATCAAAGCGCAGGATCGGGCGATTCGAGCGGAAGAGAACCTTCGGCACTTCGTGCTGACACAGGAGTTGCTAGATAAGAAGTTGACGATCGGGCAAATTACAGCTTTACGTTTTGCATCGGATGAAGAATTTCCTGCACTTTGTAAGAAGGCAGCAGCGGAGCGGATGACGCCAGATGCGATTAAGAAAGCAGTTCGCAGCTGGAGAGGCGACAATTTTCGAATATAAAATTATCATAAAGAAGAAGACACATCCGTGGATGTTGTCTTTTTTTGTGTTTTCCTGCGTTTTTCGTTGAAAATATAGTTATTTTTTCCTAGGACTTCTGATACAATTTTAGATGAGAATGATGATCGTTTAATTTAAGAATGAGGTGTCGCGTGAGTAGCTCGATTAGTAAGACCTATCGTTCCTTTTTGGATAAAATAACAGAGGATAAGAAGGAATACAGAAAAGTATTTCTGTTATTTGCCTATTTATTCTTCGTAGTTTCAGCATCAACCATCGGACGAACAGCGGCGGATACGCTCTTCTTGAGTCGGTTCGACAATTCCTACTTATCCTTGATGTACTTGCCGCAGGCACTCGTCATGATTACGGCAGGTATCGTGTTCCAGCGGTTCTCGCCCAAAGTACGCTTAGAAACGCTCCTCAAGCTGATGATTCCACTGATCTCCACTTTCGTGCTGATCTCTAGATTCGGTGTAGGGCTTGAATTGCGATGGGTGTTTCCTGTCATCTATATCGGATACGATGTGTTCAACTTCCTAATGATCGTCTGCTTCTGGCAGTTCGCAACATCGGTCATGGACCAACGGAAAGCGAAGCAAATGATCGGTCTCGTAGGCAGCGGGGGGATTACGGGCGGGATTCTGAGCGGTTTCGGACTGAAAGTGCTAGTTCCGCTCGTTGGAACGGCGAATTTAATCTATGTGTACGCAGGGCTGCAATTACTCGGCCTTGTCGCTGTGTTTGTCATCTTGGGCATGACCAAAGATCAGGGGGATTCGAAGCCTGCGCAGGCACGCAAAGCCTCATCGAAGTCGTCCGTCCAGCCCAAAGGGGGACTTTTTGCGAACGTACCGCATCTCAAGTATGTCGCCATCTTGGCAGCTGCGCTCGTTGTGTCGCTAACCCTCATCGATTATCAATTCAAAGTCATCCTGCGTGGCACCTTGCAAAACGAAGCACTAGCCGGCTTCATGGGAAGCTTCTACGGCTTCTCGGGGTTGATTGCCCTCTGTGTGCAATTGTTCGTGTCAGGTCGGGTCATTACAAGGTTCGGTGTAATGACAGCGCTATTAATTTTCCCAATTGCACTCTTCGCGGGAAGTCTTGGGATTCTCGTATTGCCTATCCTTGCTATGGCCGTTGTAGTCAAAGGAAGCGATAAAGTCGTTGGGGACACGATCTACTCCTCCGTGAGTCAATTAGTGATGTTCCCCGTTCCTCCCGAATGGCGGAATAAAGCGAAAGGCTTCTTGGACGGAATTGTTCGTAATGGTGCCAAAGGACTTGCCGCCATCTGCCTTCTCCTCGTTACACGATTCGTAGCCCCTGAGAAGCTAAGTTATATCGTGTTAGTTTTGCTCGTTGTGGGGATTATTGCAGGCATTAAGGTAAAGAAAGCATACTTAACGACGCTCTTGTCCAATCTCAAAACAGGTGGCGACGACCTGCAAAAGGTCGAGCTTAACCTCATGGATTCCGTAACTCGGCAAATCTTGATCGATGCGTTGAATGGCGCGGACAAGGGGCAAGCGTTGTACGCGTTTGGCCTTTTGAAGGAGACAAGTTCATTTGATCTTACGCCGCATTTGGACGGTTTATTGCGTCATCCCATACCCGAAGTTCGCTTAGAGGCATTGGCGTATGTGGAGATGAAGGTGCCAGAAGGTTTTGAACCTGTGTTGCAGGAACTGATCGCCTCTCCGCATGTACAAGTTAAAGCCAAGGCGATTATTGCCCTCTCAGCTTATGCGGAAGAAGATTATGTTGATGAGATTACTGTGCATTTGGAAGACGATTCTGTCGAAGTTCAAGCAGCAACGATTGCGGGTCTAGTCAAATATTATGGCATTGAAGGCATGTTCCGTGCGGTTGGGAAGCTGAAAGAGATGATGGAGAGCGGGCACGAAGAGGAACGGATCGCCATGGCCGCGTTATTCGGACAAATCCGGGTGAAAAACTTCTACAAGCCGCTCATCTCCCTTTTGCAGGATAATTCTCCGTTGGTTCGAATTCGGGCTTTGGAGTCGGCAGCGATTCTGCACGTTCCTCCATTACTTGTACCGATTATTGGCATGCTCAAAGATAGCAAAACCCGGCGCTACGCCATAGACGCCCTCGCGGCATACGACGAAGATGACGTGCTGCCACAGCTGGCACCTTACTTGGAGCAACAGGAAATCAGCTTGTATTTGCCTGCTGTGTTTGAACGTATCGGGACACAACAATCGATGGACATGTTGTTTGCTTGCTATGAGAAGGCACCTTACGCCTTGCGTGACCGTATTCTAGAGTCATTGCAACGCATGAATAAGCATTTGCCGCAACCAGATAGCCGTAAGGTGGAGGCCTATATCTTCCAGGAGCTTGCGCTCTATGCGCAGTTCGCTGAGCATGGTGCCTGCATTGTTGGCGTAGAAGAGTATACAGAAGTAGAGAAGATGATCGGTGAAATTCGTACAGCCATTACACGGCGTGTGTTTCTATTATTGGCGCTTCTAAAAGATGGGCAAACCATGCAGGCCGTGTATCTGGACTGGTGGGAAGGGGACTCGCGTCAGCAGGCCAATGCCGAAGAGGTCATTGATCAGACGCTTCAAGGGACTTTGCGTACAGAGATGGCCAAATTTATGGCAGGTTCCCGCAAACTTTCCAAGGTAGCCGCAAGCAAGGTGGAGCTGAATCTGCATTTGAGCTGGCTAGCTGAGCAAGGTGACGAATGGCTGACTCAAACGATCCAGTACCATATCCTGCGGAAGTCGGATACGGTGATGAATGCTGAGCTTGCAGATCTCATGCATCGCGTACATTTGCTTCGTCGTGTTTCGCTATTTCAAGGTCTTACGAGCAGAGACTTATCTGTTATTGCCAAACGCCTGCATCAGTTAACTGTTGAACAAGGCAGTACGATTATTAGAGAAGGCGATCCAGGCGATTCCCTTATGCTCGTAGATGAGGGCAGAGCTGGCGTATATCGCAACAAGCAGCTCCTCGGAGAGCTCAATCTCGGTGATTGCTTCGGTGAGATGGCGATTCTGACGAACAGTGCGCGTACAGCAACGATTAAAGCAGAAGAAAACATGGTGCTATGGCGCCTGGACTCGTCCGTATTCTACGATATGATGTTCGATCAAACGAGCATTGCTGTTGAAATGATGAAGCTGCTTTCGCGCAGACTGCGCTCGGAGCTTGCGCGGGGTCAGGGAAAAGGCCAAGCTCCCGCGGTGGAGCAAGGCGAAGAGTTAGTGGAAGATCAGGGGCATGCTCTGGTGGAAGGGAATGAAGCAGCTCAGGCGGAGGCTGCTGCAGCGGCAGTGCAGGAGCCGCAAGCTGTAACGGAGCTGACGAGGGATGAAGTGATTTTACGGCGGATCCTCGTCTTGCAGAAGATCGACCTGTTTGCCCACTTGGGCCCGAATGACTTCATGTGGTTAGCCCAAATGGTCGAGGAAGCTGCCTATGAGCCTGGCGAAGCAATCTGCCGTGCAGGAGACTTCGGAGATACGATGTATGGCATCATCGAAGGGAGCATCCGCGTTCACCGTGGCAGCGAGGAGTATGCGCTGCTCGGCGAAGGCGCATTCTTCGGCGAAATGGCCATCATCGACAGCGGCCCGCGTTCCGCGGATTGCACAGCAAAGGAACCAACCGTGCTGCTTCAGCTGCACCGTGACCTCGTGCTGAGCTTCTGCTTCCAGAACATCGATGTGCTGCGCAGCATGATGCGCGTCATTGCGGATCGCTTGCGTGGCATGATCTAGCAGGATGGTCCGTAATTGATGCCAGAAAGCAGGGTACGGGTGAGTGGTAAGCGAATAACTGGATTTTCTGCAGCTATTTTAAGCGAAATTGAGGTGTTTTACCGAATAACTGGATTTTCTCCCGTTATTTCAGTTTAATTTCGTCCAAGGGGACAATTCGAGCACAATTAGATGTAGAAAATCCATTTAAACACCTCAAATACTGGTTTTACCCGGAAATAGATGTAGAAATTCCAGTTAATTCCCCAAAGCTACTCAGTCTGGGAACGCCAACGGAAATACTAAAAACGCGGCAAGCAACGGACGCTAACGTCCAAGCTTACCGCGTTTTTCATTGATCTTAGATTCTTCGGTAACCATTAGGCAGCCGACCACTGTCGCGGATAGCGCGAATTTGTCTCAGCGTCAGGTATTTGTTCGTAGAGATCAGTGAATTCGCATCGTTGCCGTTAATGATGTTATCGAAATCGCTGACGTTCCTAACACCGTGGAAGACTCGGAAATCCCCCCTGAATCGCGTGAGGCTGAAGAGGACGAGCGTTGAGTTGGGGTTCGTAGAGAAGAAGCGAAGGCTCTCCATCCCGCCTAGTGGTATATCGAAGTTAGGAATACCGATGTTGCCGCTTAAGATTGCGCTGCCGCCCTGGTAATACTTCTCGCTGTAAACAGTTAAGCGGGGATAGGTGGGTTTGGCATAGATTGGCATTGGCGTTCAACCTCCTTTCACTGTCTACGATATGTGGACAGGCGGGGGAATGCTTGGACGTATACCGATACGTGCCAAATCCGGGCATGCATCGAAGCGGGTATTAGCACGTGCACCCTCCAATCAGCGCAACAGACAGGAATAACTGGATTTTCTCCATTTAAATGAGCTCTATGTCACACTTTTGGGGGATTAGATGGGTTTTCTACAGTTAATTTTCAGGATTTACTCCGATTCTTTGAAATCTCAATGAAGTAGCTGTAGGTTTTCCAGTTATTCAGCAGAAACGAGCGAATTCGAGAGAATTAACTGTAGGTTATACAGGTAATGGGAGGCAGGGACCTAGACGCTCGCACGCCAACCCGCGAGTCCACTGCAATCCATGTGGCTCCCTCAGAATCGCCACGACACACCAACTTTAGCTAGTTGAGACCCACGAAGTTTCAGAAGCGCAAACAGATCCAAGGTAGCGTTGGGAGTTAGTTAAGGTCCCTACCGCCGCCGCCGCTCGCGGCGCAGCAGATAAATGAAGTACGGCGTCCCGATGACCGCCGTCATAATCCCCACGGGGACCTCCCGTGGGAGAATGATGACGCGGCCGACTAAGTCGCCGAGCAGCATGAGATCCGCGCCGATCAAGGCGGCGAGCGGGATCAACCACTGGTGCCGGCCGCCGACGAGGCTCCGCGCAATATGGGGCGCGATCAGGCCGATGAAGCCGATCGCCCCGACAGCCGACACGGAGATGCCGGCCAGGGCCACTGCGAGCAGCAGCAGCCAGAAGCGCTGCCGCCCAATCCGCACGCCCAGCGCGGCGGTCATCTCTTCGCCAAGCTGAAACACGTTCAGCTTGGCGAAGTTCGCCCACACGATGGGCAACAGCACGGCAATCCATGGCAGCAGGCTGTACACGTTGTTCCAGCTGCGGTTCCACAGACTGCCGGATAACCAGAGCAGCGCCGCATTGATATCACTGGGGTGGCGGACGATCAGATACTGGATGCCAGCCTGAAAGATCGTCCCAATCGCAATGCCCACTAGGGCAAGATGGGAGGGTCTTAGGCTTAAACGGCGGCTAAGCAGCAGCAGCAGAAGGAAAGCCGCGAAGGCACCGATGAAAGCGGCAATCGGTAAGTAATAGCTGGGCAGCATGGGGAACAAGAAAATGACCCCAGCGGCCATAAAGCCTGCTCCTTTGGTAATTCCGATCACATCGGGGCTCGCCAAAGGGTTCCGAATCACGCTTTGAAGAATAACGCCGCCAACAGCTAGTCCAAAGCCAGCCAATATCGCAACCAGTATACGAGGTAAACGCAATTGGTGCACGATAAAATACGAAGGATGCTTCGCATCCGTCAGAGCTGCCCATACATCGCGATAAGGAATACGAACCGCGCCGACATGTGCGTAGATAATCGCTAAGACAATCATCAGTACGAAAGCAATGAGCAACGATATAACGGGGATCCGTAATGCTTTTAAGGTCATCATCGTGCCCTCCGTTGCTTCAAAGCTAGGTAAATGAAGAACGGTGCGCCGATCAATGAAGTGACGATCCCGACAGGTGACTCGAATGGAAAGGCAATAAATCGGCTAAGGAAATCTGCATACAGCAGAAGGATGCCGCCAAGTAAAGCCGTTAATGGACCGTGAACGACCAAGTTCGTACCTACTAATGCCCGCGCAATATGCGGCACGATCAGGCAGACGAAGCCAATAGGGCCGCATAAGGCCACGGCGGAGCCGGCAAGTACAATGACGAGCAGCACACTGATGCCGCGCACGAACGTGATGCGCTGGCCTAGACCTGTCGCAATCTCATCATCAACAAGCAGCAGTTTGAACGAAGGCAGCATGAACGCAAACAATAGCATTCCCCCTATGAAAAAAGGAAGGATTACGCGGACTTCAGTCCAAGCGGCTTGACTTAAAGAGCCGACTAACCAGAAAATCATGCTGTCCGTCGCATGCTGATTCAGAATAATGACTCCTTCCGTTAACGAAGACAGGAGGAAGTGGATCGTAATGCCAGCTAGCGCGATATAGATGTATTGTTTGCTTCCGGTGCCAGCTAGTGACCAAACCAACAGGGCAGCTAGTGCTGCGCCAACAAAGGCAAAAGCAATCAAGCCCATGTTGCCGAAATGCGGCAGAAAAACTAACCCAACGACAACCGCTAAAGCACCTCCCGCATTGATGCCGAAAATGTGAGGGGAAGCCAGCGGGTTCTTCGTCGTGAGCTGGGTGAGCAGCCCAGCAAGCCCAAGCTGCATGCCGACGAGGCATGCCATGATGGCACGCGGTAAGCGCAGCGTTTGGATATAGAGGTGGGCTTTATCGCTGCCTTGATAGGTCACTGCTTCGTACAACGTGTGCCAGGACACGGGGGATTGGCCCCATTTTAAACTAGAAACAATCCCAATTAGCAACGCTAGTAGACTCGCAGAAAATAGGAAGAGCAGAGGCCATTTACGGCTCTGCTTCTCAAGGTTCATGGGTTGGTTCATTGACCTACTGCCCCAGATTCTTCACGATATCGTCGAGGATTTTCTCCGACCCGATCATCCCGCGGGATAAGGACCAGTCACGTCTCTCAACTGTGAATACTTTTTTGTTAGCTACAGCATCAATTTTCTGCCACAGCGGATTCTTTTCCCATTCTTGCACGATAGTTACTTTCTCAGTTGGCATCAGGAACAAGACTTTAGGATTCGCTTCAACTAACTGTTCCAGGGTGATTTGTGGATAAGCTGTCGCGTTTTTCACAGGATCCGTGTACCCAAGCATAGAGAGGAAGGAGCCGCTGTAAGCATGATCCGAGTGGGCGAAGAATCCTTTAGGATTCACAACCGCAGGGAGAACGCTAAGGTTCGACGCGGCAAGTTTCTTTTTCATGGCTTCAACTTTCGTTTGGTGCTCAGCGAGGCGCTTTTTGCCTTCTTCTACTTTGCCAACAGCTTGCGCGATAATGTCTACGTTCTTAAGCATTTGATTGTAATCCGCTTGGAAGTCATCTAACACAAGGACAGGCGCAATGCCTTTGAGCTGTGGGATCGCAGCTTTATGTTTATTGATATCCACGATAATTAGGTCAGGTTTAAGGGAAGAAATAAGTTCAATATTAGGTTCATAGCGTGAGCCTACGGACGTGTAAGTTTTGAGCAAAGCTTTTACGGAGTCCATCAAAAGGTCTGGGGAGCTATCGTCCGCAACACCAATCGGCTGTACGCCAAGCGAAACAAGGATATCTGTAAAGCCGAATTCCATGGCTACGATACGTTCAGGCTTCTTCGGTAATTCCACTGTGCCTACCGCATCTTGAACGGTTATTTTCCCATCCGCTTTGGAGGTGGGAGTTGGGCTAGCGGCAACGGATGACGTTGTTGCAGCTGATTCGGTATTCGTCGCTTTGCCACAAGCAGCGAGGCTTAGTGCAAAAACGCTGATCAGTGCGATAAGGCTAATACGAGTAAAAAGGGATTTCATTTCGGCAATCCTCCGTGACAATGATTATTATTCTCAATGAGTATAATAACTAATAATGGATGCATAGAACATGTCCAATATGCAGATTGGACATGTCTTATTATTAGATTTTAGGGTGCCTAGTGATATATTGGGATGGCGTATAGCCGGTTTTTTTCTTGAAGACTTTACTGAAATGGAAGTAATCGACAAATCCGACACGACTCGCAATCTCTTTGGCCAGCAGATCGGTCTGCAGAAACATGATCTTCGCTTTCTCAATACGCAAGGTATATAAGTAGCTCATGAGCGTCTTTCCCGTCATTTTTTTAAATAAAACCGTAAAATACCCCACGCTCATACCCGCACGACGGGCCAGCATCGGCAAAGTAAGTTCGAGCATATAATGCTCGTTAATATAGGAAATGGTACCCTCAATTGATTCGGAAGCCGTCTTCTTCTCCTGGGTCAAATCGGATTCATGGAGATAGATAAATAAGATACGCTCTAGCATCATGCGCATTCGCATGATATGTGTTGCGTCTTCCCAGACAGTCAAAGGGTCATGGTCCTGCGTTCTCCGAATAATTTCATCCAGCATATAGTGGATTTTGATCTCGCTTAAGGTGGTAAGGTGCCCCTGCAAGGTCCAGTCGTGTTCCTCGGGCAGCATACGATAGGTAATAACGACATAATCAACGGTTTTTGTTCGGGGTATCTGAATGGTGTAGTCGCCTTGATCGGGATGACACGCATACGCTTGCGAGCAAATAATGGGTTCATGGCCAGCGAAATGCAGCGTGAGATGACCTTGGCGGACAATAACCAGTTGATATTTGCTTGGTGAACTTGTAACGGCTAAAGCTGAAGAAGCGACCTGAATATGATCAATTAACGGAACGAGCGGGATCATTTGATGAAAATTCACAGCGCAGGCACTCCTTTCAAGCGGCGTTGGTAGTAGTCTCATAGTGACATAAAAGCAGAGCAGCAACAAGCCTTCCCAGACAAAAAAAGCACCCCACATGAGGGTGCCACGCCATCACATCGCATATACACTTTTGCTGATAATTTCTGGTAGTTCAGCGCGTTGGGCTAGATACTGTTCAGGTGTAATGCTGCCATTAAACAGTCGCAACTGGAGCTGCTCGGTGAGTTCCGCTAACTGGAGTTCGATGACCTTCTGGACATCAACCTGATTAGCTTTTGCGATATCGGCTAATGAAAATCCGTTAACCTGTGCGGTATACATATCTTCCTCTGAAGATAACTTTAGGACATGCAGTAAATCTTCTTTGATTGGTTTAGGATCGCGTCTACGAATAGGAATCTCCACCCCTACAGATCATGTACTCTATTGTATTCAGATGAAAGCTAAGTGGAATGGGGAGATACCACAGAATTCGAGAATTTGAATGTCTATGGTACCAAAGTCTACCATCGCCCCCCGCAAAAGTTGAATCAATAAATTACTCCAAAGGGCGAGGTCACATTTCGGATAAGAAGATACAATTTGTATGTAAGCAAGCGCAGCAATCGAGGAGGTAAGTAATTGAAATGATACGCAAGAATCTCAAGTTGACGATCGTTTCTCTAAGCTTATCAATCTCCCTCGCTATGGGTACAGCGGCTTACGCCTACACGGATGCAGGGGCTACTTTGCAAGAGTGGGGAAAATCACGCATACAACTTGCTAAGCATGAGATCAATGGCGTGCTTCAACAAGAGAGCGTTACTGCACGACAAGAATTGAATCAAGTGAAGGATGAAGGCGTAGCGCATGCGGGAACTCAGATTGAGCAGACTGCGGTGAATGCTAGCCACAGTGTTTCACAACATATCGGACAAGCGCAACAAACTTACGAAGATCAACTTAACGGTATTGTGAGTGAGTTGTCCCAATCCGGTCGTGTAGATTTTGAACTATTTGTACAGGCTTCATCTATTCGAATGAGTAAAGAGCTCGAAGGATGGGCAAGTGAAACGATTCTAGGGTTAACGGAACAGTTAGGTAATTAACTCACAGCATGAATTCTGGGTTCACACAAGGTGGACGCATTAAACAATAAAATATGACTAAGGGAGAATGAGAAATGATGAAATCTTTGAAAAGCAAATTGGCGATTGGCGTTGTAGCAACAGGTTTAGTAGCAGGTATGGGTACAGCATTTGCAGCAACTGGCGTAGATGCAGGCGTACAACTGCAATCTTGGTATTCCGCTGCTTCCAACTTGGCAAAGGCTACAGTTACAGGCCAACTTAATACGTATTATGCTACTAAAACAGGAGAATTGAATACAACCGTTACAACTGGAATCAATGCAGCTCGTACGAATATTGCTACAACTGGAAGAGCTGAGTTGGCTGGTGTGAATTCCGAGATTAATGGCCAAAAAGGTGAATACCTAGGACAAATCAGCAATGCAAAAGGAGCAATCAACACTAGTATTGGTGCTGAGTATGATGCTTTTGTAAGTTCAACCAATGACAAAACAAATCGCGATCTAGCTGCTGTTGGCGTACAGGCTGAGAAAGATATTACTAATGCAGTTAGAAATCATGAAGGTGTATACACGACAAGATTGAATGAAGGCGTGGCTGCAACTAGCACGGCTGCAAAAAATGCTTTAACGACTGCAATTGTTGATGCGAAATCAGAATTGAATGGCAAAATTACTGCGGAAAGTGGACAAGCAGCAGCAGAAGTAACTACGAATCTTAATACTACAATCGGTGCGCTACAAACCCAACTTGCGAACTCTACTTCAAGCAAACAAACTGCAGCTCAAGAAAGACTTGCTGCACTTGCTGATACGCTAGAAGGCAATGCAATTGATGAACTAGACGCTATCGTTCAAGGGATTACAACTCCATAATCTATGCAAGCAGCCGGAGGTCCATCCGTGGATCTCTGGTTTTACTTATGAATCTGAAGGAGTTGCTAGGGTGAAAAGTAGACTTGAGAAAAATCAGTTGTGGACAAAACGTAAAATCGCTGTTGGAATTGTCTCTTTAACGGTTGTCATTTCAGCAACTACCGGAATTTCTTATGCGGATACAGATCTTGCAGGTGCAATGACTTCTTGGTTTGCGAAGAAAACAGGGCAGGTTATGCAAAGCCTAGACATATCCATGCAAACCGAGATCCAAGCACAGAAGGAATTGTTAAAGAAAGAATTACAGCAGCGACTTGAGAATGCGTCGCTAAGTTTGGAAGCCTATGCAGATGAGCAGAAAAAAATTCGGTTAGAAACGTTATCGCAATATGCAAAAAATTTGCTTGCGGAGATGGATATTCATTCGGGCCAAGATCGTGAGCAACTGGTACGCAAGCTGGAAGAAATCATTACAAGTGCACAGTCGGCTATGGAGGACTTAAAGACTAGCTATGTGCCGCCTGCTCTTGTATTTACAGCTTCTCCATTGATGGGGACACCAAGTCCAGTAACAGTTATTTCCGATGTTTATGGGCAACCACCCCTTTCAACGCCAGCAACAGTAACCGAGGTTACTTACCAATAAGACATAGACATTCGTGTAATTGAGGGGAATATCAGGATGGAAGAAGGCCTAGTCGTTCAAGTAGTTGCGAAGAAGAAAAATGAAGTATGGGGTTGGATTCGATTTAGTTTACTAATGGTGCTGCTCTTTCTTATTATTCATAATGTGGTAGGAATTACGAAAGTATCAGGTAATTCAATGAACCCATCGTTACAAAATGGGAATATACTGTTGATGAACAAGCTCCCGTTGTTCTACACTTCACCTAAGTACGGTGATGTTGTAGTAATTCAAGACGAGAGGCTCGGTTTCAGTATTATTAAACGTGTAATTGGGGTGCAAGGCGACCATATCCTCATTACAGGCGGCGTCATTTATGTCAATGGTAGTCCTTTGGCTGAATTATATACCGTCGGGGAATCAGAGGATATGAAGGAACAGATCGTGGCAAGCGGACACTTGTTCGTTGTTGGAGACAATCGGAACTTAGGTGAGAGCAAGGATAGTCGTGATCCATCTCTAGGCCAGGTTCAATTGAAAGATGTGAGGGGATATGCAGCTGTTTCACTCTTTCCCTTGCACCGGATTTCGATGCCACTTGACATGAAATAATGAAAGATCCGGCGGGGGGATCCCGACGGATCTTTGGTGTACTATCGTTGAAGTTCGAATTGCACTAATCCCTTGGAGAGCGCATAGAGAGCTGCTTGTGTGCGGTCAGCTAAATCAAGCTTAGCCAAGACTTGACTCACATGTTTCTTAACCGTGAATTCTGTGATGAACAGTGTGTTGGCGATATCTTTATTCGAATATCCTTTGCCTAGGGCAAGAAGAACCTCAAGCTCTTTGGGCGTGAGTTCGGATAGTGTCTGTTCCTGATCCGTTGAAGAATCCTCCATCAGCGAGCTCATTAAATCAGGATCGTAGTATTTACGTCCACGAGAGACGACTTCGATTGCGTATAAGAGATCTTCAGGGAAGGCTTCTTTTAAGCAGATGCCCTCGACTTGTTGGGACTGAGCTAGCTGAAGCTCACTTCGTGTAATAGATGAGGTCAATATCATGAATTTGCAGGAATGGCCCGCACGGCGAACTTCTTGGATCGCGTCTAAGCCATTGTCGCTACCTAAATTCAAATCTACAAGAATGAGATCCGGTCTACATTGTTCTAACAGAAGTAGTGCTTCTCTAGTGCTGGCGGCTTCTCCTAGAACTTGTATGAGTGGACTGGACGACACGATCGTACGAATACCATGGCGAACAAGTGGATGATCATCGAGGATGATAATGTTAGTCAACCGGTTAACCTCCTATAAAAAACCAATCTATGTTATAGTAGTGTAGTTCTTGATTCCTAGGACTTTAGGTCTAATCAATTCTTAAATTATATAACACATTCTTCCAAAAATCCATTATGATTACATTATATTTAGGAGTAGTTAGACATGTTTTTGCAAAAGAAAACGGGCTTATATGTATTCCTCGCTTTCAGATGGGCGTTGCTGTTGATCGGGCTCTTCCTGTATGCCAGGAATAATCCAATTACGCCGGGATTAGTGCTGCTGGCGGTACTATTCCAAACGTTATTTAGTTTTGCGCAAATTAGAAACGTAAAAAGGCTAAGATTGCTAACAGCCGTCATAGATATCTGTTTTAGCTTGTATGTAATAAGCCAAACGGGAGGACTCTCGAGTCCTGTTCTGATTTACAGCTTCGCTGGTTTACTTACTTTCAAAAGATTTGTAACTTGGCATGTCTATTATTCCATCCTATTTCTCTATTCGCTGTTGGTTCCCTTGTTGTTCTCTAGTGCAGGATCATTATCGATGTATGGGTATCTAATCAAGCATTTTAGTTATAGTTTGGTCGTGCTCATCTTCTTTCTCAGCATGGGTATGGCACATTATGGAATCAAGGTTGTTCGCCAAGAATACAGGAAGCTCATGATGGTCTATGGATCTAGCTCTTATGCGGCTTCGGCTAAGAATCAAGGCATTACCTCTTATTCAGAAGGCGTATTGAAGAGGGTGTTGGATGATCGCGAAGTTATTCTGTGCTTGGCTGGTGTAAGTGATTCTGAAAAGCCAAGAAGCTGGAGACAGACGTATTATACGAATTATTTAATACAAAATAGACCGTATGCTTTCAAAGTGTATGCGGACGTGCCTTCGCCGACAGGTGAAGTTGTGCCATTTTATATTGAAACGCTTAAGGATCGTCAGGGAACTATCTATGGCTGGTTACTCGTGCAAGCGGGCAAGGACGAATTGACTGTTCTACATAAGCTGTATATTCACTTTATTCTCATTCGGTTGGAAGCTGATCATTTTGTAAAAGGGGAACTGGCCCATGCCGCAGAGGCGGCTGTTGCGAAAGAACGGGACAGCATCGCGCAAAACATTCATGATGGTATCGCACAGGAGCTGTTCTTTATCTCGATTCAACTATTCCAATTGAAACAATCCCTTCCAGTGGAGACCCGTGAGGCGACACTTCCTTTTGTGTTAGAAGTTGAGAAGAAGGTTAAGGAGAGCCACCGCGATATTCGGCAGTACATTATGGAGCTGAAGGATGAGAAAAGGAAAATTAATCTTCATCATGCGATAGAGAAGCTACTGCAGCGAGTGACAGAGCATACCGAAGTCAAACCGACTTTTGAGAAGATCGGGTGGATAGCACACGAAAAGCTGGATATTGAGGAAGCGATTTACCATTTGGTTGAAGAGGCAGCGAATAACGTCATTAAGCATGCACAAGCCAAGCACATTTATGTGCAGATTGAGGTTACGAGTGTACAATGGGCGGTCACAATTAGGGATGATGGGATGGGAATGATGTTGTCCAAGGGGAATACAGGGGGGCGCTACGGACTAGGAGGCATGGAAAATCGTATCAAATCCTTGAATGGCGCGATCTCGTTCCACTCGGAACCGGGCAAAGGAACAACGATTACAGCTTATATTCCACGCGAGAGGAGTATGGCGTATGTATAAAGTTGTCATAGCCGATGATCGGCAGCTGATTAGGACAGGTCTACATATGTTGCTTGAAAGTTGCGGCTCCTACATGGTAGCGGGAGAGGCATCGGACGGTGATGAAGCCGTGATACAATCGCTGGCACTAATGCCCGATTTGCTTCTAACCGATCTCAAAATGCCTGGACGATGCATCATTGAAGGTGTTCGAACATTGAAAGAGAGATTACCGCATACCAAAATAATTATTTTAACCGCATTTGATGAAAGTGAAGATATTTATCGCGCTTTTAAAGCGGGCGTAGACGGGTATTTGATGAAGGATACAAGTCCAGAGTTCATTCTTGCTACAATTCAAGAAGTGATGAAGGGAAGCTCCATGTTTCAAACAAAGGAGAATAGTCTTTACTTGACGAGGGAGAACTTGCTATGAATATTGTGCAACGGTTCAGTAGACAACCAATTCATCAGTTATGTATGTTTATCATTGGCAGTATGGCGACACTATGCGCACTGAGTGGTTTATGTTATTGGCTTATTTCTCGGAATGCCGAGTCTCAATTGTACACGATGTCATCGGCAACGGTGTCCCTATTCGGATGGGCCATGTATGGCTTACAACACATTATGCCCCAACATAACCGGTATTCAAAGTTGATTGCACCACTTCTAATATTTCTGGTAATCATCATGACTACCTTATATAACCCGTTGGCATTGCAGCAAATGTGGGTAGCCCTCATCTTTTTCCCGCTGATGCTCAGCTTGTTGGTTGAAGTGAGGATTTACTTATATGGCTCGCTCTTATTCTTGGTTTACTTTGTTAGTTTTCACATTTTTGGAGGGGGCTTTACGCCATATGGCGATACTTCTTCTATTATCATGGCAACAACGAAAGGCGTTTATGCGCTCGGTTGTATCATTCTGGGCTTGATTGTTCAAATCTTTATGTATCAATATAAACGTGATGCGGATGACTCTGCTTTTCAGAAACAGAAGCAGCAGGTGATTAATATGCTCCAATCTTTTATCTCGGTAGGAGAGCGGAAAACGCAGACCTCACGCAAAGAAATTGGTGAAATGAGTTCGTTGCTGAAGAAACTTGTTCATGTCTATGGCGGTCTTCATGTACAGGAGTGGGAGATTGATTTACTGTCACTGATGCATTTCGTAAGCAGGGTGAAGTTGCCGGATTATATGTTTGAAAAAGAAGGCAAGTTATCGGAATTTGAGTTTGAAGTGGTGCAAGAGCATTGTTATATGGCCAGGGAACTGTGCGAAGGTATTCCGGACTTCAAGGAAGTAGAGAAAGTATTCTTGTATCATCATGAAAAAATAGATGGAACCGGCTATCCGTTTCGCCTGGAAGGTGCACAAATTCCAATTCTTTCACAAATGCTTGGGATTGTAGAAATGTATCTCGCAATGACAACGCCGCGTTCCTATAGGCAAGCGACCTCGAAGCAGGCATCTTATGCGGAGATTCAAAAACTGACTAATGTGTCGTTTCGATCAGACATTGTAGAAGCGTTCGGAAAAGTGATCGATTGAGGTAGGAGCACATAATCTACTGCCGTGGTGTGGCATATTAGTAACAGTCCCAATTGGCTGTAACGGATTACACCTCATCACATAAGGCAAGGAGTGCATGATATCCCTATGAAAATGTTGCGTATTCTCCTACTTTCCCTAGCGCTTATAGCTGGGCAAGTGAGCATGGTCTCAGCGGATGGCACCTATCATTTTGGTTTCAAAAAAAGTGTCAACGGCGGGCCGCCATCGATCGATGAAGAGGGATTCAAGAGCCTCTTGAAACAGCGCGGCGCCGTGTTCACAGGCGATCAGTCACAAAAGGAATTGTACTTAACCTTCGATAACGGGTATGAACAAGGCTACACAGGTCGCATTCTAGATGTGCTCAAAGAGAAACAAGTGCCGGCGATATTTTTCGTGACAGGCCACTATATTCGAACTGAACCAGAGCTGCTCAAGCGCATGGCTGCCGAGGGGCATCTGATCGGCAACCATTCTTGGAGCCATCCCGATATGAGTCAGATTCCGGCGGAGCGCATTCAGAAAGAGTTGAACCAAGTGAAGGACGAAGTCGCTGCGGTGACTGGGCAAAAGGAAATGCACTATCTGCGCGCGCCTCGGGGCATTTTCAATGACCGTTCGCTCGCTGTCAGCCAAGGACTGAACTACACGAATGTGTTCTGGTCCGTTGCGTATCGTGACTGGGAGCCCAAGCAGCAGAAGGGCTGGGAGTATGCCTACAAGAATGTCATGGCCCAGCTGCATCCTGGGGCTGTCATCCTCTTGCACTCCGTTTCCAGCGACAACACGGAAGCGCTAGGTAAAATCATTGACGCTGCGCGTGCGCAGGGCTACCAGTTCAAGAGCCTGGACGAGATGAAGCTTCGCACACCGTAAGAAGGTAGAGAAAACCCCCATAGCTGGAGCTATGGGGGTTTGGTGTTGTGTAGGGAGGGGGAGCGCGTCAGCCGATCTGTGTTATCCAGTCCCGCGATAGCCGTGACCGCGCCTCCCGAAGCAGAACAACTGAACTGGCGTCTCTCGAACCAGCTACAGCCGAACTGGCGATCTCCCGAACGCATTAAATGGATTTTATACAGCTATTTTCGTGGATTTAGCTCAAATTTTCGAAATAGATGGATTTCCTGTAGTTAAATGGAGCCATTTTCTCGAAAAAGCGTAAATCAGCCTGAAATAACTGGATATTTTCCATCTAAATCATATTTCCAATGGGAAAGGCTCGAATTAACTACCTATTTTACAGTTATTTCAGTCCGAGTGTATCCGCCGCCTCACAGGACGCAAGTTGATTTCCCGGACTATTCACGGCCAGCACCAGTCTCACTTCAGCCAGCACTAGGTTGTCTTAGTCAAATCAGCAAGATTATTTTCAATCTTAGCCTCAGATTTCTTTTGTTCCAACCAAGTTTGGGACAGGGTTGATATCTTTTGATCGACTAACGCTTGCTTAATCGTATCAGTTTTGTCTGCAAGCGTTGGTGTTGAGGCAGCTTTATGATCCGTTACTTTAATAACATCGTAACCAGTTGCTGTTTGTACAGCAGAACTAACACCACCAGTTTCCAAAGCAAATGCCGCGGCTTCAAAGACCGGGTCTCCTTGTCCTGCCGAAATATAGCCTAAATCTCCACCTTTATCCTTGGTGGCTGTATCGGTAGAACTTTCTTTCGCAAGTGCCGCGAAATCTCCGCCGCTTTTCAACTTCGCAATAATGGCCTCAGCTTCAGCCTCCGTCGCTACCGAGATGTGGGATGCTTTCACTTGTGCAGGCACCTTTAATGATTCTAAATTTTCATCATAATACTTTTTGATTTCATCGTCAGTGACCGTAACTTGCGGCTCCAGAATTTTCTTCAGCGTGACTTGGGACTGCATATTTTTCTTCAAATCGTCGAGTGTCATGCCATAGTTAGCAAGTGCTTGGTTAAATTCATCATCGGAACCATACGTAGCTTTAATCGTTTGAATCTCATTCGTTACATCGGCATCGGTAATTTGGATGCCCGCTTTCTTACTCTCTTGGGAGATAAGTTCTTCCGTGATCATCGAATCAAGCGTTTGCGCTCCGCCACTAGCTACCAAAGCGTTATACAGCTTAGACGTGCTTATTTCAACCCCGTTGACTTTGGCAACGGCTTTTTCATCGTTATTTTTAGCACCAGGTGGAAAAACCGAAGCGTAGGCAATCAAACTGACCAGAAGGACGGATGAGGTCCATACCCATATGCGATTATTTTTTGAATTCATATATATACTTCCTCTCGTGATGTGGCTGTTAGTGTCGTTCTCGTTCTGAAACCCATTATGCCTGACCAAGCTGAAGGAAGTATGAGCGTAAGCTGAACGTGAGCTTAATACATGACACTTGCGAAATATTTAATTGTGTACAATTTAATTGTTGACTAAATAAATTCCGAGTGTTATGATTCATCTATAAGGTTTGTTGCAAATTTAATTGGACGCAATATTAATTCATAACATTAGCATCACGTAGCAAATAAGGAGGAATTCCTATGCATCACAAAGCGATCATTATTGGAACAGGACCTGCGGGACTAACCGCAGCCATTTACTTAGCAAGAGCGAACATCTCACCGCTTGTTATAGAGGGCATACAGCCAGGTGGTCAATTGACCACCACAACAGAAGTCGATAACTTCCCAGGTTTCCCTGACGGGATTACAGGACCTGAGCTCATGGACAACATGCGGAAACAAGCGCTTCGCTTCGGGGCAACGATTCAGTCGGGGCGCGTAGCGGAGGTAGACTTCTCCAAACGTCCATTTACCTTATTTCTCGAGGATGGCGGGCAATTAACCGCAGACTCGCTCATTATTTCAACAGGTGCAACAGCTAAGAAATTAGGCATACCTGGCGAAGCCGACAATATTGGCAAAGGGGTAAGTACCTGCGCAACGTGTGACGGATTTTTCTTCCGGAACAAAAAGATCATCGTCATCGGCGGTGGCGATACTGCAATGGAAGAGGCGCAGTTCCTGACGCGGTTCGCTTCAGAAGTTCGTGTAGTCCATCGTAGAGACGATCTCAAGGCATCGAAAATCATGCAAGATCACGCTCGAGGCAATAGCAAAGTAGCTTGGAGCTTGAATCGCACACCACTTGAAGTGGTTGCAGGACCCATGGGTGTGACAGGACTGAAAGTCCACAATAACGCTACCGGTGAGGAAGAATTGCTGGAGGCGGACGGGATTTTCCTAGCTATCGGGCATACCCCGAATACGGGTTTCTTAGGCGGGCAGCTGCCAACCGATGAGCTTGGGTACTTGCAAGTGATCCCAGGTACATCTCAAACGACAATCCCAGGCGTGTTCGCTTGCGGCGATGTACAAGATCGGATTTACCGCCAAGCGATTACTTCAGCAGGAAGTGGTTGTATGGCTGCGCTGGATGCCGAACGTTTTATTTCGGAGCATCAAACGAGTCTAGAGCACGAATTACAAGGAGGAATGAGCTATGTCCGTTAATCATATATCTGATGCTACTTTTTTTAATGAAACAAGTACGGGTACCGTTCTCGTCGATTTCTGGGCGCCATGGTGCGGCCCTTGTAAAATGATCGCTCCAATTCTAGACGAACTATCAGCCGAAATCGGTGATACCGCCAAAATCGTTAAAATCAACGTCGATGATAACCCGGAATCCGCTGCGAAATACAACGTGATGAGTATACCGACCTTACTTGTTTTTAAAGACGGGCAAGTGGTCAATCAGCTGGTTGGGGTGCAGAGCAAAGAGAAGTTGAAAACTGTTATTGCAGCGGTATAAGTTAGTTGTACGGCATAAATCGAAGTGCTAACATCCTAGAAAGTAAAATAACCCATTCATATACCTTAGGAGGATTATCAAATGACACAAACACACTTACAAGAACGCACAGGTGTCGCTACCCTTGGAGGCAACCCGATCACTTTACTGGGTCCGGAAATCAAAGTTGGGGATCAAGCGCCAGATTTTAAAGTAAACAAGGATCTGATGACCGAAGTCAGTCTGGCGGATTATGCAGGCAAAGTGAAGCTTATTTCCGTGGTGCCATCCGTTGATACAGGGACGTGTGACGCTCAGACGCGCCGCTTCAATGTGGAGGCCGACAAGCTGGGTGATGACGTGGTTATTTTGACGATTTCAGTGGATCTGCCTTTTGCTCAGAGTCGTTTCTGCGGTGCTGCAGGGATTGATAAAGTCGTCACCCTTTCCGATTACAAAAATCGTTCATTCGGCCAAGCTTACGGCGTGCTTATCAAAGAAATCCAATTGGATCAGCGGGCAATCTTCATCGTGGATGCGAATGATACCGTGCGCTATGTGGAGTATTTGAGTGAAATGAGTAACCATCCGAATTATGATGCGGCTTTGGAGGCATTGAGAACGTTAGTATAAGATGTCCATGTAAAATGTCGAGATGAAAGAAAAGAGCAGTCATCCCTTGTGGGATGGCTGCTCTTTGTGTGTAAGGGCGGTACCAGCCTGGCCTGCTGCAAGCCGCTACCGCTGCGCCAGCGCGATCTCGCGGCTGCCCTTGACCATGCCCGCGCCGCAGAGCGGGCACGCCTTCGCCGCGAGTCGTGCCTCCTGCGGCGAAGAGATCCGCGACCAGGCTTTGCAGCCGGTCGCGCTGCACAACCACGCCGCGACCCGCTCGGTCGCGGTCCCGGCACTGCCGCCAGTCGCAGCTCCGCTCGCGACTGAACGCCCGGCCGCGGCTCCGCCAGCGGCCGTGAACCCGCCAGCCGGCTTGCTGCGGCTGGTCACAACCCCTGCGTCCGCGCCAGGGAACGCGGACAAAAGAAAGCGGGAAGGCTCCGCCTTCTTCCCGCGGTAGAACGCCGGCGAGCTGATCAGCAGCTCGCCTTTGGCCCTTGTCACGGCGACATAAGCCAGTCGCCGTTCTTCCTCGAGCGCGGCAGCAGCCTTGTCCCGCGCAACGACGCCCGCCATTTTGACATCGTCCAAATGGCCTGCATCGAGTGCCGAGCTATGCGGCATATTGCCTTCAATCGCACAGAGCAGGTACACGATCGGGAACTCGAGTCCCTTCGATTTATGAATGGTCATCAGCGAGATTTTGTTCGCGAATTGATCTTTGCTTTGAGCTCGCATTTCCGTGCGTTTTTCAGCTACTTCATGGATAAAATAAAGAAACTGCTCGACCGTGTTGAACCGCTTAGCCGAAGACTCCAGCTCATCCAGTGTTTCTTTCAACATTTCACGATGTTGCGTGAGCTTGCTGCGCTTATTGGTTTCCAGGAACGCATCGTAGAAATCCTTGCGAATCGCTTGAATGGCTGCGAGCGGTGTCATCTCCACGAGAGATTTGATCAAACGAATGCGGGCTTTCAGCTTTTCTTTTTGAAATTCTTTTAACTGTGGAAGCCCCAGTAGATGAATGAGAGGCCACTTTTTGGGCTGAATCGCTTCTTGATCTTGAATAATGCGCATGCCTTGGTCTCGTCCAATATATAATGAGGGGAGGACGCCTTCGATGGCTTCGAAATTCCGCCGCTCTTGCGCAATCCGCAAATGATCAATAATCGGCTTCACCATCCACTGTTCATAGAATGAATCATTAGTGCCATAATCCACGAAAGGGAGGTTATGCAGAATGAGCCCCTCAATAATAGCCCGACTGTTGCTCGCTGTTCGATACAAAATCGCGAAATCCCCATATTGGCAGCCGCCCTCAGCAACCTTAAGCCGAATGTCGTCAATCAACCAATCTGCCTCGTCATCACTGTTTGCAGGTTTCACATAGTGCGGTTTATGGGTACTTTCTTTTGTAGCGAGGAGCGTTTTCAATTTCCGCTGCTTGTTGTGCTGAATGATTGCATTGCCTAAGCCTACAATACTCGATGTTGACCGGTAGTTGATATCCAGCGTGACGGTTGTTGCAGTGGGGTACTCCTCATGGAATTGCAAAATAAATTCATTTCTCGCCCCATTAAACGAGTAAATCGTCTGGTCATCGTCACCAACAACCATCAGATTCTGATGGGCGGCCGCAATCATTTTAACAATTTCATATTGCACGGTATTCGTATCTTGGAACTCATCGACGCTGATGTAGGTAAACTTACGCTGCAAGGAACGAAGAATGTCAGGATTCTGGAGGAGTAGTTGATACGCTTTGATCAAAATATCATCGAAATCGATCTTCTGCTGTTCCATTTTCCATTGCTCGTACTGCATGAAAATTTTCTTAGTTTCCTGTTCCTCTTCAGTGCCTTCAGGAAGATCTTCAACCTCGATGAGCTGCATTCTGTAGGAGGAGAGCAGTGAAATAAGCACTTCAGGCTGATACGTATCCTGCAAGCCCATACTAAGCATGATCCGCTTGAAAACAATTTGCTGAAAGCGGCCATCGCTCAGAATCTCCTGCTGCAGCCCGTTCATCCGCAGGATTCGCAGGCAGAACGCATGAAACGTCCGCACCTGCATCACGCTCGCCATACTTGCATGAAGACCGGGCATCGTCGTGAGACGTTCCCGCATTTCTTCAGCGGCCTTTTTGGAGAACGTAATAAGGAGTAGATTCGCAGGCTGTACCTGATGAACACGGAGCAAATAAGCGACCCGGCATACAAGTACTGTCGTTTTCCCAGAACCGGCACCAGCGAGCGTGAGTAGAGGGCCCTTGAAGTGTCTGACAGCCTTGATCTGAGCTTCATTGAGCAGGATACCATGCTCCTCCAAGTCGCGGAAAAAATAACTATCCGAATCACGGTCGGGTACGAGCTTAGTACTATTGGTAAGAAGCGCCATTTGGGCATGCGGAATCGGGCGTTCTGTAGTTGGTTTATAGCCTAATGGCGTTGTATACATAGGAATTGAATTCACGTGACCACCTGTTTCTTAACAATGTTACTTGCAAGACTGAACCATCTATTCTACCACAATTATAGCCGTATGAAAGGAAAAATAGCCGTATGGTTAAATCTTACGTTAAATTGCTATGGGGCCAGTTCAATGAACATGATGCCACCGGGCTTGCTGCGCAGTGCGCATACTATTTTCTGCTCTCGCTTTTTCCATTACTACTGTTCGTCATGAGTTTACTCGGCTACTTGCCATTCTCTTCCGATGATGTTGTCGGCTTAATTCGAGAATACATTCCGGGTGCTGTAGCAGGGTGGCTCGAGGAAACGCTTAGTAACCTGCTCAATGTCAAAAGAGGGGGCACACTCTCCTTCGGTTTAATCTTGGCCTTAGTGAGTGCCAGCGCGGCGATGAACGCCATAGTTCGAGCTGTTAACAAAGCGTACGGATTGCCCGCACGTAAAAGCTTCATTCACTCTCGCTTTTTAGCAATCATGCTTACCTTGGGGATGTTAGTCGTCATCATCTCAGCGCTGTTGCTCAGCGTGTTCGGTCACTGGATTGGGGATTGGTTGGAGGAGCACGTCCATGTGGCGTCTGCCCATATTGAGCTGTGGAACAATTTGCGCTGGGTTATTAACTTTGTCATCATTTTCGTCGTATTCATCGGCATTTACTATATCGCACCCAACACGTGTTTGACCTGTAAAAGCGTACTGCCCGGCGCCTTATTCGCCGCCATCGGTTGGCAAGGAACGTCGCTTGCGTTCTCCTTCTATGTCAACAGCTTCACCAACTACAGCGCGACATATGGCAGCATTGGCGGGATTATCGTCTTGATGACCTGGTTCTATATCTCAGCGCTCATCATTATAATCGGCGGTGAAATTAACGCTTTGCGGCATGTGAAAAATATCCACAAGGCCAATGCGGCCCAAGATACGGCAGAAAAGAACCGGTTCTGATCCATCAGAATCGGTTCTTTTTTTTGTGAATTCACCAGCTCAAAACCCCGCCCTCCAACCGCTTCACGCCGCGGATTTTGCCAAGCTGCTCCGCAAGTTGGAACAGAGCCAAGTCTTTTACCTTCGCCTCAATCATAACGTCGATGCGGGGAAGATCAATCTCTTTACAGCTTTTGAGAAAAGCTGTAAGCATTTCCGGCTCTATGTAATCCGAGTGGGAGCGAAATTCCTTCTCGCTCTTGGGCGAGGAGACGTGGATTTTCATCGGTAGGTCCCCCCATGTTTGAGCAATTTGTGGAAGCAACTCGATGGGAGAAAGAGCAGAGGGATTGCACCAATCGTGGTGCAAATCGAGCATGCACGGGCGCTGCAGCTTCTGGCTTACAGCGAGCGTTTCCTCCAACGTGTATGTTTTATCGTCGTTCTCGAATGTTAACCGCCGCATCGCAGTCTCGGGTACCTTCGGTGCATTGTCATAAAGCTTCTGCGTCGCAGCCTCCTTATCGCCATACACACCGCCAACATGAATGTTGATGATGGCGGCCTCATCCAGCCCCATGCCATCTAGAATGGCTGCATGATAATTCAAATCATCGATTGCTGCATCTACCACCTTATCGCTTCCGTTGAGCAGCGTGAATTGGTTCGGATGCATGCTGAGCCGAATATCGTGTGCCTTCGCGAAGTCACCGATCTTGCGCAGTTCGTCTGCGTACTCACCAGCAATATCAATCCGCACATCTGGATGTGTCGCCAGGGGGATTAGCGCGGACGATAGTCGAAATAAATGAATGCCGTGAGCGGCATTGTAATAGAGAATTCGCTGTGTTGCTTGAAGGTTTTTGCGGCCTATTTCAAGTGTGCGCTGCATGGCCTCTTCACGCGGCCGCCCAGAGAATAGCTTGTAAGTGAATGTTGAACTAGGCGTGTTATTATAAATTGCCATTGCAGTAGATACGAAACCAAGTCGAATAATCACGTGCGTGCGTCCTCCGTTGCTAGGTAGTTAGTAGTTACTCTAGTGTACCCCTTTTTCCAGTTGGATTTCTCACAAATTTTCAACTGGTCCCAGCAGCACACTAAAAGCCTCCCCTCCACAATGTCTAAGTGGAGGGGAGGCTAGTAAGTCGGGTCCGTATAGTCGTTTAACTGTAAAAAGTACAGCTAATTCGCTGATATTTAGCCAGAAATTAGAAATAGATGGATAAAGTCCATCTATTTCTCGCCATTTCGCTAATTACCTCGGGATTCCGTAAAAATAACGGGAGTTTTTCCAGTTATTTCGCTAAACGAGTCGATATCGCGAAAATTAAATGGAGGTTTTCCATCTAATCCTTTAATCAGCGCCGGGGATGGAGTATTACCTACTAAACCCGCTCAACCTTCAACAGGTTGGTCGTACCGGATTTCCCAACCGGGATACCGGCGGAGACGACGGTGAGGTCGCCTTTCTTCACATAACCAAGCGTCTCTGCTTGGTTGATCGCGGAGCGAATCATCGCGTCTGTCGATTCGCAGAACTCGCCAAGAACAGGGATGACGCCCTGCACCATGCTCAATTGGCTTATCGCGTGCTGGCTGTTTGTTACCGCGATAATCGGTGCTTCTGGGCGGTACTTCGCAATCATGCGCGCCGTGAAGCCTGTCTCTGTCGGTGTAAGGATCGCCGCAGCATGCAATTTGTTCGCGGAGGATACAACCGCTTGGCACAACACTTCGGTGATTTCGTTGTTGGATTCTAGCTGTGCATCAACCAAGGAGCTGCGCACCATCGTTTGCTCGACGCGCTCAGCGATAGTCGCCATCATCGTTACGGACTCAATCGGATATTTCCCAGCAGCGGTCTCGCCAGAAAGCATCACAACGTCACTGCCGTCAAGCACGGCATTCGCCACGTCACTCACCTCAGCGCGAGTCGGGCGCGGGTTGCGCTGCATGGAATCCAGCATTTGCGTAGCTGTGATAACCGGTTTGCCAGCGAGGTTACAAGCGCGAATCATATCTTTTTGAGCAATTGGAACTTCCTCAGTTGGAATTTCAACCCCAAGGTCACCACGGGCAACCATGATCCCATCGGATGCTTCCAAGATGGAAGCGAAGTTCGTCATGCCTTCTTCGTTCTCAATTTTGGAGATGATCGGTGTTAAGCCAGCGCCTTGCTGCTCCAGAAGTGCACGAACCTCACGAACATCGTTGCCGTTACGAACGAAGGACATCGCGACGATCGAAATATTTTCCTCTACGCCGAATTTGATATGCATCACATCGCGCTCTGTCACACCCGGTAGGGATGTGCGTACACCTGGCAAGTTAACACCTTTACGTTGTTTCAACTGAGCAGGGTTGAGGACGCTGCAAGTTACTTCCGTACCGTCGATCATTTCAACACGCAGCTCGATCGAGCCATCGTCGATCAATACAAGATTGCCTGGCTTCACATCTTGCGGCAACCCTGGGTAGTTCACGGATACGCGGCTGGAATCGCCGATAATTTGTTCTGTCGTCAAGACGATGCGATCGCCCGTTTGCAAGTCATAGGAAGCATCTTTCAATTGACCGATGCGGATTTCGGGACCTTTGATATCCATCAGAATCGGGATGATAACGCCCATTTCTTGTGCAGCTTGGCGTACACGTTGAATACGACCGCGGTGCTCATCAAGATCGCCATGTGCCATATTTAAACGCGCGACGCTCATGCCCGCGCGAATTAATTCTTTCAGAGTAGAGACGGAATCGCACGCTGGACCCATGGTACAAATAATTTTCGTTTTACGCATTGTAAAGGACTTCCTTTCGCATGTAGAAGATTAGTTGGCTTCATTATATGCCTTATTCATGCGATTTTCTATAAACTATAGTATGATGTATGTAATATAGTATGATTGGAGGAGGGCATTAATCCTATGCAGCTAACTAGGTTTGACTATGATAAAAGTAGTATATGGAACGAAGAACAACCCATTGAGCGTCCAGATTGGACACTCATTTTCGTGATCTATGGCCATTGTGTGTACTGGATCAATGACAAGAAACAAGTGCTGGAGAAAGGACAATGGCTGCTCATCCCACGTGAAACGCCTTACTATGGCCGTAGTGTGCCAACGAAAATTCATGAGAAATTTGTGCTTCATTTCGATGCGCAAGCAGCGCAGGATATCTTTCCGCTACTGCAACAGCCATCCTTTTCCTGCCGCCAGACTGGCAAATTCGATATCATCGCAGATCGGCTGCGCTTGATTCACCGCGGCTGGCAAGACAAACAGCCCTATTACATGGCGCTGTGTGAAGCGCACCTGCAAGAGCTGTTTGTGTATCTCCAGCGGGAGTGGGATCAGGCAGCCACAACCTCGGCAACCGCACTTCTCGTGGAGCAAATGAAAGGCTATATCCAGAACCATTATCGCGAGCATGTCACCAAGGACGAGTTAGGCACTTGTATTTCTCGCTCGCCGAATTATGCAGCGTCGCTGTTTCGTCAAGTCACAGGCCAAACCATCAGTGAATTCGTGCACGTCACGAGGATCAAAACAGCCGTCTACATGCTGCGTCACTCCGCTCTGACCGTCACCGAAATCGCCGAGTTTATCGGCTATAATGATCCGTCTTATTTCTATCGCGTATTCCGAAGAATGACGGGTTTAGTGCCAACCGAGCTCGTTTCAGATCGGGAAACAATTCGCAAATAAGTTACATCGTTCCGCCGCCAAGGCGTATGTTGGCAGGAATTTGCTCAGGACCTTTGTTAATATAGTCGTAAATGAACGTGCCTACACTAGCTTCATCGAACTTGGCGAGGTTCATTGTTTTCGTCCAAGCCGTAACGACGACCTCTTGATCGGCAGGTACATCAAGATTCGGAACCGCAAGTACACCTGCGCCAGCCGTCCTGAAGTGAGTCAAATATTCCAAGCGATCTTTCAGCTCTTTCGGTGCATCGGGATGGTAATGAATAATGATATCGCCATGCTCCAAGTTATGGACAAGCATCTCATAACCAGGTCTTTCCTTGTAGAAACCAAATTTCAAATCATGCGGGCTGTGCGTACCTGAAGTAGGGATTTTCATTTCGTACATCAAGGTGCCATCTTTATGTTCGCGCCCGTAGTCCTTATCTGTCGTGACCTGAATGTTAGCTCCTGAATTTAGCTTGTCTAGGCTGTATTTGCCTGCTGAACTTTGAATGAGCGAAGTACCGATGCTGCCGAGAGCGATAATGAGCAGGGCATGTGAAATCAATTGCCAGGTCTTATGCTTCTTCTTTAGGGCTTGCTTTTCAGCCTTTTTCAATCTCGAGGTGTTATCTTTGTTAATCCTTGCTGCGAGCACATAACCAACGATAGCTGCAATGAATAGAGCTAGTCCGATATAGAGCAATATAGTCATCCGTTCAATCCCTTTCTGCCTCATGGAATCATCCACGCTGAATAAGTTTTTCTGTAAAAAATAATGAGCACACTACAAATTGTAGTTTTTCTTAGGGGTGGAAGTCAACTTTTAAAATTCTCCTGATTGTGGTATGTACAAATAGAGGGTTTGGAGCATCTGATTGAGAAATAAATGCGCAACGAGTATTCCATGGAAAAAAAAGGATTGCCAAAGAGGAGCTAATCCGCTACAGTTAAGCCAAATGAATAGCAACACGGGTGCTTGATGAAGTCAGGCTGAGATAGTGGCCCTATGCCACTGACCGTTAATCTGATCTGGATAATGCCAGCGTAGAGACCTAATGTGCTTTTTTTATGCACAAATGTTCAAGCCTGCCGGTATTCCGGTGGGCTTTTTTTGTTCTTAAGGGGCAAAAGGGACCATGTATCCAAGGTTGGCGTGTTCGCCTATCTCATTGACAAATATGAATGGGAAAAAGGAGTCGAGAAGAAGATGGCACAAAGGGAAGCAAGTGCAAGTAGTAAAGGGTTGAAGCTGACAGATATTTTGATCACGATCGTCATTTCAGCTGTGTTTGGTGTGATTTATCGGATTTGGGGACCCATTTATGATCTCATGAAACCGCTAGGCCTACATGCCGAGCAGTTGAGTTACGGTATGTGGTTCATGGCGGCAACATTCGCGTTCCTCGTGATTCGCAAACCTGGTGTTGCCCTGTTGGCTGAATTGGCAGCCGCAACGATTGAGGCACTATATGGTGGCCATTGGGGTGTGGGGACGCTTGTTTTTGGTTTACTGCAAGGGCTCGGTGCAGAGCTGGTGTTCGCGGCCTTCCGCTATCGTCGCACCAATTTGGGAGTGACAATACTCGCCGCCATTGCTTCGGCTATCATGTCCATTTTTGTAGATACGTACTATGGCTATATTGATCAGTTGGCGTTCTGGAATTACGTCTTGTTTATTACTTTACGTCTGCTAGGCAGCGCTTTGATCGCGGGAGTATTCGCGTACTATCTGACGAGTGCCTTGTCGCGTACGGGTGTACTGAATTTGATTCGTCCCGTTTCCAAAAAAGATTACGACGTACTGGGTTAACGAGATGAGCGAAGGAATGGGCGTTACGAATCTACGGTTAAAATATCCCGGCGATGAAGCCCCCCTGATCTTTCAGGGGGTTTCCTTTTCCATCGAGCCGGGGGAAAAAGTGCTGCTGCTGGGACCTAGCGGTAGCGGCAAATCGACCTTGCTGCAGGTGCTGAGCGGAATTGTCCCTGACATGATTGAGCTTCCGCTCAAAGCGGATGAGATTCGCCGGCCTAGCCGGTGGGGGTATGTTTTTCAAGATCCAGATACACAGTTCTGCATGCCTTATATGGACGAAGAGATTGCGTTCGTGTTGGAGAATCAGGAAGTGCCGCGAGCGGAGATGCCTGCGCGCATTCGGTATTACTTGGACTTGGTGGGGTTACATGTGCCTGATACCCATACGTTGATTAGTACGCTGTCTCAAGGGATGAAGCAGCGTCTGGCGATTGCTAGTGTGCTGGCGCTTGAGCCGGAAGTGCTCTTTCTCGATGAGCCCACGGCGCTGTTGGATGACGAGGGTACGAAACAGGTGTGGGACACGATACGAGCGATCAGTGGGGACAAAACTCTCCTCATCGTAGAGCACAAGATCAGCGGTTTGCTGGATTTGCTCGATCGGTTGATTATCCTGACACCTGAGGGGAAGATTTTAGCGGATGGGCCGCCGGTTGCGATGTTTGAGAAGTACAAAGAGCAGATCAGGGAATATGGCATCTGGTATCCCGAGGTGTGGGAGGACTACGCCCAGGAGCAGGGGGCTGCTGGGCGAGTAGACGATCCAGGGAAAGCGCAAGAAAGCGCACAGACCGCTGAGCCGGTTATGGTCTTTCAAGATTTCGTCGGTGTTCGCGGCGGGCAGATCAGGACCTCTGTGGATAACTTTAGCGTCTATCCAGGGGACTGGATCACCGTTGTCGGTGCCAACGGTGCAGGCAAGAGCTCGCTCCTCCTCGCGATCATGCGGCTCATTCCAACCCGCGGAAGCTGTCTGATCGCGGGAGTGAAGGGAAACAAAGTCGAGCACATTGCGGAGCAAGTCGGCTTTGTGTTCCAGAACCCGGAGTTCCAGTTCGTCACGAACTCCGTGGAGGAAGAGCTGACCTATGGCTTGCCAGAAGGTCAGCCGAGAGGCCAGTGGGCAGCCGCCGAGGGGCTGCTCCGCGAATACGACCTGCTCGCGCTGCGCGAGCGGCACCCGTTTCAGCTCTCGCTGGGCCAGAAGCGCAGGCTTAGCGTGGCGTCCGCGATGGTACGCGGGCCACGCATCCTGCTGCTGGATGAGCCCACCTTCGGGCTCGATGCGCGAGGCACGCTGCGCATGCTCGAGGCGCTGGAGCGGCTGCGCGCCAGCGGAACCGTGATCGTGATGGTGACACACGATCAGGAGATCGTCCAGCGCTGGGCCACCCGCGTCTGGCAGGTCGAAGCTGGGCGCGTGGCGGAAGTCGCGCCCTTGCCTGTGTCCGTCCCTGCTACTGGAGGTGAGCCGCAGCTATGCAAATAACGTTCACCTTTCGCGAAACGTGGCTGCATCGGGTTAATCCGGGCGTGAAGCTCCTCTTATCGATCGGGTTATTCATCGTTGTCGTCTTCACGCATAATCTGAACATGATGCTATTCCTGACGCTAGGCGCCTTGTTGCCTCTGGCCCTATTATCCGGTCATCCTGCGAAGAGACTGTTGCTATATGCATCGCCGTTTCTGCTAATTTTCGTGTCATCGACAGCAGGGATGATGATGTTCGGTGACGGGCAGACCGAATGGTTTCATTTGGGGATTATTCGAATTACGGAGGAAAGCTTCTACCGCGGTATCCATCTTGGTCTACGTGGCATACAGGTTGCCTCCGTCGGGTTACTGTTCAGCTTGACCACGCGGCCTGTCGCGTTGTTCTACGCGATGATGCAGCAGTGGAAGGTCGCGCCGAAGTACGCGTACAGCTTCCTGGCAGCGCTGCGCATGCTGCCTGTCATCTTGGAGGAGCTGCAGACCCTTCGCTATGCGCTCAAGGTGAGGGGCAAGCGCAAGCAGCGGAATCCGCTGACCGCGTGGTATACCACGATGCGGATGATTGCCATTCCGCTGCTTGCTCAAAGCATCCGCCGTGCCCATCGGACGGCGGTGGCGATGGAAGCGAAGCGTTTTTCGATGAGTCGCAAACGCACGTATTATTACATATCCTCCTACTCCGTATTGGATATATACTACAGCCTCTACTGGGGCGTGCTCGTTGCAGCTTCCTATTGGCTCGCAGTGACGTGGCCGCTGCTAAGTCGTATCGACGTGCGCTGAAAAAAAGAGCAACCCAACTCGTATTAGGAGGTGGGTTGCTCTTAGATTTATTCGCCCCATTTGAGCATGAGCGTGACGCGGCAGCATGGATTCCCATTCTTGGGGGGACCCACCACGAACTGAACAGCACTGGGACTGTAGCTAGTTTCAATATCGGATTCATACCCGAAGGAGTGCACGATGCGGTCTACTTCTTTCTGATTGCCATTCTGAGCATTCGTCATTAACTGCTTGGCGACCACAGGGTCTGTGAGCTTCTTCACAAGGAAAGAAGCATCCTTCAGGAGGTGCTCAGAGGCAACGACGGAGGTAGACAGCATTGTGGTATTCACAGGCGGAAAGTTGCGGTCCCACGCCCAGTAAGGTGCGTAGTGGTAGGGATGAACGGGATATTGATGATAATGAACTGGGGGATAGGCGTAAAAGGTTGGGTCGTTATACATCGAGTCCGACCCCTTTCTGTAAAATGATGAGCACTAGCAATATATGTGAGCGATGGGCTAATGTGCCTCCCCATACAAAAAAGCTCCCCAAGCGGGGAGCTTTCCTTTCAAGTTAGCTTAGTTCAAGTTACCTTTATTTCGTTAGCGTTACATAGCTTGTCACTTTGACACCTGAAGCGGAAACAGCCGTAAGTTCAAAGGATGTAACATTACCCGTTACATGCACGGTACCATCAGGATCAACGGATACCGATCCAACAGCGGATCCGGCTTCGCCTTGCACGTCATTCGTGATAAATAAAGTGCCTAGCGCAAAGTTATAATTAGCGATGTCGAGGTTCTCATACGTGTTGCCATAATTATCTGTAGCTTTAAGATTCATGGCTGTGTAGGCGTCGAAATTTGCTTTGTACACACTGTCACCAACACTAAGTGTCATAGGTTGAGTAATGGAAGTTTCTCCCGCGGTCAACGTCTTCACACTGACAGAAGTACTTTCAACAGTTACGCTGACATGCAGTTGTTTAGCTTCCCCATTGCCAATCTGCACAATAAGACTTACGTCTGTGGTTCCTGGTTTGTTCCCCAGCACATAAGCACGATGGTCAGAAGTAAGGCCTACTTTGGCAATGCTGGAATCTGCGGCGATAGCAGACTGGACAATTCCCGGAGTAGCAACTTCCTCACCGCCAGCTGAGGTTACTTTTATTTTAATTTCTTTTGCAAATTTACTTAGTGTAGGATCTTCAGCAATCGTTTTGGTGATGGTACCAGTAGCGGAGTTAGTCAAACCACTATCAATGACGCTAGCTAAGTGGTAATCCCCTACTACGGAAACATTGCCTGGGTTAGACGGTGTTACGACAGGCGGCTTCTGAGCGTTGAAGGCCTCTTGAGCTCCGTATGAGCTAAGTACGAGATCTTCGCGTGTCGCGGCTTGGTCGCCAGATTTGCTAGTTGGATGAATACCAAGAGCAGTTGCCTGCTGAACCGCATCGGTGTACCAAGGAGAGCTCGTCATCGAAACGGTCTTTCCTAATCCTTTAAGAAGCACGGTATCCAACTGCGCCGCTGTAACGGATTCCCCAGGGAGGAAGGTTGTTGCTGTCACGCCATCGATCAGACCCGCTTTTTTGGCTGCTTCAATATAAGGGATCGCCCAACCGTTCGCCGCGTCATCCGCATGAACATCTGTGAAGCTGGATACATTAATCGTGAGATCAACCGGGATATTGTAGATTTTCGTTGCTACTTTAGCGAATTGGGCACGCGTCATATTTTGAGAGATTCCGAAAGTTGAAACGGAGACTCCTTCAAAAATACCATCGGCGATCATACGATCGATTTTCGTTTTCAAAGCTGCGTTACTTCCAGCCAAATCTGTAAAATCAGCGCTTGTTTTCACGGCAGCAGAAGCAGGTTGAACGAGTGTTAGAGATGCGAATAGGGATAAAGCCATGGCAGTCGTTGAGATCACAGTAAGTTTGTTAGATTTCATATTAGGAAGGTCCCCCTTGGCATAATAAAATTTTTTGAAGTTTCTCGCAATCTAGCTATCTAGTAGTTCACGTGCTTGTCTTGTTGCTATAACTATAGCTTGCCTGATCATCCACGTCATTGTCAAATTTCTGGCAGTCTTGATGGGCGAGTGCTAATTTGTGCGTGGTGAAATATCAATAGTAAAACAGATCGCATCTGTGATATACTCGCCATAACAGGAGATGATCAGATGAATGCGAAAGTTTCTTTCCAAACACTTCGCCGTCCCAAGCTAGTAGATGATGTTGTGACTCAGCTGCAGAAGAAAATTTCCGATGGCGAGCTGAAAATGGGGGATAAGATTCCGACCGAGCCGGAATTGATGGAGCAGTTCGGTGTTGGCCGCTCTACGATCCGAGAGGCTGTTAGGGTTCTTGTGCATGCGGGACTGCTGGAGAAGAAGCAGGGTTTCGGCACATTTCTGACAGGGCATTCCGATGCAGCGATGCAGGAACCGCTCGTTCACCGATTGCGCCGCGCGGAGATTTTGGAAGTCTACGAAGTCAGGAAGATGCTCGAGTTAGAAATATCCAGGCTCGCTGCAGAACGTCGCGACGAGGCCGATTTGGCGCAAATGAGTGAAGCCTTGGATCAACGGTTGCAGGCGCTAGAGCGAGATGATACGAACGCTTACCTCGCTGCTGACATGGCGTTTCATTTGGCTATTGCGGTCGCGAGCAAGAATGCCATCGTTGTTGATCTCTATCGCTCATTCTCGGCGGTGCTGTTGGAAGCTCTGACGAATTTAGTGAAGGATGAGCAGGTTCACGATCACCATCATCTTTATCATGTAAATGTGTTTCAAGCGATTCGAGATAAGGATGTGGCTGCTGCGGAGTATTGGACCATTCAGAATCTAGAGGGGACCGTCCAGACGGTCAAAAAGTTTCTTCAGCAGGACTCTGACTAGCATGAAGCAAGCGTAAGCGTAGGGGAGAACTAGGAGCAAGGGGACAGCAGCTAAGCAATTCGAAGCAACAAGTTAATGTGGAAGAAGGGCCGGTTTGATCCTTCCCCACGATTTTAAACATCAGATGATATGATGATAAGGAGTGATTTTTCATGCAGACAGCAACAGGTTCAGCTACGGCTACTACGGCCAACTCAGCACAGGCACAAGCACGTACGGTTTATGCGATTTTATTTTCGATCAGTTTGGTGCATTTATTGAATGATGCGATACAGTCGGTCATTCCCGCGATTTTCCCCATTCTGCATGACTCCCTGCAGTTAAGTTTCACTCAGATCGGGTGGATCGCTTTCACACTCAATGTGACAGCTTCTTTGTTCCAGCCCTTGATCGGGTTGTATACGGATGCGAGGCCGAAGCCCTACTTACTGCCAATCGGTGTGGTTTTCTCACTGTTTGGTATTGTCGTATTGGCCTATGCGGGCACGTTCTCGCATGTGATTATGGCCGTTATCCTGGTTGGACTAGGCTCTTCGGTGCTCCATCCAGAGTCTTCGCGGGTCGCCTACTTAGCTGCGGGCCCTCGTAGAGGGCTAGCGCAGTCGATTTTCCAAACAGGGGGGAATATTGGTCAAGCGTTGGCTCCTATTTTTACAGCACTCATTTTCGTACCATTAGGACAATTCGGGATCATTTGGTTTACGTTTGCGGCGGCAGCGGGGATCGTAGTTCAGATTTTTGTGGCAAAATGGTACCAAGGCGCACTAGTTGTGCGTGCCACAGTTCGTAAATCGGCTTCAGTGAAGAAGCCTTTGCCTAAGAAAACAATCGCCTACGCGCTAGGTATTCTGATCATGCTGCTCTTTTCCAAGTTCGTTTATGTAGCCAGTATGACGGGGTTCTACGCATTCTATTTAATGGACCATTTCAGTGTCACGACGGGGAAAGCACAGCTCATTATTTTCACCTTGCTGGCAGCTGGTGCTGTGGGTACATTCATGGGTGGCCCTTTGGCCGACCGCTTTGGCAGACGAAATATGATCTGGTTCTCCATCTTGGGAACAGCGCCATTCTCCTTGCTGCTTCCATTTGTGAACCTATTCTGGTCAGCGGTTCTATGTGCCTGCATCGGGTTCATTCTGCTGTCGGGCTTCTCCGTAATCGTAGTCTATGCGCAGGAGTTGCTGCCAGGCAAAGTTGGCACGGTGTCGGGGCTATTCTTCGGACTGGCGTTCGGCTTAGGCGGTATAGGCTCAGCAGTGCTGGGGACATTGGCGGATGCGACAAGTATCGGCTTCGTGATTCGGCTTTGCGCGTACTTGCCGTTGCTGGGACTGCTTGCAGCTTTCCTTCCAACCGATAAGAAACTAAATATGACGAGTTAATCGCGGTGTTAGGATATGAAGAAAGACTTCAACGAGGTTTGTTGGGGTCTTTTTTCTTTTTTGTACAAGTCTGATGGGAGCTAAGTATTTTAACTGGAAAATCTACAGCTATTTTCACACTCCGAGGGTAAAATCCAGGATTAGATGGAAAAAAGGTAGTTAATTTCACGGTATTTGCTATTTTCGCTGGAAATGGGTGGAATTACCTACATGTCATCCAGTTATTTCGCTAAAGTGGGGAAATAGTGCTGATTTAACTGTACTTTTTACATGTATTCTGGGGGAGGCCAACACTAGCTACTTGCTCACGGTATCTGCACCTTGCATCTCTGCCGCTTCACTAGCTAATTAGGTTGTTGACACGTCCGTCTGACTATTTTGTGGGAAAATTGAAAATACGAGTGGGAACATGTAAATTAAAGTGTAGATGAAGTCGTGAGTAGCGTACATCGCCAGCAACGCAGGGGAACAGGCGCGATTACGCCGTCAAAACCGAGCGGCTGCAAACAATTCAAACGAATGGGGAGTGGGACGAATGGATGTCAAAGAAGCGATTCGCCAGCGACGCAGTATTGGGAAACTCAAGCAGGATCCTATTGAGCAGGCGCTAATTGAAGAGATTTTGGAAGCTGCTGTCTGGGCACCGAATCACGCGAATACAGAACCTTGGCGGTTCTGGGTGATGTCAGGCGAAGGCAGGAAGTTATTGGGACGCGGCTACGCAGAAGTCGCCATTGCGGAAGCGAAGTCAGGAGCAGATGCGGCTCTGTCGGAGGAAGAGGAGGAGCAGTTGCGCAGCAGCAGCGAGAAAAAAGCGTTTCGCGCTCCTCTTGTTATTGCGGTGGCTGTCTCCCCAGCTGAGAAGCCTGTCGTACCTGTAATAGAGGAATATGCAGCTGTTCACTGTGCTGTACAGAATATGATGCTAGCTGCACATGCCTTAGGCTTAGGCACGATTTGGCGCACTGGGGATCCGACATATCATCCCAAAATGCAAGAGAACTTCGGCCTCAGTGGCAAAGAAGAGATGGTCGGTTTTGTTTATATTGGTTATCCGGAAGTCATTCCAACGAAAGCAGCGCGTGTCCCTTTTGCCTTGAAAACACAATGGGTAACGGAGTAACTGGATACGTTTCCCCTGACAGCTCTGGTGCCGAGCAGTCGAAGGCTATACAAAAAACTCGCCCCCCACACGGGGAGCGAGTCTATTCTAGTTTTTCAGCGCAACCGCAATCCTTGCGGCGGTCTGCGCATTGTGATACACGAGCGCGATGTTCGTCTCCAGGCTGCGGCCTTCCGTCAGCTGCTTGATCCGCGCTAGCAAGAAAGGCGTGACCTTCTTCCCGGTCACGTTCTGCTCTTTGGCCTCATTCAGCGCCTGCTGGATGACGGCCTCGATTTCGACATGGTCCATAGCGGATTCCGCTGGGACCGGGTTGGCGATGACGGCGCCGCCGCTAAGGCCGAGCTCCCACTTCGTGCGGAGCATAGCGGCCACGTCAGCCGCCTCATCGAGGCGGAAGTCTACGCCATAGCCGCTCTCGCGGGCGTAGAAGGACGGGAACTCGCTCGTTTGGTAACCTACCACGGGTACGCCGTGGGTTTCCAGGTACTCGAGCGTACGTCCGATGTCGAGGATCGACTTCACGCCGGCGCAGACAACGGCGACGTTGGTGGCCGCCAGCTCCGTCAAATCAGCGGAGATGTCCATGGAGTTTTCGCCTTCGCGGTGGACACCGCCAATGCCGCCGGTAGCGAACACTTCGATGCCAGCAAGGGCAGCGCCGATCATGGTCGCGGATACCGTCGTCGCGCCGATTTTGCCCGACGAGAGAATGTACGGGAAGTCGCGGCGGCTTACTTTTTCTACGTGGCCATTCGTTGCAAAAGCTTCAAGTTCCTGCTCGTTTAGGCCAATCTTGATTTTCCCATCCATGATGCCGATTGTTGCCGGAACAGCGCCGTTATCGCGAATAATTTGTTCTACTTTTTTGGCCATTTCAATGTTTTGCGGGTAGGGCATGCCATGAGAAATAATCGTCGTTTCAAGTGCGACAACGGGTTTGTTGTTCGCGAGAGCTTCCTTTACTTCATCAGTAAACGTTAAGTATGAGTGAGATAACATGGGTTTAGTCTCCTTTAGTCATGGTGTTAATCGTAAGTTGCAAGCGTTCCTCGTTCAGCTCACTGGACGTGGATTGACTGGTTTGAAGTGTAATGTGCGCAGCAGCAAGACCAAATTCGCAAGATTTCATATACGTATGTTGATGGGTAACGCCATAAGCAATGCCGGCTACGAAGGCATCGCCTGCGCCAGTAACCTCGACAACCTGGGTCGGTATCGATGGAAAGAAATGCTCGCCTTCTTCTCCCGAATAGTAGACGCCTCGGCTCCCCAAGGTAATGAACACATGCTTCACGCCGCGGTTTCGAATGGATTTCGCAATTTGGCTATGGTTTGGCTCTACGTGGAACATATCAATGACATCTTGATTCATGGTTAAGGGCGTATGCGCGAGTTGAATCGCTTCTTCTAAATTCGGGAAAATAGCCGTGACACCCGTAAGGTCCGTCGGAAGCTTCTTCGATTTCTCCGAAGAAACAGGATCCATAAAGAGCGGGATATTCTCCTCCTGACAGCGACGGATCAACTCGTCTAGGGCTTCGCTTGGTAGATTCGTATCTGCAATCACGAGCTGTGCGGCGGCAATATGGGGCCATTTATCCCGAAGCATCGCGGGTACGAATTTATCGTAAATGTCCATATTGGCAAAAGCTAGAAACATCTCTCCCGACGTGTCGAGGAGTGCCGTGTAGGATCCTGTATTTTCGCCACTGAGCACAATGGTTTGGCTGACGTCGACGCCTCGGCGCCGGGTTTCTTCCAGCACCCACTGGCCTGCTTTGTCGTCTCCGATCACAGTCAGGAGTGCTGTTCGACAAGCTAATCCGGCCAAAGCCTCCGCGATGTTGCGAGCTACGCCGCCGCAAGACTCCGTTACGGTAACTGGATTCGATGAGGCAAGGCGGATCACATGCTTACTTGTGGCTTTACTATCGAGATTGGCTCCGCCGATGCAGACAATCGTATGTTCATCCGAGGTGACATAGGCTCTGCCGCGAATCGTTCCCTTTTTGGTCAAAGAGGCAATATAACCAGCGACAGCGGACCGCGAGATACCGATGATACCTGCGATTTCATGCTGGGAAATGAATGGATTTTGTCGGATAAGTGCTAGGATTTGCCCTTCACGATCCATGCGAAGCAACCCTCCTTCAACGTTCTCTCCTCATTCTAACGCACCTCAAAACAAAAGTCTATTCAATAAACAAGTGTTTACAAGGCATGCCAAAAAGCCCGTCCCCAACAGGAACTAGGCTTCTTGCATGGTTTGACTTGCAGCTATTCCGAATACGAAGAATTGGATCGTGACCCCAGTCCGAGCAATCCAAGCAACCCCAATAAACCGATGTAGCTATACCAAGGTTTCGTTTTATCCTTTGGCGTCGCGGCGACGGACTGAGCTTGCAGAGTGGCAACATTCAGAGCTGTTGGCGGTGTGATCCCATAAGCAGCAGCGTAGCCATTCAAGCTCGTAGTAGGGAGTAGACGTGTTTCTGCCCCTGGCATGCCATAAGGGTTGGTTTGGTACATAGTAGCGGCACCATTCTTCAAGCTATGCAGGTTTTCAGTCTGCGACACCTGCGTACTGTGATCATGGGCATGCAGTCGATATTGATGGGCTCCAAGCAGAAGAGAGAAAGTAAGGAAAGAAATCGAAGCTAACTTGAAAGAGCGGGTAACCATTATCCATGCCTCCAGGTAGTTAGTAGATAGGGGTCATTCAGTGTAAGTAAGCATATATTCCCCTGTGAACGAGAAGTTATGCATGGAGGAATTGGTGTGAAGCTCAAGCCTATATAAAGAGAAGAACCGTTGCCCCTAGATAACTAGGAGCAACGGTTCTGTACGCACGGATTACTTCGTGACCGTCACTTGAACGGCTGTTTTCATGTTGCCAAACGTAATCGTAATGCGGGCAGTTCCTTTGCCAGTTGCTTTGATCGTGCCATCCTTCACGTCTGCGGTCATGATGTTGGATGTTGTCCATAATGCTGGTTTGGTTACATCATCCTCTGCCCCGTCTGAATAGGTTGCGATCGCTTCTACTTTAGCTGTTTCGCCTTCCTTCAGCGTGAGCTTAACCACATTCGTTTTCAAATATTTCAAGGTGTCGATTTCAACAGGAATGGAGACCGTCTTACCACCGAAGAAGCCAGTGATGGTTGTTTTTCCTGAAGCTGTTGCTGTGAAAAGTCCTTTTTCAATCGTTCCGAGTTTGTAAGAAGCTACTTTCCAAGTTGCACTTTCCGTCACGTCTTTCGTTGTGCCATCGGACAGTGTTGCAGTTAATTTCAGTTGTGTGTCAGAACCGCTTTTCGTTACAAAGAAGGATTTGTTTGCTGTTAAGCTTTCAATTACGCCGATTTCTACAGGAACAGAGACAGATTTACCGCCATAAGTAGCTGTAATGGTTGCTTTACCGCGGGCAACAGGTGTAACTAGACCTTTAGAAACAGTAGCAATGCTTGTATTGCTGGACTTCCATTCTACATCAGTCGTAACGATAACATCATCACCGTTGTCATCTGTTGCGGTAATTTTAATTAATCTCGTTTCATTCAAATCAAAAACCAAACTAGTCACATTGGCTTTCAATTCACTAGCCATATCTACTTTTACTGGAATTGTAACTGTTTTGTTGTCCAATTGAGCAGTAATCGTGGTTTCGCCTGATGCGATGGCTTTTACGACCCCTTTGTCAACCGTAGCCGCTTTAGGGTTGCTGCTTGTCCAAATGACGTCGGCAGTTACCGTCTTCTTGGTATCATCGGTATAGATTGCTTCAGCAGCAAGGGTTGCCGTTTCGCCCTTCTTCAGGGTTAATTTCTCTTGGTTAATCGTCAGGGACTTCAATTCACCTACCGAAACTTGTACAGTCGCTTTACGCGTACCGTATTCGGCAGTCACCGTAGCGGCGCCCGTAGCAATACCTGTAATGATACCATCACGAACCTCAACGATATCTTTGTTGCTTGATGTCCATTTGGTTCGTTCATTGAGATCGTCATCTGTGCGACCTTTGAAATTAGCCGTTATTGTGACCGTAGTCGAATCTCCGACTTGCATATTCACTGTTTTCTTGTCCAGCGTGATGATGGTAGGAACATCAACTTCGACTCGGGTTGTCGTCTTCTTGCCACCGTAGGTAGCAGTTACATTCGCAACACCAGCTTTATACGATGTGATAAGTCCATTCGTTACCGTAGCGATCTCTTCATCGTCTACGCTCCATTCGGCTCTATCTTTGACAAGATTGTCAGTGGAGCCATCAGCATAGGTAGCAAATAACTCAAGTTGCTGCGTTTCATCTGCTTTCAAGATCACAAGCTCGCTGCTCACGACCAAACGACGAGGAACCTCAACGTCAACTTTCGCTGTGACTGTTTTATCCCCGTACTTCGCGGAGATGGTTGCTTCACCAATTGCGTTACCGATAAGCTTGCCTTTGGTTACAGATACGATACTTTCATCGCTGGAAGACCATTCTGCGCGATCCGAGATATCCGTTGGCGTACTGCTTGTAGGATAGGTAGCATTAAGTTTTAACGTGCCTGTCCCATTCTTCTTTAACAAAATACTTTGTTTGTCCAACTCAAGTTTCAATGTGCTATCCACATCAACCGTAATTGTTGTCGATTTGGTACCGTAGGTTGCGGTTAACGTTGCTTTCCCTACACTGTACCCGGTAATTGTACCCTTCAAGGCATCTGCCACTTCTGGCTTGTCGGATGTCCATACTGCTTTAGCAGCTACGTTATCTTTTGTGCCGTCAGGATATGTCGCGATTAATTCAATCGAGCTAGTGCCCTTCAGAAGTAAGGAGACATTGGATTTCTCTGGGTCAAGACGACGTACAACTTCGACATCGACATCCAGAACGATCGATTGATTCATATGAGATACCGTGATGGTCGTGCTTCCCGGGTTTTGTCCTTTAACTAGACCATTCGTCACCGTAGCAACAGAGCTGGATGCGACTGTGTAGTCTGCTTTACTTGTTACATCGGCAGAAGTACCGTCGTCATAGTAAGCTGTTATCAGCACTTGGCTCGTTCCATTGAGGCGAAGATCAAGAGCTTGCTTATCGGTGGTTAATGATTTTACTTTTTTGGTAACCGTTACGTTAACGATGACTGTCTCTCCAAGATAGGTGGCCGTAATGACCGCTTTACCTTCTTTCTTGGCTGTCACGACACCCGCGTAGACGGTTGCTACTTCGGTCGTACCAGAATTCCAATCGGTCTTGACTGTTGCATTCTCGGTGGAGCCAGTTGTGAAAATGGCCGTGGCTGTCAGATTAGCCGTGTCGCCAACCTGCAAGCTCAGTTCATTTTTGTTCAAAACTAACTTCGAAATGTCAGTCGCGGCGAAAGCACTTCCGGTGAAAATAGCCTGACTTGCAAGAATGAAAATGACGACTAGGGACAACCATTTACCTTGAGAAAACCATTTCATGCTTCATTTCCCTCCATTTAAAGCTGTTGCTAGAATCTGCTTGTTGAAAATAGATATCTATTTTCATCGGCATTTCCTCGCGAAAAATGAAGGGAAAACATGTATTTTCTTCCTGAAAGTTTGCTGAATATGTCGAAAAAAAGAAAACCCCGGCTTTTCACGCGCTTGCAGGGGTTCAAGGTTCAACCGCGTTTCACAATTTTGAAGTTGTCTTCAAGGAGCAGCCAGTTCTGCGGGAACTTGAGTCCAAGCTTCCAATAACTGATACCGCGAAGTCCGAGCTCTTCGATCAAATGAAATTTGGCTTGAATCGAGCGAGCGTCCTCGAACCAGACGGTATGCTCTTTACCCGCGTCATCCCAATAGTTAAAATGCGGTGCTTGAGCAGTGTAGTCATATAAAATTTGCGCGTTATATTTGCGGGCCAAGTCTATAGCTGCTTGCGGCGAAATCGCTTTAGCGTAGGCGCCACCTTGGACAAAAGGCAGGGTCCAGTCGTAACCGTATAAATTTTGACCCATCATGATTTTGGAAGAGGGCATTTCACTGCGTGCGTACTCCAACACTTTGCGAACAGGTCCAATAGGAGAAACGGCCATAGGCGGTCCGCCGCTGTAACCCCACTCATAGGTCATGATTATGACAAAATCGACAATCTGGCCATGGGCTTTATAATCATGAGCTTCATACCAAGCACCTGCTTGTGTTGCACTTGTTTTGGGTGCTAGCGCGGTGGAGACGAGATAGCCTTTGCGATGGAAGCGGTCTACTGCTTTACGCAGGAATTTGTTATATGCTTCTCGATCTGTAGGATGCAGATGTTCAATGTCAAAATGAATATCTTTAAACCCCAGCTTATCCGCTGTCGTTTCGATCGTATCGAGCAGTCGATTTTGAACAGCTTCGTCAGTTAGAATGACATGCCCAAGTTCTGCGCTGAATTGATCATTCTCGAGATTGGTAACCACCATCATAAGGGTGACGCCATGCTGCTTGGCGATGTCTTGCAAATGATCAAGTGGTGGCTGTACCAGGGTACCATCGCGGTTAATCCGGAAGCTGAAGGGAGCTAAGTAGGTCAAATGAGGCGCAGCCTCACGGGCAGCTTGAACGAGAACAGGTGACACATCCGTCCCTCTAGGTTCAATATAAGCATTGACTTCGGCTTGTTTGCGCGGGGTAGGGGGGATATATAAGCGGAAACCGCTCGGCAATGGTTGATATAGGGTAAGCCCATTGGTTGACGCAAGGACGTCAAGGTCAATGCCGAGCTTTTGTGCGATTCGATACAGGCCCTCACCAGGCTGCACCCAATAGTAGGAACCAACAATGGGAATGACTAATGCCTGTCCGATGACTAACGATTGAGAGGGAGTTAACTCGTTCGCCTCTGCGACCTCCTCGACCGATACGCCGTAGGTTTGCGAAATACGATACAACGTTTGCCCCTTCTGGACAACGTGAATTTGCATAAGTTATGCCTCCTTAAAAAATGACCGAGCCGCCCTATCTGGTAGTCTCAGTGGCTGAAATTCCGCTATAGCTCAACTGAGACACCCCAAAAGTGGGAGGCTCAGGAAATGGGGAGTCGGAAATGACTGTATCCGAGCCTGCTTTTCGATAAAACTAACCTCTTAACCGTGGCCGCTCATCCCAGGAATGACCGCGTCAAAGGTTTTCTCATATGTTATTCCGCTGATAGGCGTTAGGTGAATGTCTTGGGAGAAACTTTGGAGAAAAAGATAAAGAGCTCGCCTCTGGGGAGCCGCGTAGGGGGAATGTGCTTAGTTAGGTAGCGAGGTGGCGGATCGGCAGAGGGGAAATCGCTGGCGTTGGCGGAACTGCTCACTTTATTCGATGCGATTCCTCTTCTCGCGTTCTTCCTCTGCGTCTTCCGCTTCTCAAAGATGCAAAAATACAACCTTTTCTGCACATTTGTGCTCGAAAGTAGTGAATAAGTGCAAAAAGGCAACCTTTTCGAATGAAAATAGGTTAATTTCCTGAAATCACTCTAAATTGATGCTTATTTGCAACAATTTCCAATAAAAGAGGGAGGGATACGTTTGAAAAGTGCTCTTTTGCACTTTTGACAGGGGGAGGGCTTATTGCATACACGACTTTTTCGGAATTTTTCTTATTGTTACTACTTTCCAATTAAGCACATAACGCACATAGTCCCACATTACGCACATAACACAAATTACAGCTCAGATTACTTAGTACTCATAGTGAGGGAGATTCGGGGCGGGGGATGGGTACGGAGAGACGGAAAGGTGAATGGGACAGACGAATGAAGGGCGGATGAAAAGATGAATGCAGTAGATGAATTAGAGGCAGATAGAAGATGAAAGCAGCAGATGAGGTGAGGAAAGAGCTTACAGCCCTTGCTGCCGAAGCAGCTTGGCTGTAAGCTCTGGATGCGAGATCGGGAAGTGATGCGCGGCATCGATCTCGACCACCCGGGCGGCGCGAAGCACCGCCGCCTGAGGGAGGGCGTGATCCTGGGTGCCCCACAGGATCGAAGCCTTCCGCAGCAGCTCTGCCTGCTGCTGCGGAGGTAACGCCTCTGCGCGAGCCAGCGCAGAGAGGGTCTCGGCAGTCGTCTTCCGCACACGCGGCGACTGCATCTCTTGCAGGACATAAGTGACATACGAAGTCGGTATGTCACTTATGTCCACGAAGCAGCGCTGCGCCAGCAGCTGCTTCCGCAGGTTTGGCTCGCGCAGCCGGCGCAGCGCGAGCTGGTTGAGACGCGCGCTGCGGTACATGCGCGCGGCGGGGTGCAGGGCAGGCTGCAGCAGATGCAGCCTGTGGATCCGCTCCGGCACGCGGGCGTAGGCGTGGGCGGCCAGGAGGCCGCCTAGCGAGTGGCCCACGAGCGTGACCGGGCTGTCGAAGGCGCGGATCGCCGCGACAAGCGCTGCGATGTGGCCCTCCATCACGTCGGCTGCGTGATGGTAGGGGGAGCGGCCAAAGCCTGGCAGATCGACCAGGCAGACGTCATGCTCGGGGAACTGCGCCGCGAGAGGGAGCAGGCAATCCGCTCCGCTGAGTATGCCGTGTACGAAGAGAAGGGCGTTTTTGGGCTGCTCCGCAGGCTTTTGTTCCAATCGAAGTCCAGCATTGCTCCCTTCCACCCCGTCTAGCGATGTACGCATCCCAGTTCCGCTTCGCTCCAGACTAGCCAATGGCCCTCGCTTCCCTCGCACAAAACCCTTGGTAGGCATATACCCATGTACGAGCTGAAAATCCAAATCCGCCAACGTAGCAGGGAGCATCTCTTCCTGAACCTTATTCGGAAGCTTATGTTTGTGCAGCAAGCTATCTTTCGGACCAAGCGGATAAGGGGTGCTCTTTTTCACAATAAATTCAAGGGACTCCTTGGGGATACCTAACTTTTGCCCTAGCGATGTACTTAGAAACTTGCTGAGCGACTTTGGCGAGAGGGAACCATGTGGTTTACGAACACGCAGTTCTTTGGCTATCTTAGTGACTAATGCCTGCATGGACGGACTCCCCTCCGGATCATCTAACAAATAGTAGGTCTGCGTAGACGGCGCAGCTTCTTTGGTTAATAAGTTGATGAAAGAGGCGACATGATCGACATGGACCAGCGGCAACCAATGTGTAGAGCCGCCAGGCACGAATGACATCAGGCCCCGTGCTGTAGCTCGAACAAGAATGCCGAGACCGCCGGTTTGTGGCGTTTCTCCATGCAGCGAGCTGCCGATGACCACACTGGGATGAACAATCGAAAGAGGGAATCCCAGCTCCTGAGCGCCTTGCCGAATGCGCAAATCCGCCAGACACTTCATCAGCTCATAGGGAGGACCCTGTTCCAAGTGTGCGATGACGGGAGCGGGATGGTGAATGTTTTCGTCCGTCCAGGGGCTTTTGAACCCGACCACATGGATAAAATGCTGTAACCCCCCGCGCTGCTGAATATCTGCAGCCAATTGAAGCATTTCCTCTGCGGCCTGCAGGAAAACTTTCCTCGCCTCCGCCTCGCTGATCCGAATATCCATTGGCCCGCCTGCATGGATAATAATTTCTGCGGTCAGAACCCTTTCTCTGTCAGCGGTACTCAAGCCAAGACCTGGCATACCCAAGTCGCCTATGACAGGGAGGATGCGATTACTATCGGTATCAGTGCTGTCTGACCAACCTAGCTCCTTACAAATTTGCTCCCATCTCGAACTTGACCGCACAAGCACAGACACCGTGTGACTCTCTTGAGAAAGTTGCGCTAACGTATGAGTTCCGATAAATCCTGTGCCACCAGTTATAAAAATATGTGCCAAATGAATAACCTCCATTTATAATTTCGTAGTACTGATTAGTACTAATTAAGATTAAAAAAATTACTTTAGCAAGTGAGCTAAAGTAGTCAGTGTTTGATTCAGCAAAGCGGGATCTTGATTCGCATGCTGCAGGAATAGGGCGCCTTCGAGTGTTGAAACGATAAGTCCGGCGATAGCTTTTGTAGGAAGAGTTGGAGAGAACTCTCCGTTGCGCACACCTTCGAGAAGCAGGTTTTCCACGAGATGCATTTGCCCCTGGAAAAACATTCCTACCTTCCGCCTAAGTTCACCCGCCTCCTGCGGCATCTGTGTATACAGCGTGAGGAAGGGGCAGCCAGCTAAGAACCTGGTATCCTGTCCTGCCATGCTTTGAAGGAACAGTTCAAAACGGTTCTGTACACTTATGTCAGATCGAGCTGCGATCTCTTGCATCTGCTGTGTATAGGCCCCAATAAGCCCATCCAGAATCGCGGCTAAGAGTTCTTCCTTGCTTTTGAAATAATAGTAAATATTCGTCTTGGACACCTTGCTGGTGACCACAATTTCATCCATACTCGTCGCCAAATAACCCTGAGTCAGAAAGAGGTGCTTAGCGGTCTGAATTACAACATCGCGGTTGGTTATTCTTTTTGTTTTTGTCATGAGTAGTACTATACAGTACTAAATGGAGAGTGTCAAATTGTTCCAAGTAATGCAAGCGGAAAGGGGATGTAGAGGTGTTTGTCGCGCTGTAACGGTGTTTTTCACGCTTACAGCGGGCGAACCGTGGTATGAAGAGGTGTAGGTCGCGCTGTAACGATGTTTTTCACGCTTACAGCAGGTGAACTGGGGATGTAGAGGTGCTGGTCGCGCTGTAACGATGTTTTTCACGCTTACAGCGGGTGAGCTGGGTATGTAGAGGTGCAGGTCGCGCTGTAACGATGTTTTTCACGCTTACAGCGGGTGAGCCGGGTATGTAGAGGTGCTGGTCGCGCTGTAGCGGTGTTTTTCACGCTTACAGCGGGCGACCAAGTTATAGGCTTAGTCTTAGGACTAGGTACTATTGGAAAATAGTACTATTTAGATTACGCGGAGTACCATATACTCAGTATCAAGAGCAAGACATTCATAACGTTGCTTGGCAACGATAGGGGGATTTTAAAATGATGAATCAACGGAGAAGAAATACAACGGCGTTTACTTTTATGGCGTGGGCGTCCTTTATTGGAGCTTTCGTAGCAATGTTCATTGGGATATATACACTTGAAGAATCACTGAGCGTAAAGGGATATTTTGCGGTGTGTGCACTGTTTCTCACTATGTCGGCATTCGTTTTGCAGAAAGTCATTCGTGATAATCTGGAGGATGGGTACGAATCCCGCAAACGGAATACATCAGCTTTTACCTTCTTAGCGTGGAGCTCATTTGCCCTAGCCTTGCTCGGGATGTTCATTGGGATCATTAACTTGGAGCAGTTGCTTTCTGTTAAAGGGTACTATGCTGTTACGGCTTTATTCTTGACGATGTCCTCGTTCGTTCTTCAAAAAACAGTCCGTGACAATAACGATGAGGATGCGTTAACTCCTGCGCAGCATGTACATGCAAATGAGTTTAAGGTGGAAGATTAGTCTGAAACAAGCTTAGACTGATAAAATAACCCTTCTCCGCTTCGTTAGCAGAGCTGGGTTATTTTGTTTTCTAGCCTATATAGAAAATATTGCCAGTCTTCTAATCATCTAGTAATCTATGAATGGGAGGGGATTGGTATGATTAGGAAAATAAGTAAAGTAATCACTGTCTTCATGTTATTAGGCTGTCTTGGTTTTACAGTTCCTGTGTTAGGTGCTGAGCAAGCTGTCACGAAGCCTGGCAGTATCACGTATGAGATGCAGGATATTCAAGTGCTATATGCAGCCGAATTTACCGCGTATCCACAAGCAACAGGAGAGAAAGCTACGGTGTCCAAGTCAGTGTATGAAGCGGTTTATAATGATGCTGCTAAGCCATTGCAAGTGTTGTATGGTGTAGTTAAGTTAACGATGCCGACGGGCTATTCCTTCACAGAGGAGTTCATTAGCGTTACAGATGGCGTGCATACTGCGCGGGGGTTATCCAATGGTGGAGGGCCTATTTATAATAGGAACAATCAAGCAAGAGGGCAGAGTACTGAGTTCGTGACAGGTAAAAAGCTAACGGATAAAAGCGTGGTCAAAGATTACTCCGATGGCTGGAAAACGATTAGACTGACACGCAAGTGGGATGATTACGCCAATCCGATGGATTTTGCGATTAGTTTTAAATGGGATTTGGCAGGTTCTGTGGATCCTTTTTTCCAGGGGTTAACGGAGACTTCCTACGTAATCGATCTCTCCACACTCCGTCATAAAGGCGCGAATCAGGCGGTGCAGCGATGAGAGGATTCTTAGGTAAGGTATCTATGGTTAAAAAGATAGCGCTGACAACAGCTGGAACTGTGCTTTTATCTACAGTACTCGTTGCAACAGCCTGGGCTGCGGAGGCTGGGGTGAAGCACACGGCTGAAGCCGATAGCTTGAACAAGCTGCAGCTGTTTCAAGGTACGGATCGCGGCTACGAGCTTGACCAGACGCTAACTCGTGCGCAAGGCGCCACGATGCTGCTGCGTCTGTTCGGCTGGGAGGCCACCGCCGCGAATGCGCAAGGGCTGAGCTCGCCGTTCACGGATGTGCCGGCGACGCACTGGGCCGCGAAGTCCGTTGGCTTCGCGTTCAGTAAAGCGTTGGTGCACGGTGTCACCGACGTGCAGTTTGCGCCGGATGCAAGCATCACCGGCGAGCAGTTCTTGGCGCTGACGCTGCGCGCGCTCGGCTATGCAGAGGCAGAGCCGCAGTCGGCTAGCGAGCTTGCGGCGACAAGTGGCTTGCTCAGCGCGGATGAGGCGCAGCTGATCGCGCAAGGCGCAGTCTTCCGCCGCGACGAGATGGTCGCGGTGGCGTATCGCGCCATCCAGACCCAGCTCAAGGGCAGCACGCGAACGCTGCTGCAGAAGCTGGTCGAGGATGACAAAGCCGTGAGCGCCGAGGCCGCTGGGGCTAGCGGGCTTTATAAGGCCCCGAGCAGCGATCCGATGGTTCAGATCGAAGATGCGATCCGCGATGCACTGAAATAAGCAAGAAAATCCCGCCCCAGCCGTGGCTGGAGTGGGATTTTTGCTTGGTGGCTTTTGCGTATCTCCACTCGTTTCAGCGGCTACTTAACTGGAAAAACTACAGTTATTTTCCACCTAAATCGCTCGTTTAGAAGATTAGATGGAAAAACTACAGTTAAAAAGGTCACTATCGTGGGATTCAAGCGAGTTAGGACGATTTAACTACATATTTTCCATCTATTTGGATTAAAACAGCTTTTAGGGCAGAAATAACTACATAAAATCCAGTTAGTTAGCTCCTTAAGCTTGAATAACCTTGAAAATCCCGCCCCAGCCAACGGCTGAAGCGGGATTTTTGTGCTACGAATTAAGCATTAGTCAAATATTGATTCACAGTCGCCTTGATCAATTCCAAACGGCCGGATTGGTTTACGATCGGTCCGTTGTTCGCAAGGGCATAAGCTTCAAGCGACTTGAAGTCTGCTTTGCCAGAAACGATGTCAGCGCCGATGCCGGACTTGAAGGAGCCGTAGCGCGTATCAAGGATGTTATCGAATACTTTATCTTCGATCAATTTAGCTGCAACTTGCAAGCCGCGCGCAAATGCGTCCATACCTGCGATGTGTGCATACACAACGTCGATCGCTTCGAAAGAAGTACGGCGAACTTTCGCGTCGAAGTTTACACCGCCGCTGCCGATTCCGCCTTCGTTCAAAAGGATTTCGTACATCGCCATTGTTGTCGCATACAGGTCTGTAGGGAACTCATCTGTATCCCAACCTAGCAACAAGTCGCCTTGGTTCGCATCGATGGAGCCAAGAATGCCGTTAACGCGCGCTACACGAAGCTCGTGCTCGAACGTGTGACCAGCAAGCGTTGCATGGTTCGCTTCAAGGTTTAATTTGAAGTATGGAAGCAGGTCATATTTTTGCAAGAATGAAAGTGTTGTTGCAGCATCGAAATCGTATTGGTGCTTGGAAGGCTCTTTCGGTTTAGGCTCGATTAGGAATTGTCCTGTGTAGCCGATTTCTTTGGCATAATCGACAGCCATGTGCAGGAAGCGAGCAAGGTTGTCGAGTTCAAGACCAAGATCCGTGTTCAAAAGCGTTTCATACCCTTCACGCCCGCCCCAGAACACGTAGTTTTCGGAGCCAAGTTCCTTGGCGTGGTCCAAAGCTTTCTTCACTTGCGCTGCTGCATAAGCAAAAACTTCTGCATTATTGGAAGTCGCAGCCCCGTGAACGAAACGTGGGTTGGTAAACATGTTCGCTGTGTTCCAAAGCAGCTTTTTGCCAGTGGAAGCCATTTTGTCCTTGATTACGCCAACAATTTCATCAAGGATTGCGTTAGTTTCTTGCAGGGTGTTGCCTTCATATGCAATGTCACGGTCATGGAATGCGAAGTAGTCCACATCCAAAATGTGCAGAAGCTCAAAACATGCGTCAACGCGAGCTTTCAACAGCTCCATGCCTTCGTATTTGTCCCATGCACGGACGTTCGTACCCGCACCGAATGGATCTGAACCATTAGCGGAGAAGGAGTGCCAGTAAGCGACTGCGAAACGCATATGTTCGCGCATTGTTTTGCCTAGAATAACTTGATCAGGGTTGTAAAATTTAAAGGAAAGTGGGTTCGTGGATGTCGGGCCCTCGTATTTCACTTGTTGTACATTGTCAAAGTAGCTCATGAATTCAGCCTCCGTATAAATGAATGATAAGTGCTTATGAAGTCATCATAGCATCATTCCGAAAGTTTGTAAATTCATTAAACAAACTTAGTTAGTGCGTGAAAAAGTCTTCTATGTTAGAATCATTTCCATAGCGATGACTCGTAGGATTTGGAACGGTATGGAGGATAATTATGAAACAAACAGGCGACTTAAACCTCGTGAAAAAGATAAATAAAACGATCGTCTTGCATCATATTCGCACGGACTCACCAATCTCTCGAGCTAAAATAGCCGAGATTACAGGACTGACGAAAGCGACGGTATCCAGTCTCGTGAATGAACTGATTGAGAGCTCCTTAGTGCAGGAAATTGGTGCTGGAGAATCGAGCGGCGGGCGTAAGCCGATGATGCTGCTATTCAACGGAACGGCTGGATATGCGATTGGCGTGGATCTTGGCGTGCACGATATGTTGGCTGTGCTCACCGATTTGACGGGAAAAGTGATTCGCGAGAAGCGAATCCAACATCATAATGAATCGGTAGAGCAGGTTACGAACCTACTCAAAGGGACGATTCGAGCCTTAATTGAAACAGCACCAGAGAGTGTGTATGGTGTTATTGGTATCGGCCTTGGAGTGCCAGGCATCGTGGATGAGGAAGGGAATTTATTGTTCGCCCCGAATTTGGGTTGGGAAAATGTGTCGTTACAGAGCGAACTAGAAGCGGAATTCGGACTTCCTGTTGTCATCGATAATGAAGCGAATGCCGGGGCAGTTGGTGAGAAGCAATTCGGTGCGGGCAAAGACACGGCGAATCTGATTTATGTCTCGATCGGTATGGGAATCGGTGCGGGCATTATTATCAAAAACGAGCTGTACCGCGGCGCGACGGGTTTCTCCGGCGAAATTGGCCACATCTCGATTCAGCATGATGGTCCGAAGTGCCGCTGCGGCAGCTTAGGCTGCTGGGAGCTTTATGCATCGGAACATGCGTTGCTGGAGCAAGCGGGGAGAGAGTTAGGGCACGAAGTCGACCTGGAGTCGTTATTAACCAAAGCGGAGAGTGGCGACGCAGGGGTCATTCAGCTTTTTGAACGGCTGGGCTACTATCTTGGGGTCGGTGTAGTGAACATCATTAACGGGTATAATCCGGAATTTATTATTCTTGGCGGACGGTTAGCGGGCGGGGAGAAGTGGCTGATGAAGCCGCTGTTGGAACTGTTGAAGAAACGTTCGCTACCGCATCCGCGCAAGCAGTTGAAGGTGGAATTTTCAGAACTCGGGGATCGTTCGACTGTGCTTGGGGCGGCGTCTTTTGCGGTGACGAAGTTCTTTGCATCGACGACGGTGTCGGTGGATCGGAGCTAATCACACTCCAAATGAGGAAAAAATGACATAAAGTGTCATGTAAAGTTGTTGACTGACTCTCTGTCTTTTTTGTAAAATGGGAGGGGTCTGGTTTAGAACGTGAGCGGCCTCATGAATCTCATATAGAAAAGGACGGGAACCAACGATGTTTCTTCGTTCGCTTGTGATTTGCTGTTATCTGATGGGAGCTTATTGGGCATCCTATCACTTTCCATCACTGAAGATGGTCTTTTACCCAACGCTGGGCGCATTTAGTTTTCTTTTCATGCATCGTGTAGACAATATAAGAGAAATACGTCGTATTATTATCGGAGCCATTATTGCGGTTACGATGGGCAGTATTTTTTATACCATTAGCACAGGCGCTGTTTCCTTTTTCCTGACAGCCGTAGTGACAATTACACTCATTCAGTTTTTCAAATGGAATGCGGCACCGATCTTGGCGGTTTCTTTCATCCCTTATTTCGCTCATCCGGTTTCCATGTGGGCCTTGCCGATTGCCGTTTTCGTATCGCTAACAGGATTATTGATCTCGATTTGGCTTATTGGCAAAGTGGAGAAATTGAATTGGTACGTGAGCTTGTCTGGCAAATTAACGCAAGTGCGACAGGTGTTCCGGACACCGCTCGTCGAACCGTTGAAGAAAGAGCTATAGCACGTCTACAGCCGTGTGTAAATGAAAAAGCGATCAGCCGAAGGTGCTGTCGCTTTTTTGCTCATTAAAGGAGATACCTAGATGAAACTGCACAAGGGTGAAATTTTATTCCGGCAAGGAGAGTCCGGCTCGCTATTCAGGCTGCATGAGGGGCTGTTGAAAATTGTCCGTTCACATGAAGACGGCAATACGACGCTCGTCAATATCATTGTGCCTGGTGAGACGATCCCGCATCATTCGTTGATTAGTCCAAGTGCCTATTATGCTACAGCCATTGCACTAGTGACGAGTGAGGTTGAGGTACTACCAGCCATCCACTGGTATGAGGACTTGGAGAGCAATCCAGAGCACTACCGCACCATTGCGCGCCAATTGCAGGAGAAGCTGCGCATGATGCAGCAGCGGATTGACCAGCTGACAGCAGTTGCCCCAGCGGCAAAATTGCTGAAAATGGAGGCATGGTTCCAGAAGTATATCGGCACCTTGAAGCTGACCGACGTGCTTACGCAAGAGGAAATAGGACAGTTCATCGGGCTTCGTCGTGAAACCGTGAACCGGTTGTTGCGTGAAACGGGGAGAACGTGAGTCATTAAACCTCATAGCCTAAGGGGAGCTCCCTTTCACTAAATGAAATGCCCCTATTCGAAGGGAAGGCGCTTCTTTCAATTTAAGAGATGCAAACCCCGCTGCTACTCTCTAGCTACTTCTATTTCCCAACAGCTACTCAACTACTCCTAACTACTCAACTACACCTAACTACTCAACTACACCTAACTACTCAACTACACCTAACTACTCAACTACACCTAACTACTCAACTACACCTAACTACTCAACTACACCTAACTACACCTAACTACTCCTAACTACTCTTACTCCCTAACTACTCGCAATTACTTCCCAAATACTTCTCAACTACGCCCCGACTCCTCCTCAACTCCTCCCACCAACCATCCCCCGACGGTTCGACTTCCCCCTCCAACAAATTAGATGGATTTTCTGCTGTTAAATGAGTGGAATGTAGCGCCAAAATAGGAATAGCTGGATTTTATGTAGTTAATTTCAGTGTTTTACCTCAAGTTTATGAAAGGTAGCGAAAATACCTGTACAAAATCCAGTTAATCATCCCATTCGCTCGAAATAAGCTCAAATAGATGGATATTTTCCAGTTAGTTAGACTCGCCTGCGCTGCCCTTAACCGAAAAAGGCCCTGTCGCATAACGAACAGAGCCTTTTGTGGATTTAGGAGAGTGCACCAGCTGGTCCAAAGAATTCGTAATGACGATCTGCTTCCGGAACGCCCCATGCGATGAGCGATTGGTTCACTGTTTTCATGAACGGTAACGGTCCGCAGAAGTAAAAGCTGCCATCCGTAGTTGGCACAAGGCTCTGGATCCAAGGCAGATCGAGATAGCCCTCTTTGTGGAAAGCCTGCGAACCCCGATCGTCAGCTGTAGGCTGAGCATAGCACCAAGCAATTGTGACCTGAGGGTGATCCTTAGCTAGTTGCTCGACTTCTGCTCGGAGTGCATGATGCTCGCCATTCTGAGCAGCATGGATGAAAGTAACTTTACGATCTGGCTGCGTAGTGACAAGTGCATGCAGCATACTCACCATAGGGGTAAGGCCGACACCGCCGCTAAGCAGTGTAACTGGTCGTGTATCTGCTGAATCTAGCGTAAAGTCGCCAGCTGGAGCGGAAAGCCAGACGACGTCGCCCTCTTGAATCTGGTTGTGCAAATAGACGGATACCTTACCTGCTGGGACATCGGGGGTGGTGTCTTCGCGTTTAACTGAAATCCGGTAGAATGGCTTACCCGAGGTATGGGAGAGGCTATACTGCCGAATATGCGTGTGCTCATCACCAGGGATTTGAACACGGATACTGACATACTGTCCAGCTTCAAAAGCTGCAATCGGACCTTGATCCTGCGGCGTTAGGTAAAAGGAGGTGATGACGTCGCTTTCTCTTTCTTTGCGAACGATGACGAAGGGTCTGAAGTCGGACCATCCGCCTGTTTGCAGTGCCGAATTTGTGTACATATCAGACTCAATGCCAATGAATGCACTAGCGATGACTCCGTAGGCTTCAGCCCAAGCTGCGAGAATTTCATCTGTCGCGGCATCACCTAGGACTTCTTTAATAGCGGCTAACAAATGCTCTCCAACGATGGGATATTGCTCCGGTTTTACACCCAAGCTGCGATGTTTATGGGCAATTTGTTTGACAGCGGGTAAGATCATTTCTAGTCGATCAATATGCAGGGCTGCTGCGTAAACGGCGTTGGCGAGAGCGGTTTGTTGTCTGCCTTGTTTTTGATTAGCGTGATTGAACAGATTCAAGAGCTCGGGGTGAGCCGTGAATAGTCTTTGATAGAAACGTTTGGTTATCGCTACACCGTGAACTTCTAGGACTGGCACAGTGGATTTAATGATTTGGATCGTTTGTTCGCTTAGCATGAGGGATCATCTCATTTCCATTAGAATAACTTTATGCCCCTAGTATAACGAATAAAGGAAGGGCACCCCTGTGATTAGAATCACAGGGAATCGGAACAAAGTGTGTCTATGTGCACAGAGGCGGATACACGTTATACTGGATATATCATCCATAAGGGGAGGCGGCCTATGCCCGATTGGTCGTATCATACGTTGTTTAAACCGCTGCTTTTTCGCCTTAGCGGGCGTAGGGCAAGAGATCTTACGCTTCATGCGATAGGAGGGCTAAGTCGCATTCCTGGGGGGACCTTTGTGATCCGCACGATGGGTCACATGGAAATGTCGCCACTGCTCGCAACCGAGCTGGCAGGCGTGCCGATTGCCTGCCCTGTCGGGCTCAGCGGCGGGCTTGACCCGCAGGGCACCGCGCACAAAGCCCTCGCCCAGTTCGGGCTCGGGTTCATCGAGCTCGGACCAGTGACGGTCCGAGCCGTGCAGTGCCATGCATCGATTACTCACATGGCAAACGAAGAAGCCATCGTGTTCCCCGATGGCTACGAGAACGACGGCGCGGACGCGTTCGCCGCGCGCCTGCGCAAGGGCACGGGGCATCGACTGCCGCACTTCGTGCGGCTGCGGCCGATGCCGGGGAGCTCGCCGCGCGAAGCGCTTAGTGAGCAGGGGGAGCTGCTCACTAAGCTAGCGCCGTACGCGGCGGGGTTCACCCTCGATGGCCTAGCCGAAGGCTGGCCATTGGACAAAGCTTTGGCGTACCTCGCGGAGGTAGGCCAGCTGGCACAAGTGGCTGCCCCGGGCAAGCCGGTGCTGGTTGTTGTGCCGCCGCAGCTCCCCGAGGGCGAGCTGCAGGCAGTCATAGACACCGCGCGAAGCTTCAGCGGTGTCGTCCTCGGCGACGCGCAGCGGGAGCCGGGCACTCGCCGCGAGCACGTCGGCGGCGGTGCTGCGTTGCTCAGCGCGCAGCTGAGCAAGGTCCGGCTGCTGCGCGAGTCGCTAGGCGAGCGCTGCGCGATTGTGGCCGCCGGCGGCGTGCATCAGCCGCAGGACGCGCTCGCGCTGCTGGGCGCAGGCGCGACTAGCGTGATGCTGCACAGCGGGCTCGTTTACGCGGGGCCTGGGCTGCCGAAACGGATCAACGAAGCGATCCTGTATGAGCGTATTTCGGCATCTGCGATATCTACTAACAAACAGGTTTTATCAGATGAAGATTCAGATTCTGCATCAGTTGTCTTTTCTACCGCATCATCCCCACGGCTGACCCCGCCATTCTGGGCGAACTGGGGCTGGATGAGCCTGCTGGGATTAAGCATGATCATCGGCGGTGTGCTCGCTTGGTTTATCGCAGCAACGACAGTGGTCTTGCCTTATGATGAAGATTTTCTGGGCAGATCACGCACTGAAATTAGCCGTTTCAACAGTCATCTACTCCATTTCATGTCGCATGATCGCATTACGTTGGCGGGTACGATGATTTCTATTGGTATTTTCTATTATCAGCTAGCGCACCACGGCTTACGTTACGGGCTGCATTGGGCGCGAACGGCTGTCATATCCTCTTGTGTTGTCGGTTTTGGCAGTTTCTTTCTGTATTTGGGGTACGGTTATTTGGATCCGCTTCACACAGCTGCTGCGGTTGTTCTGCTGCCGATGCTGCTGTTGACACTGCGTGGATTAAGGGATGAACCTTCCCGCAAGCCGCCAGGACTCCACAATGATCGAGTCTGGCTCAGAGCACAGTGGGGGCAGTGCTGTCTGGTGATCCTTGGCTTTGGCTTGGGGATCGGAGGTCTCACGATATCCTTTGTCGGCATTACGGAGGTGTTCGTTCCAAGTGATTTAGCATACTTAGGTCTAACGACTGCAGAATTGACAGCTTGGAGTGACGCTATCATTCCGCTTATCGCACACGATCGTGCCGGCTTTGGCGGGGCATTGTTTTGCTTAGCAGTAGCGATAACAGCTTCGGCGCTTTGGGGTGTGAATCAAGGTGAAGACTGGTTATGGTGGACATTCCTATGGGGCGGACTGCCGGGATTCGTTGCAGGTCTTTACGTGCATGCACATATTGGGTACGTGGATTTTGTGCACTTGCTCCCCGTTTACATAGCAGTGCTTCTCTATATAGCGGGGTTATATTTAACGTATCCGTATCTAGTAGGTCGTTCCTCTATCCAAAAAATGCCGACAGTTCAATAGAACCGCCGGCAAATAAAGATGCCACCTAGTTAAGGTGGCATCTTTGAGCTATAGCTTGCAATAGTTCGATTTTGCCCACTTAAAATGAAGGTTCCGTCCCAAAAAGGATAAATAGTCCGACTTTACCGAACTATTTACCCTTTTTTCGTGTGCAGGTGCGGAATAGCACGATTTAGTTAGGCTAATTCTGACTAATTGAGTATAGCTGAGCTAAATTGTGAATTTAGTTCGGTTTTTCGAACTAATTCATGCTGCTGACCGATTACTTAGCTTATTCTCGGGGCGACCTCCCCTATCAAAAGCTCTTCGCCAAATCCTTCGCACGCGCAATCGCGTCCTCTTTAATTTGCTGCGCTTTATCAGGGAATTGGTTATGCCCCTCTACGAATAGCCCCTGCGTGTCGGTAATACCGAAGAAGCCCATAATGATGCTGATATACCGATGACCAGATTCCATGGCGGCCGCAGGTCCTTCCGAATACACGCCGCCGCGCGCTTGGATATGCAGTACTTTTTTGCCAGGAAGTAAGCCTACAGGACCTTCTGCCGTGTACTTGAACGTTTTGCCAGCTACGCAAAGAGCATCCAGGTAAGCTTTCATCACAGGAGGGAACGAGAAATTCCACATCGGCGTGACGAATACGTACTTGTCTGCGGCAACGAACTGCTCGGTAAGTTCATTAATGCGTCCTACCTTGGCGCTTTCATCGTTAGTTAAGGAGGAGAATTCCTGTCCACTGCGCAGTTTGCCCCATCCGCTGAACACGTCAGCATCAATATGCGGCACTTGGATACTATACAAATCAACGGGGATCACTTCGTCATTGGGGTTAGCTTCTCGATAGGCATCGATGAAAGCTTTTCCTACAGCCATACTGTAAGATGTTTGATGATCATGAGGGTGCGCAGTAATATGCAGAACAGTTGCCAAAGTGATCCATCCTTTCGGTTATGCAGTCTATGAAATCCTCTTCTAATGTGTATTAAAAGCCCTTTAAATATGCTGGTAGGTATTGGTGAAGTCACGGAACTACCTATTTACATTGAGCCTTGGCGGCTTTTGAGTTATGATGGGAGACGATGTTTTAATTGAGTTTTCCTATGAGATGATTAACTAAATTGAGATAAAGTGAGATGACGAATGATGACGAAACCTAAAGATGCAAACTATAGCATGCCAGCAGAGTGGACAGAACACGAGCGGACGTTTATTTCTTGGCCAGTTCAAGATTCAATGGTGTACCCGGAGGATCACGCGGTTGTTTCTCAAGGCTACGCGGATTTGGCGAAGGCGATCGCTGAATTTGAACCCGTTACCGTGATTGTGAACCCTTCCGACGCAGCGACAGTAAAAGCAATGTTCACAGAATCCAATGTGGATTTCCTGGAGATCCAGCATAACGACGCATGGTTCCGCGACAATGGTCCAACTTTCGTGTTGAACAAGAAGCAAGAAATTGCAGCAGTCAACTGGAAGTTCAACGCATGGGGCGGTAAATACGCGCCGTGGGATCTGGATGATAACGTAGCCCCGCAAATCGCGGAGCACTATGGTGTGAAACGTTTTGACGCTCCAATCGTCATGGAGGGCGGTTCCATCCACGTGGATGGAGAGGGTACGCTTTTGACTACGGAAGAATGTCTGCTCAACACGAACCGCAACCCGGAACTTAGCCGTGAGGAGATCGAAGGGCATGTCCGCGATTTCGTGAACGTGGAGAAGATCATCTGGCTGAACAAAGGGCTGGACGGCGACGAGACGGACGGTCACGTGGACAATATTGCTTGCTTCGCGGCTCCAGGCAAAATCATTCTGCAAGTGTGTGGCGATCCTTCGGATGCTAATTATGCGATTACGCAGGAGAATTTGGAAATTCTCCGCAGCGCGAAGGATGCGAAAGGACGCTCTTTCGAGATCATTCAGATCGAGCAACCGCCACTTACCTTTTTTGAAGAGCAGCGCTTGACGCTGAGCTACTTGAATTTCTATTTCGTGAACGGCGGCATCATCTTGCCGGTGTTTGGCGGTACGGCGGAAGAGACGGATCGCAAGGCGATCGAAGTGCTGCAAGCTGCGTTCCCTGAGCGTCGAATTCGTACGATTAACGGCATGTCCATCATTAAAGAAGGCGGCAATGTTCACTGCACGACGCAGCAAATGCCAGCCAGTAAGAAAGGGTGATTTCACGTGAGAAAAGTGACTGTAGCAGCTACACAAATGAGCTGTTCCGATAACATAGAAGAAAACATCGCCAAGGCGGAGAAATTAGTGCGTGAAGCCGCGGCGAAGGGTGCGCAAGTGATTTTGATTCAAGAGCTTTTTGAGACGCCTTACTTCTGCCAAAAAGAAAAATCCGACTACTACCGCTACGCAACGGAGCTAGAGACGAACAAAGCGATCAATCACTTCCGTGAGATCGCCAAGGAACTAGCCGTCGTGCTGCCAATCTCCTTCTACGAGAAAAAGAACTACGCGCGCTACAACTCGCTCGCTGTCATTGATGCCGATGGCTCGGTGCTCGGCACGTACCGCAAAAGCCATATCCCCGACGGTCCGGGGTATGAAGAGAAGTTCTATTTTAACCCGGGCGATACAGGGTTCAAGGTATGGAAAACGCGCTACGCCAAAATCGGCGTCGGCGTATGCTGGGACCAGTGGTACCCGGAAGCTGCTCGCGTGATGGCCCTGATGGGGGCAGAACTGTTGTTCTACCCAACAGCTATCGGCTCAGAGCCGCAGGATGGTTCCATTGATTCGAAGGATCACTGGCAAATGTGCATGCGCGGTCACGCGGCGTGCAACTTGATGCCGGTTATCGCATCGAATCGGATCGGGAAGGAAGAAGATGAGGATTCCAGCATTAATTTCTATGGTTCGTCTTTCATTGCAGGCCCGCAGGGCAATCTGATTGAAGAAGCTGGCCGCGACGAGGAAACAGTTCTCGTTGCAGAGTTTGATCTAGATCAGCTGGAAATTCAGCGGATCGAATGGGGCATTTTCCGCGACCGTCGTCCGGATCTCTACAAGAAAATCGCTACTTACGATGGTGAGCAGGTGTTCTAAACGTGTGGCTGATTCCCTTGCTTAAAGGCCTGATGTTAGGATTCTCCATTGCAGCACCTGTTGGGCCTATCGGAATCTTATGCATGCGCAGGACGCTGACGCTCGGCCGATGGCATGGCTTTCTCTCTGGGCTGGGCGCGGCAACGGCGGATGCCATCTACGGTTTCATCGCGGGCTTTGGCTTGACGTTAATCACGAGTTTCCTGCTGGATCAAAAGGTAATTCTGCAGTTGGTCGGCGGCCTGTTCCTCGTGTACTTAGGCATGCAGACCTTCCGCTCGAAACCAGCCGCTGAAGCCGCTAGAGCAACAGGGGACACGCTGTTCAAATCGTATCTCTCGACGCTGCTGCTTACCATTACGAATCCGATGACGATCATGTCGTTCGTCGGTGCGTTCGCGGGGCTTGGGCTTGGAGATAGCGCAGATGCAGGTTTCATGCCTGCAATCTCCTTGGTAATCGGCGTCTTCGCAGGTTCGGCGCTATGGTGGTTGTTGCTCAGTTGGATAGTTGGCTTATTGCGAGAGCGCCTTAAAGGAACAGCGTTCCTATGGATTAATCGCATCTCGGGTGCGATGTTATCGATATTTGGTTTATTTGCAGTGTTAGGGCTACTCCTTCGGGGGTAGCCTTATTTGTATGTAATGGAATATGACATGTGACCTTATTTTTTTAATACCAAATGTCGATATACATAGAATAGCCTGCGAAATTTGTCGAATGAATACCTCTAAGATGACTGCATAGATGAGAAAAGAGTGGCTAGATTTCAGAACGAGAAAGAAGGGATTTTTTCATGATTAGAAACTGGTCATTAAGAACGAAGCTACTATCTGGCATGCTCTTGGTTATTTTGTTATTTACGGTTGCCGCTTTGAACAATTACTGGAAACTAACAGGAGTTCAAAGTGCGTTGGATCAGGAAACCGAGCGAAATGCGGAGGTAAAAGCAGCGTACGAACTCAAGAATTATGTAGGTATTCTGTACAGTAATCAAGCCGATGTTATTATTAATCAAAGTGAAGAAGCTGCTAAAGCGTACAAGGAAAATGAAGTGAAATTCAGAGAATATTTGGCGTTCATTACCCTCAAATCGAATAGCCCGAAGGAGCTGGAGTTGGCTGACAGTTTGCGAACCGCCAGCGAGGGTTTCATCAAATCATTTGATACCGTCATGGACATTAATAAGAAAACCAGTAAACTAACGGCGGCGCAGCTCCGCGATGAGAATAAGAAGGCAGATGATCAGACCGATGAGTTCAAACAAGTCATCTATACCGTGGCCGACCAATATATTAATAGCTTCAATCAAGAATCTAAAGAATCGACGGACTATCTAAGTGAGGAAATTCATTCCGTTAATCGTACGCTCATTATTTCCTGCATCGTCGATATATTACTTGGCATCGGTATAGCCTTGCTGCTTAGCCGATTCATCATCGGACCTATCAATGCGTTGATGCATGTAGCTCAAAGCATTGCGGGGGGAGATTTAACGCGCACGGTTAAGAGTCGGAGTAAGGATGAAGTAGGCAAATTGACGGATAGCTTTGGGCAAATGATTCTTAATTTGCAAGAGCTAATCAGAGAAGTGAACGCAAGCTCGCAGGATGTCGCGATGTCCTCGAAACAGCTTTCGGCAAGTGCTGAAGAAACCTCAGCCGCCTCGAATGAGATTGCGACTTCCATCCAAGCTGTCGCGCGTGGAGCTGAAGCGCAGGGCTTAACTTCTACTGAGAGCGCTCGAGCGATGGAGGAAATGTCGATAGGCATTCAACGGATTGCAGAAACGTCTTCGTCCGTGTCAGAGGTTTCTATGGATGCTTCTGAGAAAGCAAGGAATGGTCATATATCCTTGCAACAAGTTATTCATCAGATGGAATCCATACGGGCTACAGTTGATCGGACAGCTTCCATGGTGCAGAAGCTCGACAAGCAATCTGTTGAGATTGGCAGTATTGTCAGCGTCATTTCCAGTATCGCCACGCAGACGAATCTCCTCGCGCTCAATGCCGCGATTGAAGCGGCTCGTGCTGGCGAACATGGTCGCGGTTTTGCAGTCGTAGCCGGAGAAGTACGGAAACTAGCCGAGCAATCAGGGGGCTCAGCCAACCAGATTATCGGTTTGATCGAACAAATCCAGGAGGGTACGCAGCAAGCCGTCGAGGCGATGAACGAGGGAACCAGAGAAGTACATACGGGGATCGTCGTTGTTCATGAGGCAGGAGAGGCCTTTCAATTAATTCTGCAGGCAATCGATCAAGTGGCTGATCAGATCCGTGATGTTTCTGCCGTCGCTGAAGAGATGTCGGCAGGATCCGAACAGGTGACGGCTTCGGTGATCGAATCATCGAACATCGCACAGCAATCGACTCTCGCTGCCCAGAATGTAGCGGGGAGCGCGGAGCAGCAGCTCGCAGCGCTGCAAGAAGTCGCAGCGTTCGCGAACGACCTGAACAGTATGTCACTGCGTTTGCAGCAAGCTGTTGGTAAGTTTAAGCTATAAAAAAGGAGCAGGGACCTTCTGCAACGAAGTAGAACATCACTAGAGTTGCAAAGGAGGCTAACCCCAAGCCATGCGAAGCGAACAAGAAATGATGGCAATCATTCTAGACACGGCTCAGGAAGACGATCGTATTCGAGCGGTGATGATGAATGGATCGCGGGCGAATCCGAATGTGCCTCGGGATGAATTTCAGGACTATGACATCGTCTATTTCGTACAGGAAACAGATTCTTTCCGATCGGAGCCCCGTTGGATTGATCGGTTTGGCGAGCGGCTCATCATGCAGTTGCCGGATGATAACGAGTTTTATCCGATGGCGGAGCCTACGGATCGGCTCGTATATCTGATGCAATTCCAAGATGGGAACCGAATAGACCTGACGTTAATCCCTTTGTCGCAGCGGCACGAGTTGATGAAGCCTGACAGTTTGAGTGTGTTGCTTATGGATAAGGATGGAACGATAGGTCCCCTTCCTGACTCTAACGATAGCGATTATCATATTCGCAGGCCAACGGAGAAGCAATTTCAGGGAGCATGCAACGAGTTCTGGTGGATTTGTTTGAATATGGCGAAGGGGCTTTGGCGCAAAGAGTTGACCTATGTCATGTTTATGTACGAGCAGATCAACCGCAATGTCCTGATTCAGATGCTCGAATGGAAAATTGGCATGCGGACTGATTTTACGATGAGTGCTGGCAAGTGCGGCAAGTACATGGCCGATCACCTGAGTGCTAAGGAATGGCAAGCTTTCACGATGACGTATCCGAATGCCGCCGATTATGATCATATTTGGCAGGCACTCTTTAAGATGGGTGATCTGTTCAGTGAAACCGCGCGAGAGGTTGCTGCTTATCTGGACTTCGCGTACGTGCATGCAGAAGAACGGAATGTTCGTGCCTATTTACACCAGGTGAGGAATCGGCCGAAGAAGGCATCCTCCAGCAGAGAAGAAAAGTTATCGGGTGATAAATAAATATGGTTATATTTTATATAATTAAGATATATAGGACATACGTCTTTAGTTAACAGCTGCGTTCACTCCAATGGGTGAACGCCTATTTATTTGAGGGGGAAGAAAAAAATTTTTTCTACAGATAGAAGATAGTAAAAAATCCAAGCTCGGTTCATAGCGAACTGCATAGTTTCACGTCATTCTGAAAAATGGACGATGTATCGTAATAATCAACGATTGAGGATTGAAGTGCTTTCTACTTATACTTATGAAGCAATTATCAACTTTTCAATATGGGGATGAACATGGATAATCGTATATGGTTTAAGCAACCTGCAAAAAATTGGAATGAGGCTGTTCCTATTGGTAATGGTCGAATTGGAGCAATGATTTACGGAGATCCTTTGAAAGAAAGAATTCAGATAAACGAAGATTCTATCTGGTATGGCGGTCCTCAGGATAGGAATAACCCAGATGCGTTAGCACATCTATCTGTCATTCGGGGCTTGCTCTTTGAAGGTAAACTAAAAGAAGCACATCAATTGGCTGAAACGGCTTTCTCTGGTACGCCAAGCAGTCAAAGGCATTATATGCCTGCGGGGGATTTGCTTATAATTACAGATAACGAAAGTGAAGTGTCTCATTATTCTAGACATTTGGATATGGATCGCGCAGTTGCAGTTACTTCCTATGAGCTAAATGACTATCGCTATCGGCGCGAGGTATTTGTCAGTTATCCAGACGGTCTCCTTGTCATTCGGCTGGAAACGGATTGCCCTGAGGGGATGTCTCTCCGCGTGCGTTTCGATAGGAAAAAGGGGAAATATGTAGATTATACGGGCAAACGAGGGAATAACACGCTTGTGATGCGAAACAGCTGTTACGGCACGGGTGGCAGCGACTATGCCGTTATGGTTCAAGCTCAAGCGGATAGTGGAACGATGAAAACCATCGGCGAGCATTTAGTTGTGGAAGGTGCCGTAAGCGTCGAGTTTAGGGTTGCGGTCGCTACAACATTTCGTTATGCACATGCGGAACAAGCTTGCGAGCAAATGTTGGATCTCGCTTCTTCCCTATCCTATACAGAGATGTTAGCTCGCCATACCGCCGATCATCGTCAGTTGTTCCAGCGGGTTTCACTTCAATTGCAGGATGAGGATATGGAAGTGAAATCCACTCTTTCTACACCTGAAAGATTGGAACGGATGAAGAGGGGCTATGATGACACGGCATTGATCGAATTGTATTTTCAGTTTGGCAGATATTTGCTGATCGCGAGCAGTAGGAAGGGCAGCTTGCCAGCGAATCTTCAAGGTATTTGGAATGACGAGATGCTTCCTCCATGGGACAGCAAATTTACCATTAACATTAATACGCAAATGAATTATTGGCACGCTGAAACCTGCAATCTATCCGAATGTCATGATCCTTTGTTCGATTTGATCGAGCGAATGAGAGAACCGGGAAGACGGACCGCATCAGTCATGTATGGCTGCCGTGGCTTCGTAGCTCATCATAATACGGATATATGGGCGGATACCGCTCCACAAGATATTTATCCTCCGTCAACGTATTGGACGTTGGGTGCGGCTTGGTTATGTTTGCATTTATGGGAACACTACTTGTTTACACAGGACCGCGCTTTCTTAGCCCAAGCTTATGAAACAATGAAAGAAGCAACGTTATTTTTCGTCGATTTTCTCGCTGAATCGCCGGAAGGTGTGATGGTGACGGCTCCTTCCGTGTCTCCAGAAAATTGCTATATACTTCCTAGTGGGGAAACAGGAACGTTGTGCTATGGACCGGCTATGGATGCTCAAATTTTGACGGAGCTGTTCGAAGGTTGTATCGCTGCAGCTCAAGTACTTAGCGTGGACGAATCATTTCGTCATGAGCTAAAGACGATCATGGATCGGATGCCCGCAACCCGTATCGGCAAGTTCGGTCAAATACAAGAATGGCTTGAGGATTATGAGGAAGCGGAGCCGGGACATCGGCATATTTCCCATCTATTCGCTTTACATCCTGGAACGAAGATCAATCCGAATACGACGCCTGATCTTGCCGAAGCTGCCAAAGTAACGTTAGAGCGAAGACTTCATAATGGTGGAGGACATACAGGCTGGAGTCGTGCCTGGATTATAAACTTCTGGGCGAGGCTTCTGGATGGAGATGAAGCCTATCATCATATCGAGGAGTTACTGCGGCATTCAACCTTGCCAAACCTGTTTGATAATCACCCTCCTTTTCAAATCGATGGGAATTTTGGGGGAACAGCTGGTATCGCCGAGATGCTGCTGCAAAGCCACCGCGGCGAGCTTCATTTACTGCCAGCGCTTCCTTCTCGCTGGAAGCAAGGCTTCGTTCGTGGCCTGAAGGCAAGAGGTGGATATGAGGTCGATATCGAGTGGGAGGACGGGAAGCTTAAGAAAGCAGCTATTACGGCGGATATAGAAGGAAACTGCCTGATTCGGATCAATTTGGTTACACCCGTAAATATTGTAGATTCTAAAGGGAATTCGGTTGCCTTCCATCTTAATGAGAATATCATCGTCATTCACATGCAGCCACAGCAAACGATCATTATCGATTGAATAACCTATGTGTAATTCACTGGAGAGCGGAAGTTCACTCTCCTTTCTTTTCCTTTAGGTATCAGTTGCAGTCCGCTGTATAATGGAATCTAAGAGAGAAGAGGTTCTGCAGATGCTACCCAAAAGTTTAGCTTTTTTTCGCCAACACAGTATTTTCGTTAAATGGCTGCTCATATTGAATGTTGTTATTCTGATTTCGATTGTTACCGTGGGCGGCATTTCTTATTTGACTTCATCATCGCTGCTTATCGAAGAATCTGAACACTCGAGCAGTGTTTATTTGGAGCAGGCTAGGGATAACACAGATAAAGAAATCTTAGTTATGGAAAGCATGATGCAGCAAATAGCCCTGCAACCGAATACACGTCGAGCGATATATCAATCCTCCAATGGAGAAATGAATAACGAACCGCTCTATGCGGAATTGGTAAAATATCTTAGCAGTGTGAAACTGTCGAATCCATTAGTGGCTAACCTATGGCTAGATCCTATGAGAGAGCCCTTCACGATTAGCAATGATGCCAAATATGAAAAGGATTTTTTTTACAACAGCATATTTCCCTTTCACCCAAATACCAATGAGTTTAAACAAAACCGCAGCCAGTTTGGCGTCTCTTATTTAGGGACAGTAACGGTTAACGATAAGCCGCAATTGCTGTTCGGTAGACCGGCTCCTATTGAAGAGACGGTTTTTCGCGGTGTTATTTATACAAGTGTCGATGTTTCTGCATTTTTAAATGGAATCAACAGCTCTCAGCTTGGAGATGACACAGGTGTTTTTGTAACGGATTCTTTGGGGAATATTGTGCTAAAGAACAATCGGTTCAAGGAAACCAATGAAGAAAAACTAGGGGAAATACTGAGAGATATAATAAACACAGTGAATGACAAAAAGCAAAATCCTGGATCCCTACATGTTCGTATTGCAAATGGGAAGGAGTATCTTGTCGTATATACTTCTTCTAATGTGAACGACTGGCGCTATATGAGTATGGTACCGATTACGACCATTACCGAGAAATCCCGTCGAATTCAAAGTATTACGCTTGTTGCTGTTCTAATTTGTCTAGCCTGCGGACTTATCGTATCCTACATGCTAACGAGGAGAATTTACGAACCCATTAACCGCATTATTCAATATATCAATGTAGTCGGCGTCGGTGGCAGAATAAGTCCGAATCGCAACAACAAACAGAATGAATTAGTCTTCATCAATCAATTGATCGATACGGTACATCACCGTTATGAAAGTCTTAAGAACACCTTTGAAAAACAGGTGCCAGCACTCCGCCAGAAATTCTTGAACGATCTGATTGAAGGCAGAGCCTACTCGGCGAATTGGGAGGAAACGACGACTTCCATTCAACTAGACTTGCCATTTCCAGCTTTTCAACTCATCGTTTTTGAGACCACAGACTTCTCTCTTGACCAAATTGTTAGCAGTGGCGAGACAATTATGGAAGCGTTTGATGAGGCTTTCTTAAGATTTGCAGCAATCGGGTTATCGACTCATTATGTTCCCAAACATAACAATATGATTGTGGTTATCGCCAATATGGATATGGAGACGAGCGATCCTGAGAAAATATTTGAGTTTGCTCATCACATAAATGCTACTTTTGAAAGGTTATACAACAAAAAATTCACGGTAGGCATCGGAAGAGCATGCGACACCCATCCCAATATTCCGCATTCCTACTTGGAAGCATTGCGTGCACTGCGTTATAAAATTGTAAAAGGTCAGGGCGAAATCATTTTCGTAGATGAGGTGCCTGTTAATCCACAAACCATCTTGAACTTTTCCTTGGACATGGAGAAACAGTTGATTAATCAATTGAAAACGTCTGACATTGATGAGTCTCGTAAATCACTTGATCGCATTCTATCGAGCAATCTCGGTAAGGATTCATCCTCGCCGGAGCTCATTCAACAATTGTTTAGGGCACTGGCCGGAACTGCTGTGCGTACGATTTACGAGATCGGGGCGACCATGGAACAGGTGCTTGGGTCAGACTCTAGATTATATTCGGATATCGATAACAGCGATACGGTAGAGGCGAAACAGCAAATATTAATTCAAGCATTTGAAGCTATTCAACACTATATTCAAGATCGCACTGAGAATCAATACGAGAAGTTGTTTGCCAATATTCGCGAATATGTCGAGCTACATTATCATGAGGAATTATCGCTTCCCCAGCTAGGGAACGAGCTTAAGATGTCACCGACGTATCTTAGCAGCAAATTTAAAGAAATAACAGGGATGAAATTTGTGGATTTCGTAAATATTCGCAGAATCGAACAAGCAAAATTAGTGTTGAGAAGTACGGAAGAACCCGTACAAGAGATAGCAGAAAAAGTTGGATTCGTTAATGCAAACACATTTATTAAAGTATTTAAGAAACATGAAGGAGTAACGCCAGGTCAATATCGTTCTTTACCTTAAACATATCACGGATATTACCGGTTTCTGCCATAGCAGGGGCCGGTTTTTTCTTATATACACAAAATATAAGGATTGATCCTAAAAAAAGACGATCAGTCCTAATTTCAGAACGATCCTGCGAAAGAATGATCGATTTACGAAAGAGGAGGGCAAAAGACATAATAGGGGCATGAGCTGGAACATTGAATTCGGCTAGAAAGGGGATGCCTATGAACATCGAGAATGCCGCAGTTGATGTCGCGAAATCAAGAATAAAAATAAGCGAGAGAAGCAGAAAGACATTAAAGAAACGTCTGCTGAACGAGTATCACCTTTATTTGATGTTTATACCTGTCCTAGTATATTATGCACTCTTCAAATATGTGCCGATGCTGGGAGCCATTGTATTATCTTTCCTTGATTACGATATTTTTAAAGGGTTCGCGAACAGCCATTTCGTGGGGGTAAAGCATTTTGTGGCATTTTTTGAATCTGTTTATTTTCTCAGGTTAGTGAAAAACACATTATTGCTTAATCTAATGAATTTATTATTTGTGTTCCCTGCTCCTATTGTGTTCGCGCTTCTTATTAACGAGGTCCGCAGCCGTGTAGTGAAAAGAGCTGTGCAAACTGTCAGCTACTTGCCCCACTTTGTCTCTACGGTTATCGTGGCCAGCATGGCCGTTACGTTCTTGTCGCCTAGTGTGGGGATGTTTAATAATATTATCGCATCGTTTGGAATGGAACGAATTCATTTCTTGATGAAACCGGAATACTTCAAATGGATTTACACAAGCATAGATAGTTGGCAAACGATAGGTTGGTCCGCCATTTTATATTTTGCAGCATTGACTGGCATTAACAGCGAATTATACGAAGCCGCGATGGTCGATGGAGCAAGCCGGTGGAAGCAGGCGATTCATATTACGATTCCTGGTATTGCTTCGACGATCATTATCTTGCTGCTGCTTAAGATAGGCCATATGCTCGAGGTCGGATATGAGCTGATTTTGCTTCTGTACAATCCGACTACTTACGCTACAGCAGATGTAATTAATACGTATGTTTACCGCAAAGGAATTATCGATTCCAGTTACAGCTTTGCTAGTGCCATCGGATTTTTTCAATCGATCATTGGGCTGATCTTAATTGTTGCTGCAAATCGTCTGGCTAAGAAATATTCTGAAACTAGCATGTGGTAAGGGAGGATACAGTTCATGCCAAATCAACGCTTAACCGTGGGGAGAGTATGTTTCAATATCTTTAATGCAGTCATTATGATCGCTGTTGTCGTATTGACGCTATACCCTTTTCTATATATATTAGCTTCTTCTTTAAGTGAACCCATCTATATCCAGCAGGGGAAAATTACAATATTCCCAAAAGGTTTTAACTGGAAAGCATATGAACTTGTATTTGAATTTCCGATGTTGGGAAGATCCTATCTCAATACGGTCGTGTACACAATTACGGGAACACTGGTTAGCATCACGTTGACAGTATTAGCCGCTTACCCCTTATCAAGGAGAAATATGTGGGGTAGAAAAGCATTTACAACAGTTATTCTTCTGCCAATGTTATTCTCAGGTGGCATTATCCCAGCCTTCCTTGTCGTCAATGCACTCGGCATGAGGGATTCCATATGGGCCATTATTATTCCTGGTGCCGTAACTTCCTTTTACGTTTTCATCATGCGTACTTTTTTCGAAGCGATTCCACACGAACTGGAGGAAGCGGCAAGAATCGATGGATGCTCACATATCCAAATTTTGCTGAGAATTGTACTTCCCCTTTCTTTGCCTTCTTTGGCGACAATTGGACTCTTTTATGCGGTTGCGCAGTGGAATAGCTTTTTTCCAGCTATGCTTTATCTTAGCTCCAAATCGATGCAGCCTATTCAATTGCTGCTGCGCGACATTGTGATTATGAATGATACGGATTCAGTACTGGGTGGAACGGCTGCTTCAGAGCGGGCGCTAAGGGGAGAATCCGTTAAATATGCAACGATTATGGCGGCAACACTGCCTATTTTGGTGGTATATCCCTTCGTTCAGAAATTTTTCGTGCAAGGTGCAATGGTAGGATCGGTTAAAGGGTAACGCATTCCCATTGTGGTCACAGGCGTTAGCCTTTGATTGATAAATGATATACATTTAACAAGGAGGGTTTTCAATGACATTTGGAAATAAGAAAAAGACATGGGCGGTACCTGCTGCACTTTCCATGACGGCCTTAATGGGAGTGCTCGCAGGATGTTCGGGAGAAAAAGAAGCCGCAGGAAGCAGTTCAACACAGCCGAATACCAGTTCGGCAGTCACAACGGATAAACCGGTCACGGTCCGATTTATGGTGCAAAACGATCCCGGAGCTCCGATGAACAATGATATGCCTTGGGTAAAGGAATTTACTAAGCAAACAGGTGTGAAGTTTGACTGGATAGCGGGACCTGAAAATGCCGATCAATACAAGGAAAAATTTAATCTCACCATCGCTTCAGGGGATGTCCCCGACCTTATGGAAAGTCCGGGAGATATGCTGAACAAAGGTGGAGAAGCAGGGACCTTTTTATCGATTGATAAATATTTGGATAAAATGCCTAATCTCAAGAAACTGTTGGATAGTAATCCTGCTTATGCCCGTGCTCTAAAGACAGACGGTGGTAAGATTTATTATCTTCCGCACTTCTTGGCCGTAAAAACCAATAACACCTTCTTGCTGCGTCAAGATTGGCTCGACAAGTTAAGTTTGAAACAGCCTCAAACGATGGATGAGATGTATAACGTTTTGAAAGCGTTTAAGGAACAAGATCCCAACGGTAACGGGAAAGCAGATGAGATTCCTTTCACTACAAGAAATAAAAAAGCAGGCTTGAATGGATTTATCGAACCTTTCGGTGTTTCGCTGGATGAAGATTTTATAGTTGAAAACGGCAAGGTAAGTTTCACATATACGAATCCTAAGTTAAAAAGTGCCCTTGCCTATTTAAACAAGCTGTATAAAGAGAAACTGATTGATAACGAGTATGCCACTAATGATACGAAAATTTGGGATCAGCGGCTGTCCACGCAAGTATCGGGAATGACTTGGGATGTTTTTGCACGTCAGGATTATTTCAATAAGTCCATTCAACAAGTCAATAAAGATGTAAATATGTCTATCATCAATCCGCTCAAAGGTGCCGATGGAAAGCAATACACAAAGAATCAGCAGCTTCCTATTGCAACAACAGGGATTGCTATCAGTGCAAAATCGAAGAATATCGATCAGCTCATTAAATGGGCAGATTGGTTCTACAGCCCGGAAGGACAGCTCTCGTACAACTTCGGAATTGAAGGAGATACGTATACGTTGGTGAACGGAGAGCCTCAGTATACAGATAAGGTTGTCAAAGATCCGAAGCTTGCCGCAGGAAGTGTGATCAAAGCGCTAGGTCGCTTGCACTTCGTATCCAAATTGGATATTCGCTACGAGAACGCTTCACAATCCGCGGATGTTGTTAAGAAAAGGGATGAGGCTGCCAAATTCGTCACGGATCGATTCCCGAAAGAGTACCTGTCCTACACGCCGGAAGAACGGGAGGTCATCAACGCCAAATATACCGAAATCAGTACTTTTAAAGATGAAATGTTCGATAAGTTCATTTACGGCAACGAGCCTATCGATAAGTTCGACGATTATGTCGCCAAAATTAATAAGATGGGGCTGGACGACGTTACGAAGGTGCAACAAGCAGCTTATGACCGTTATCTGAAACGCTAATCAAGACCCGGGTAAAGTGAAGTGCGCCCAACGCGACTTGGGTTCACTTCACTTTCTTTTAGAAGTACGATGGTGAAAGGGGATAAATGAATGAATAATACGGATAAGTTAAAATTGAAGCGGGAGGCATGGGTATCCGATCAGGGCGATGGAACCTTCCTCAATCCCGTTCTTTACGCAGATTATTCAGATCCCGATGTGATTCGCGTTGGTGAGGATTTCTTTATGACGGCTTCAAGTTTCGGCCATATCCCTGGGTTACCGATTCTTCACTCCAAAGATCTTATTAATTGGCGGCTTATTAACCATGTGATTAAACATATGGACCTTCCCGATTACGAAATGCCTCAGCATGGCAAAGGGGTCTGGGCACCGAGTCTTCGATATCACGACGGTAAGTATTGGGTGTTTTACGGAGATCCTGATGTTGGTATTTTCATGAGCACAGCGGATGACCCAGCAGGAGAATGGTCGACGCCTCATTTGGTTCAAGCTGGTAAAGGATTGATCGACACGTGTCCATTCTGGGATGATGACGGCCAGGCCTACTTGGTGCATGCTTTTGCCGGCAGCCGAGCTGGAATTAAGCATAAGCTTAGAATGTGCAGGATGTCTCCCGATGGTAAGCAGCTTCTAGATGAAGGAACGATTGTGTACGATAACCCTGATAAGCACCCCACATTAGAAGGGCCCAAAATGTATAAGAGAAACGGTATGTATTATATTTTTGCTCCTGCAGGTGGTGTTGAAACGGGATGGCAAACTATTTTCAGGTCTAAGAGCGTGTTAGGTCCATATGAAGATCGAGTTGTACTCCATCAAGGCGATACTTCCGTCAATGGACCGCATCAAGGCGGTTGGGTGGAATTGGAATCAGGTGAATCTTGGTTTATGCATTTCCAAGATCGCGATGCCTACGGTAGAATCGTACACCTACAGCCAGTGGAGTGGATGGAGGATTGGCCATTAATGGGGAGCGATATCAATGGGGACGGTATTGGAGAGCCGGGACTTCGGTGGAACATGCCGAATGTTGGCAAACAATTTCCCATTGAAGTGCCAGCTGCTTCCGATGAATTTGATGGCAGCCGTTTAGGACTACAATGGCAATGGCAGGCTAATCCGCTGGAACGATGGTATTCACTGGAAGAAAAGCTGGGCTCATTGAGATTATTTGCCGAAGCGTTACCTGCTGGGACTCCGAGTCTGTACCTTGCGCCACATTTGCTGCTGCAGAAATTTCCAGCACCTCAGTTTGTAGCTACTGTTAAGCTGGATGCCAGTGGACTGATGATTGGAGACCGAGCTGGTTTGATTGTTTTCGGGTATCAATATATGTATATCGGGATTCATTGTATAATGGACGCAAGCTCTGCGGGGGAACAATTTGAACTTGTGGCAGTGGCTGGTGATGCCAATGGGGAACGTCAATTATGGACTAGACAAATAGATTCGTTATTATTGTATCTGCAAGTTGCCGTCGACGATGGCGGATACTGTTCCTTCGGGTTTAGCGATAATGGAGATACATTTCAGTATATCGACATTCCGTTTTTTCAAGCATCGAAAGGACATTGGGTTGGTGCAAAAATGGGTCTGTTCTCCGCTGCTAGATTAGACAACGGTGAAAGAAAAGGATATTTGGATGCAGAATGGTTTAGAGTGTGCTCATTTAAGGAGAAATGATTAGTAAATAAGACTCAATATCCTAGAGACGTATATACTAAGCGAGTCAAACTTTTTATATCAGAAGTACTTCATAACTTAATTTGTCACCCGACACCCCTACAAACGAATAACTGGATGTTCTACAGCTAATTCAAGCATAATCAAGGCATTTTGCAAACTAACTGGATTTCCTCCCGTTATTTCAGACTAATTTCGCTAATCGGGACAGACTAGGCAAGATTAGATGTAGAAAATCCAGTTAAACTCCCCAATGGGGAGTTTTCTTCATAAATAGATGGAGGAAATCCAGTTAATCCACAATGGTATATTTTATTTTATGCGAAAAAAGGAAATTTCTAGGAGTTTGCCGAAATGAATAGCAAATAAGCTAGAGGAGGCCACCCTTACATGATTGACGATGTATTTACAGCAGCACGCACAGGCGATGTAAACCGAGTCAAGGATTTGCTGGACACGGATCTTTCGCTTGCCAATGCTGAGAACAGTGACGGCCTTACCCTTCTGGGATTTGCAGCACATTTCGGCCAGAGCCAAGTGGTCAAGCTGCTTTTGGAAAATGGAGCCGATGTAAACGCTTTATCACATTCCAAAGTTAGCTATATTCCTTCGAATACAGCCCTACACGCGGCGATTGCTGGCGAGCGGAGCATAGAGGTTATTCAACTGCTGCTTGCTCACCGGGCGAATCCGACGATCATGGATAGCAATGGGCATACAAGTCTGCATGCAGCCGCCTTCCATGAAGATAGCACGCAGATCATTGAGCTTCTGATCGGCCAAGGTGCGGATGTGCATGCGAAGTCAGAGGATGGCGTCTATGCAATCGATCTGGCCAAAGAGCAGGGGCATACTGCGATAATTGGCTTGTTGCGTGAGCATGGAGCTATGGGCTAATAGGTCACCAAGAGTAAGAGAGGACATTCGGCTAGTGAGCTAGCGAATTAGAGAATGTCCTTTTTGGCTTGCAGTCTTTTATTAGCAGCGACTAAACGGTATAGACTTATCCCCAGTAAGACAAGAACTGGCACATAGAGAATCAGCAAGGGATAGAATATCGTATTTTTTAGGTTTATCATAAAAATAGGGATTTGTGCGGCAGTAACCGCCGTAAACACGCCGATGAGCCGTTTATTTCGCTCGATCATGGAGTCGATATCTGTGAAAATCTCAGGCTTCGTATGTTGATACGTCTGTCTCCAGATATACCAGCCTGCTCCGCTGTAAATTTGATCCCAACCTGTATCCTCGAATATACCTGCGTAATTAGCATCGACCTTCATTTGGTAATCGACACAATAACTCATTTTGCGGGGAGCACCTTTCTCAAAGTGAAAACGCAAGCCATTCCAATTGACACGTTGAAGATGCCAGCCTTGCGCCTCCATATCCTCCAACCATGCTGTAATTATCTCGGATTGTGAACTGTCCCACCACTTGAACACCTTTTTGGTCTCATTCATATAGGGATCCCTCGACTTTCTTCGCATTATCGTAAAGCTCCGTAATTCTGGCGATTTCCAGCTTAAGCAGTTCCTTACCAGATGGGGTAATACGGTACAGCTTACGACGATCTTCTTCGGCTACAGCCTGAATCAATCGATCCTTCTCCATCCGGGACAAGCTGCCATAAATCGTTCCAGGACCGAGATGAATGCGTCCTTTCGTGAGCTCCGAAGCCCACTGGATAATGCCGTAACCATGCCGTGTTTCAGTCAGAGAAAGCAAAATATAATAAGCCGTTTCAGACATCGGCAAATACTGACGGTAGAGCTTTTCGCTATCCATAAATTCTCCTTCTTCGTACATCAAGGTATGTTGTATCATAACTCGTTGTATCACGTCGTGATATATCATGAGATGAGTATATCACTGCGTGATATAGAGTGCAATAGGCATTTTGTAATTTGACACTGCCACTAATGTCATCGTTTATGATGAGTTTATACCCGATAAGGAGGTGATTGCATGCTCGTATTAACGTTTCACTACAAACAAGATATCCCCTTCGATGAAGCTTATTATCTGAATACCCATGTTGCTATACTATCGCAGAAGACGGTGCTTGAAATGGGGGCGGCCAAGTATGAGGTCAAGAAGGTCCTGTCCTCAGCAGATGGAACGATTCCTCAGTATTCGTATATCTTCAGCTTGTATTTTGAAACGAAGGAAGCTATGGAGTTGTTCATCAGTGATCCTAGAGTTCAGGAACTGAAGGATGATGTTGCGAACTATTACAGCGGTGAACAGGTTATCTACATCGAGGAAGTAGTAGCTTCGTTCGAAGGGTAATGAGCTGGGAATCCATCTGAGATTGGCGTGTTCAGGCTGCTCCGTGTGGGGAATTGTTATTTCCGTGCATTTAGGGCAGTCTGCTTTTTGTTAAAATCATAGGAAACACCTATCGTTATCAGATGAATTATTGTATTGATGAATCAATACTCCGGACTTATACTGAACCCGAAAAGAAGTAGCATGCGAAAGCATGTTACGCAAGGGAGGTTCATGGTATGGAACATTTGCTTATTCAAGACCCCAGAATTGCATCAGCGATTAAGCAAGAGGCAAACCGGCAACACGATAAAATCGAGCTGATCGCATCCGAGAATTTCGTCAGTGGTGCGGTGTTGGAAGCCATGGGGACGGTCTTTACGAACAAATATGCCGAGGGCTACCCTGGTAAGCGATATTACGGCGGATGTGAACATGCGGATACCGTGGAAGAAATGGCGATACAAAGAGTGAAGGACTTGTTCGGCGCGGAGCACGCCAATGTTCAGCCTCACTCTGGGGCTCAGGCGAATATGGCTGTTTATTTTGCGGCGGCTAAGGTCGGGGATACGATTCTTGGGATGAATCTCGCACACGGCGGCCACTTAACGCACGGCAGCTCGGTCAATGCGTCAGGACAATGGTACAAGTTCGTGCCCTACGGCGTGAATGAACAGACTTTACGTATTGACTATGATGAAGTGCGCAAAGCTGCGCATAGATCCAAACCACGGATTCTTGTGGTAGGGGCCAGCGCGTATCCGCGCACGATTGACTTCCAATCCTTCGCGCAGATCGCCGAAGAAGTGGGGGCGCTATTGCTCGTAGATATGGCCCATATCGCAGGTATTGTCGCTGCTGGACTGCATCCTAACCCGGTGCCACATGCGCACTTCGTCACGACGACCACGCACAAAACATTGCGCGGGCCAAGGGGCGGGGTTATTCTATGCCGAAAGCCTTGGGCTCAAGCGATCGATAAAGCGGTCTTCCCGGCTACGCAAGGGGGTCCCTTCATGCATACGATTGCGGCTAAGGCTGTCGCTTTCGGTGAAGCGAGTCGTCCGGCGTTCAGCCAGTACATGGCGGATGTCCTCTTCAATGCCCGTACTTTGGCGGAAGCGCTAATGGCTGAAGGGCTCGATGTGGTGACCGGCGGCACGGACAATCATCTGATGCTGCTAGATCTGCGCAGCATTGGGGTGACAGGGAAAGACGCGCAGCATCTGCTGGACGAGGTGGGCATTACCGTGAACAAGAATGCGATCCCTTTTGACCCTACAAGTCCGTTAATTACGAGTGGGATTCGTCTGGGAACGCCTGCGGTCACTACGAGAGGTATGGGAGCGGCGGAGATGCAAGAAATAGCTCAGCTTATCGCACGAACGCTACGCAACTCCAATCGGATAACCGTTCAGGATCAAGTGCGCAAGCAGGTGAAGGAGATCACCTCGCGATTCTCACTACACGCAAGCCGCAATTAGCTGCTCCATAAAGACACGGCTGGCTGCGCATTGGAATTTGTTTCTGCGATAGACGATACCAATTTGTATGGCGAGCTCGGGATGTTGAATCGGTATCGCGCGAATGTGCGGGTGGTCGATAGCAGCGAGATAAGCCTTCGGCAGCACGGTCACGCCGACGCCTTTACGGACCATTTGAATAATGGATTCCAACGTCGTCATTTCAATGACAGGCTGTACGGTGAAATCAAGTGCACGGCACTGTTCATTGAGGAATTGGCGGAGATAATACGAGCTGGGCAATAGGACACAAGGCGTTTCCTTCAAAATATCAAGTGACACGTTAGGCTCCTTCGCGAGCGGGTGATCCGTTGGGACAGCAAGTACGAGGGCATCCGTATACAACGGAATGGCTTCCAAATCGTCATGCTGCATGGGCAAATACACGATGCCGAGATCTAACTCGTTTTGCAGGAGACCCTCATAAATATCTCCCGTTCGAAGCCCAAGCACAGACAATTCAACCTGCGGATAGCGTTCATGAAACGAAATAACCGTAGGTGGCAGCAGATAATTAACAACGGTGAGCAGTGCACCGATTCGTAACGTTCCACGCTTGAGCCCCTGCAGCTCATTGATGGCGGCACGCGCCTGAGATAGCTCATGGAAAACCTGAAAGCCATGAGCCTGCAAGATGCGGCCAGCTTCGGTAATGACGGTTTTCTTGCCAATACGATCGAATAAAGGCGTGCCGATTTCATGCTCGAGCAGCCGGATTTGCTGGCTCAACGAGGGTTGAGCAATTCCCAACTTCTCAGCAGCACGGGTAAAATGAAGTTCTCGGCATACCGCCATAAAGTACTCTAATTGTTTAAGCTCCATTGTGGGGGGACCTCCGTTGTTCTCGTATCATTTCTCATAAACGATAGGTATTAACTATCATTATAGCGGAATCATAACAAATAATAACTATTCTCGGAGGTGAGTTCCTATGAAATCTGTCGAAATCCTAGCGATTAATATCGGTAAGCCACAATTCGTTCCGTACAAAAACAAAGAAATTGCCACAGGGATTCATAAGCAACCGATAGATGGCGCTTTATTTTTGTCATGGGAGAACTTCAAAGGGGACGGACAGGCGGATCTCGTTCATCACGGTGGCCGGGAAAAGGCCGTGTGTGTATACCCTTTTGAACATTATGCGTATTGGGAGCAAGAGTTAGGGCAGGCGTTAGCCTATGGCGCATTTGGGGAGAATTTGACGATTCGAGGATGCTTGGAGGCAGAGGTGTGTATCGGAGATATATTTGAGCTGGGGGAAGCGATCGTCGAAGTGAGCCAACCACGGCAGCCTTGTTTCAAATTATCGGTCAAATACGATAGGCCAGACATGCCGCTTAAAGTGCAAGAAACCGGGTATACCGGCTTCTATTTCCGCGTTCTGCGTGAAGGATTCGTAGCCAAATCGGATGGGTTGAAGCGGATTTTCGCGCATCCCAAAGCAATCACCGTGGCTTATGCCAATCGAATTATGCATGGGGAGAAAGAGCAACTTGCAGGTATCCTTCAGCTGCTTGAGGTCGATAAGCTGTCGGTGAGTTGGCGGGCAACGTTACTGAAGCGTCTAGAAGGTCAAGTAACAGATACACGAGAAAGACTAACAGGCGGTACAAGTGTAACGACAGATGCTTCAGACAGTTCTGCGAATGGCGTTTCCTGAGCCTGTCGTTCTTTGCTCTTTGAACATAAAATGAATATTCATAAGCCCAAACACCAAGAAACACACCCAAGGTAGGCCTTGCCAGCCGAGGTAAGTGCCCAAATCATACAAATAACCGCCGCCTACGTTTCCGATAATCGCCCCGATGGAAAGTGCAAAGCTGTTAAACCCGAAATAGCTGGCAATCTGCTCATCCCCGGCATAGTCGGAAACCATGGTATTCATCATCGGCTGTAGAAAGACCTGCCCAATCATAAAGAGGATAACCCCTGCATAAATCCCCCACATGGATCCAATCATCCCTAATGTAAATAACCCCCCAGCGAGCAGTAAAGTACCTAGTGACATCACGCCAAACGGTTGTAACTTACGGTTCCCTAATTTGGATAAAGGCACCTGCAGCAGGACCATAACGATGGCTCCAGAGCTGTATATGAGTCCGATATTCGCATCGGAAGCGAGCTGATGGACGCGAAATGGAACGGCAATATATAACTGCGTGACCAGCGACCACGAGATCATCGTGAAGAGCATGAAGCGCCGGAAAGGGCGATTGTTCCACACCGTGTGCATCTGGGACCAGATGCTTGTATAGGCCTTGCGTGATTGTTCACTACGGATGGCCGGCAAGAAGAAGAGACTAAAGAAAAAGGAAAACGCGAAAATCAGGGCAGCGGCTATACTAACGTATTTGAAATGAAAGCCCATCAGTAAAGCGCCAAGGACAGGACCGACGACAAATCCCATATTGCTTAACATTTCTCGAATGGCATAAATCGTGATCCGATTGCTTGAAGTCGATAGTGCTGCATAATACGCATAACTGGCTGGGTTGAACAGGGATCCGCCTAATCCAGAGAAGAAACAAGCGATGATAAAGCCCGGGATGCTGTCGACAAAGCCGAACATGCCAAATCCGAAGGTACGAATGAGCAAACCAATGAGAATCGTGCGCTTATAACCAAGTTTGTCAGCCAACGTACCGCACAGGACGGAAAGACCTTGCTGGCTAAAGCTGCGAATTGCGGAAATGATACCAACCATGGTCACGGTCAGCAGGATGTCGTTTAATAAATAGGAAGCAAGCAGGGGAATCATCATATAGAAGCCAACGGCCATACTGAATGTGTTCATAAACATGACCCAGAAAGGGAGCCGAATGGAAGTAAGTTTACGTAGCGCTGCAATCATCGGATGTCCTCATTTCATGCTGTAAAGTTGCTAATTTCAACACCATACAGGATATATTTTGCGTTGTATAGGACTTTGTTTGGATGGACTTGGGTAAAAGTTAGTTGGGACCGCTTAGGCCTATATAGAGGATAAAATCGTGACAGCAACTTCCAACAGATGGTAAAATTGGGTGGTGATATGTTCAGTTTAAGCTGCCCATGATCATGGAACGGAGGTAGAATGCACATGCTAAATCTAGTTCGACGAATGCCCAAATATATCTCGGTGACAGGGATATTCTTAGCGGTGTTGCTCCTAGCTTATTCCACAATTTATGTGATAGAAAAACCGGGAGGTATCGCGGACTGGCGGATCTCCAAAGCGATGGGAGTGACAGAAATCTTACGCATTCCGCTGGGAGACACATCTGAAGAGGCTATACGACAATTTCGGGGTTCTTCGGTTGAACAAATTTATAAGACCATTCTTCGCGTGCCTGTTCACGGAGATGTTCTGCAATTCAGCAAACTGCGGTCAAATCATAGTGGGACAGATTTGAAAGTAGATATTGCAAAGAAATTATGGCTAGGGTGGAAGTGGACTTCTGGCGGCGGGTATTCGATTGGCGGGGATAAAATGGATGCTTCATCCGATTCTGCCTTGTCTTATATGATGATGCCCATGCATTGGGAAAAGCCTAAAGGTGACTCCCTGCTATTCGGGGAAATAGGTGACACGTCAATTACGCATATTGTTGTTAAGGAGAATGAAGCAGATGAGAGGGAATATGCGGCGGAAATAGTAAAAACAGACGAAGGTTATGTCGTTTGGTATATGATTTTGCCTGCTTCCGTCCGTGTGCCATTCGACTTGCAAGCGTACAACGATCAGAATGAACTACGTGCCAAGCTGCCTATAACAACGGAGCGGGAAAATGGTTCGATCGGGCGACTAAGAAATTGATAAAGTAATTGGCAAAGTCATGATCAAGTCTGCTACGACCCCTGTATAGTGAAAACGAGACTTCTTATGTTAGATAGGTGTAGAATGGTGGTATATAGAGGGTAATTGCCAATGAATGGAGTGATCGCTACATGAATGCGTCCAAATATGAAAAGTACTTCTCAATTGATGGCTTCTGGTCCAAGTTGAAAAAAGGGGCTAAGAAAGCCGGCAGTAAAGTCATTTATAGTGGTTTGCTGCTTTTTTACGCATTGGATAGCCCCAAAACACCGCTCCGCGCAAAGGTTCAAATCTACGGTGCACTCGGGTATCTCATCTTGCCATTAGATCTCATGCCAGATATCCTGCCGCTTGTGGGCTACGTGGATGATCTAAGTGCGCTGGGTTTTGCTCTAGCCGCCGTATCGAAGAGCATTGATGACGAGGTCAGGCGGAAAGCGAAGAACAAGCTGAGAGACTTCCTTGGAGACGATGTGTTGAGCAGCAAGGATATTATCGATATAGATGGTCACGTGGTGGAGGAGCAGGGAAAGGCGAAGGACGAGGAGAAGTAGAAGGTACGCCGAGGAGGTTGGCTGCCTCGGTTAACTGGAAAATCTACAGCTATTTTCACGAATTAGAGGTGAAAAGTAAGATTAGATGGAAAATATGTAGTTATTTCCACGCATATGCACCAGTTCCGCCAAAAACGAGCGAATTTAACTACATATTTTCCATCTATTTCATTAAAATGGGCATTTTCTCCGGATTTAACTGTACTTTTTCCATCTAAACTTATTCGCCTGTTCGGTTGATGGAGGCATTCAAGCCTACACCTACCGACCCTCAGATCAAATTTACTCACTCCACCTCACCTGCTTCCCAACCTGCGCACATACAGCCTGAATACCAAAAAACCGACGAAGGCATATTCGTCGGTTGGTAGATAGCGCATTTAGTTAAATTTCACGATGATGATCCAGACTTAAACTTTTAACATCCAGCCGAAAGTGTCCGGTAGTTTACCACTTTGAATACCTGTAATCGTTGTATACAGTCGCTCCACAAGCTGGCCGATCTCTCCATGGTTTACAACCATCGGTGTACCGTTCCACAGCAGGCTGCCGATTGGTGAGACAACCGCAGCAGTACCGGTGCCGAAAGCTTCTTCCAGCGTCCCGTCCGCATGAGCTTGAACGATGTCATCGATTGAAATTTTCCGCTCAGAAACAGTGATACCCCATTCTTTCAGCAGGTGGATGATGCTTCCACGCGTGATTCCTTCCAGAATGCTGCCGCTGAGGCTAGGCGTGACGACTTCTCCGTTAATTTTGAAAAAGACATTCATACTGCCGACTTCTTCTAAATATTTCTTCTCAATTGCGTCGAGCCATAACACTTGAGCGCAGTTATTTTCTTTCGCAAGTGTTTGGGCCTTTAAGCTAGCTGCATAATTGCCGGCTACTTTGGCATTGCCTGTTCCACCTTGCACGGATCGAGCATAGTAGCTTTCCACAAGGATGTTGATTGGCTGTAGCCCTTCATCATAGTAAGCATCAACAGGTGACATAATGATGATAAAGGAATACTGCATAGATGGACGGACACCTAGAATCGCTTCCGTTGCAATAATGAAAGGACGAATGTATAAGGAAGAGCCATTTTTCTTCGGCACCCAAGCCGCATCAACACGAACTAGTTCCTGAATGGCACGGACAACGAATTCTTCATCCATTTGCGGGATGCTGAGTCGTTCGCTAGAGCGGTTCAAACGTTTCGCATTTTGATCGGGGCGAAATAAAACGACTTCATCATTCTCGGTGCGAAATGCCTTCATACCTTCGAAAACCGCTTGCCCATAGTGGAAAATCATTGCCGCGGGATCATGGGAGATCGGACCGTAAGGAATGATGCGCGGATCATGCCAGCCTTGGCCTTCTTCGTAATCCATCATAAACATATGATTGGTAAAAAGTTTTCCGAATCCTAAATTTTCGTCTAAATTGGGCAGGGGCTTACTATTCAAATTGGGTTCAATGCGAATGCTTCCGTACATATAGGTGTGCCACCTTTCAGGTTGAGGTTCTCACAATCTTTTACCCTTAACTATAGAAAATCCGCAATCATTGATCAATTGCGATTTATCAATTACTATCATAGTTAATAGCTATGATCGGAGGGTTTCTAGTGGATTATCGGTTATTGGTGTATTTTTTGGCGGTGTGCGAGGAGCTGCACTTCACCAAAGCAGCAGAAAGGCTGGGGATTAGTCAGCCTACACTTAGTCAACAGATCCGGTTACTTGAGGATCGAGTGGGTTCCCCACTTTTTCAGCGTATCGGCAAAAAGATTTATGTGACGGAAGCGGGCGAGATTTTGCGCAAGCATAGCCGAAATATTTTTCATGAGCTGGAGCAAGCGCAGACGGCGATGAATGAGCTCCAAGGGATGCAGCGAGGGCGATTGCGAATCGGCTGTTCGGGGAATCATTTGCTGACGGCGACGATCATGACGTTTCATGCCAAATATCCCAAAATCGAGCTGTCGGTGATGGAGCTTGCGACGGAGGAGACGAAAGAAAAGCTGCTGAGCAATGAGTTGGATGTGGGTGTGGTTTTTTTGCCGGAAGAGGACGAGCAGTTGCGGTGTGTACCGTTGTACCAAGAGAAGCTCCAGCTCGTGGTGTCGACGAAGCATAGTTTTGCCCAAACGCAGGTGAAAGAGATCAGATTGGCAGAGTTGACCGAGATTTCAATTGCGATGCTGCAGCAGAAGTTCTATGTTCGGCAAATGATGGATGATTGCTGCACACAGATCGGTCTTGCTTGGAAGCCCATTGTGGAACTATCCACACTCGAATCCCTGTTGCAAATGGCGAGGCATCATGTGTGTGGTGCGATTTTGCCTCAATCCTATGTGGCGGGCATGGGCGATCAGATGCGTGAGCAGAAGTTGTGCGCGATTCCCATTATTGATCCCATTCCGCAGAAGGAAGTGGGTATTGTGTATCGGAAGGATATGTTTTTGTGCAAAACGATGGATACGTTCGTGAAGCAGGTTATTCAGGAATTTGCCTAGTGTGAGGGAAGAGTGAGGGTTTGGAGCAGATGAGTGTGGAAGATAAGAGTATGGAACTTGCAGAAGAAAAGAGCATGAAACCTAAGAGTCTAGAACAAAGCGGGAAATATGTGTATGTATTTGCCTGTCATGAAGATGAACAGGCGTTGTGTCAATTAGAGCTGCGCACATTGCTGGGCGCAGAGGCTGTCATTGGCGAGCGCTACGCGGTCAGCGCGCACAAGGTAGAGCCGAGCCGCAGCCCATTCCTGAAGCTGAGGATGGATGTTGCCTTCGAGGCCGACAGCCTAACGGAGCTGGCCTCTGAACTGGAGATGTTGACCGTGCGCGGCGCAACGTTCAAGGTCGTGTTCGCGGAGACGGACACGGCGGTCAGCTATGACCGCCAGCGAAGCGTCGAGCGCGAACTAGGGCAAAGGCTGCGCGGCAAGGCCGAGATGCGCAAGCCAGAGCAATACTTCGCCGTGACGGAGCTGGACAGCCGCTGGCTGTTCGGCGAATGTCGCTACGGCGAAGCCGTGTGGCTTCGGCATCAGCCCAAGCCACAAAACTACTCCACCGCCCTTGGTACGCGTCTCGCGCGGGCGGTGGTGAACATTGCCGTGCCCGAGGTCGCGGGCACGCGGGTCATCGACCCGTGCTGCGGCATCGGCACGGTGCTGGTGGAGGCGATGTCGATGGGGATCGACATCGTGGGTTACGACATCAACCCGCTGGCGGTGCGCGGCGCGCGGGTGAATTTGGACCACTTCGGCATGCCGGACGTGGTCCAGATCGCCGATATGCGGACGCTCGTTCCGCATCCTACGGCCCTGCAAGGCAGTCCAGAGCCGATCTACGATGCGCTCATTCTGGACATGCCGTATAATCTGTGCTCCGTTCTGCCGGAGGCAGAGAAGCTGGACATGCTGCAAAGCGCGCGCCGATTAGCGCGGCGTGCGGTCATTATTACAACTGAGCAGATCGACCCGCTGCTATCGGAAGCCGGGTTTCATATCGACGCACGCTGCACCGTGAACAAGGGCAATTTCAGTCGGCAAATTATCGTCTGCGTCTAGCCTGGTTTAGTACATCATTTTCCCGAGCGGACCGTCTTCAGCGATGATATTCTGGAGCGCGTACACCGAAATGGGGAAGTACAGGAAGCCATACACATAAGCGGCTAGCTCATACAGTTGGAAATAGATCACAAGGGATTTATCTGCCACATAGAAATCTTGATCAGGGCGGATACTTGTAAATTCGACTAATAAAGGAATCTCACGCCGCTTAATTTCGTCAGCAATCATGGCGCTAAGTCTGACAACATAATCGCTGCCAGGCTTAAATAATTCGCTGAGCGTATAGCTTTTACCCGTTTCAGTGCTGAACGTTAATGATTTCTGAATCGTATTGCCATGTGCGCCCCCAGAGAAAGCATAATTGATCAAAGATAAACTAAGTATGCGGCGTTCATTTGTTTTAATCTCGTAGTAGGCCGTTACATCAGTTGATGGGTTATGTGGGTAGCCTTGATCGTGTAACTGCTGGTTCACGGCATCGACAATCGTCGTGTTAATGGTATGCTGCACCTTAGGCGAATTCAAATGAATCACAGCGGGATACAACAGGTTTAATTTGCTCTTTAGCACTTTATAGGTTTGTATACTAACGGGTTGGTGTTCCAATTCTAAGTCCTGGTCCATGTCTCTCATGTTTCATCATCCCTACGTTTTTGCTACACCATATTCCAAAGATGGGCGTTTGGTTCAATGAATGAGACCAATTTGTGCCATTGTCAAAGAAAAAGAGCTTCCCCTGCATCGCGATTAGCGTGAGGGAAAGCTCTTTATTTGATACGGAACTGAACCGAATTATTCCTGTGAGGTGTTTTCCTCATCACTAGCATCGGATGTTGCACTTTGCAGCGCAGCAGACAATTCCTCTACCTGTTGTTGGGATTGGCTATCTTCAGCATTTGCCTGAGCCGCATTAATTGCATGACTTACTACGTCGTCATTACTGTTAGTTGTTGACATGGTACAATCACCTCCTTCGCGTTTTCGCCAGAAATCCGGCGTGGTAAACATAAGCTAAGATTCAACCAACTAAGTATTCTTCGAATAGTGGAAAAATATGCAAAGGGAATGCAAGTTTTTTTCCTGACGTTATTCTAGAATACCTGTATTCAGAATCGTAACCTTCACTTGTGGTTGAATGGGGAGGGTCGGATAGAGCTCGCGCCACCAGTCGATACCGCCAAACAGCTTGGGATGATAGGCGGACACCTCGTGTCCAAGCTGGAGATAATCGCAATTCGCCTTCTGCAGGGTTGCAATTACGTTAGTTGCCTTTGGTATAAGATCAGTTGTAATTTGCTCTTCGAGCTCGGTGAGCATGTCTTTCGTATGTCTTTGGCTCCCCAATCCAGCTTCAATGAGTTTAAGATCTAAATCTAACGAAATTGCAATGTCATGAAGACGGCCATCCTTAGCGTTAATATGGAAATCTCGATGGGCGTTCTGTACTAGCGCAGTGTAGTGCTTGCCATTCACATTACCTGTGATGAGTTGATTTTTACCTGATGTACCGTCCAGCAGTATGGCTAAGAGGGTATTATCATCATCGAGATTGACGCCCGTATACCTCCCGTCTCGAAATAAAGCGGTACCTGCGAGACGAACACCGTTCTCGAAAGGCTCCAACCGATTGAGTGCAAAGTCGTTAAGAAATCCAGCTCCTCCGAGGATATATTGAACTATTTTATCCAGGGGGATTTTTCCCCTCTTCTTATCATTTTCCAATAATCCTATGAGGAATTCCGATAAGGTTTGATCATTTATTTTTTTCTTACGCAGCAGCTTAGTCAGATCGCCGTCATACACAGCTAGATAGCCGTACAAAGGATTGGCTATGAATTGGCTGGTAATATTGAGGTAGTTCAACGGCTGATCTTTGGCGAATGCGGTGCTTATCAGAAATAACCGGGTTTCTAGCACAGTAAGAATGCCAGGAAATTCTTTATTTGTTTTATTCACAGCATCATAAATGGTATCACCTGTCGACTCCACGAATACGTTGTTGGGATTGCCTCCCCCTAGATTAGCATTCTGAAGAGAGGAAATGACACAGCTGACCTGGAGCTCCTTGCTGTCACCTGTGTAATCTACACCGATGACATCGACGAAGAGCAGTTTTTTCAGTTGCGACTGATCCCAACAACCTGTCAGCAGTAAGCAGATGACAAGTGCCGCTACCGATTTCTTCATGTTTCATTCCTCCTCGTGCCACGCAGCCCAGAAATGATGAGCAGAACGACTGGCAGAGCAACCACCAACGCAATCGACATAATATCCTGTATCGTACCGATCTGCAGAATGTCGTTACGCTTCGTTAAGAAGAAACCTCCAAGCAGACAGAGCGCGACAATTGTCCATATCCAAATAACCTGTTTACCCATACCACGGCTGCGTAGGTGCAGGAATGCTTTGGCAGCCATAAAGAAATAGGTATAAATCGTTGCCGATACTATGCATACATAGAAAATCAAGAACAAGATGTCAATGCTTTGTAAGATATCAATACGATAATTTTTTAAAATAAAAATGATGGGTTCAGGAATAACCTCCAATTGTTTTAAGTTGAACTTCATGGAACAGATCAGGCAGACGGCAATATAAAATACGGCAGTAGCAGCATTCGCTAGTGTCATCGACAGCAGCACCTTTTTTTTACTTTCAGACTGTACATAGGGGTAAGCATAAAGAAGCAGCTCATAACCAACATAAGAACTGAAGGCAGAATAGGCACCTTTCAGAAGCGGGTACCAACCATTGGGTAGAACAGGTAACAAATTTCTCGCATCAAGACCGTAGATTCCGCTAAATACGATGAGCAAAAAGCTGATATAAGCGAAGACCATGAACGTTTGTGATATATTAGCAAGCTGTCGGAGTGTTGACGTAGCTGCATAACCGCACACGAGGAGGAGCATAAGAATAAGAATCCATCTTGGCGTGAGTTGAAAGAGCCATCTTTTTAAGATGTCACTATACAGTAGTGTTAACAATAGTCCAGAAAAGGTGTAATAGCATCCAAGCAACAAATTAATGCTGGTTCCAATTGGTTTCCCTACAATAAGTGGGATATAGGCGTAGAAGTTAAGCTTAGGGTAGCGACTGCCAAGCCACCAAATCAGTGTGATGCCTGCTTGCGAAGCTAGTGCAGCTAGCAAGACAGCCAGCCATGTATCATGGCCTGCAGAACGGGCTTCGACATGCGGCAGGGACAATACTTCAATCCCGAGCTGAACCATAATAACCAGCGAGATCAGCTGTCTTCTTGTGATGGTTTCTTCCTTCATGGGCGTTTCCAACTCCTTGGATTCCTTAACCTTGTGCGATTGCTCGAAATCGCTCCTAGGGGGCGTTTAAGTAATCTCCAAATAGGGACCCGAAACAGCGTATCCTTCGTATCATGCAAGGAGAACGGCGGTGTAAAGTAAGGGAGTCCCATGGTTGTCATTTGGCATAAATGTATGCAAAGCATCATGAAGAAGAACGCAAGGCCGAACAAGCCGAACAGCGCGGAAAGAAGGAGCGCAGGATAGCTCAACAAGCGAACTGCACTACTCATCTCGTAAGAGGGCAGGACGAAAGAGGCCAAGCCTGTTAGGGCAGTAACGATAACGATCGTATTGGAAACCAAGTTGGCTTGCACGACAACCGTACCGATGACGATACCACCTACGACGCCAATGGTTTGGCCGACGGGACTCGCTAGCCGAACGGTTGCTTCTCTTAATATCTCAAGCATGAACATCATGGAAAGTGCTTCGAGTACGGGCGGAAACGTGACGTATTTCAGAGAACTCTGGAGTGTATTCACGAAATTAATTGGCAACAGTTGTGGGTTGAAGGCGCTGACAGCCACATACAAGGCGGGCAAGCCAATCGTAATGAACAGGCAGCATATGCGCAATAGGCGAAAGAATGTACCTATCAGCCAACCTACTTGATAATCATCAGGACTTTGCAGGAAAGACCAGAACGTTACAGGCATAATGATGGCATCTGGTGACCCTGCGGTTCCGATGACAACCTTTCCCTCCATTAGATAAGAGCGCGCGCGATCAGGCCGTTCCGTAATGAGTAGTTGTGGAAATAGACTGAATTTCTTATCTCGAATCAATTCGTCGATAAATCCCGGCGCCTCGACATAGTCAATCTCAATGCTCGCAAGCCTTCTCTCGATCTCCTCGAAGATTGCTGTTGAGGCAACCGACTTGATGTACATGACGGCGATCTTCGTCCGTGAAAGCCGCCCAATCGTGTAGGTTTTTACAACGAATTCTGTCGAATTAATTAATTTACGCATCAGGTTAATGTTGGTATCTAAATTCTCGATGAAAGCTTCGTTCGCACCCCGTAGCACGCGTTCATTGATCGGGATATTAATGGAACGTTCCTTCTTCAAATCGGCTCCGAGCAGGTACAGCTTACTGTCTCCGCCTCGATAGAGGACAACTTTACCGTACAATAGGGCTTGAACGGCTTCCCCAAAATGTTCTGTTTCAGCATAGTCGAGAATCGACACGGATTCGCGAATACCATCATGAGGGCGGAGAAGCAGCGGCTGTAGAATGAAATCTTGCACGAGGGGCATATCGATAAGCGATTCGAAATAAAACAGTTGAATCAACGTTCCTTCGATGAGCCATTCTTTCGACTGAAAGTCGCTTTGTTCAGAGAAGATTTGTTTGAAATAGGCATCTGCTGTTTCGATCGACGGATGTTGTTTCACACGTGCTCCCTCCCTCATCATCAGTCCCCCTTATTTTCTCCTGTAATTCCATTAATATGTAATTGTTGTTGAGAGAAGTGTTCGATGGATAGTACAACTTCCCCCTATAGGTTTTACCTATAGATTATGTATGATTTATGTATTTCACAAATAGAATAACAGAGCACATAATAGAAGAAAATGGAAAGTGAGTGAGTGCAAAATGGGGAAATCATTCGAGGCACTGCTGCCGGAACACGAGGCGTTCATCGCTAAGCAACACATCTTTTTCGTAGGATCAGCTCCGCTAAATGCGGAAGGACATGTGAATATTTCGCCAAAGGGGCACGATGTGCTGCGGATTCTATCGGCCAATCAAGTAGCCTATCTGGATTTAACCGGGAGTGGGAATGAAACCAGCGCACATCTAGCGGAGAATGGCCGCATTACTGTCATGTTCATGGCAATCGAAGGGCCACCGCAGATTATCAGACTATATGGCAAAGGCCGTGTGGTACTGCCTGGCTCTGACGAGTGGGATCAGTTGGCGCCGAAGTTCGAGTTACTGCCAGGGGGGCGGCAAATCATGGTTATTGATATTCATGAGGTGAAGTCCTCCTGCGGGTTTAGTGTACCTTTCTACACGTATGAGGGGGAACGGAATACGCTGCAAAATTGGGCAGCGAAGCAAGGCGACGATGGCTTGCTTGCCTACTGGGAGAAGAAAAACATGACAAGCATGGACGGATTATTGACGCCAATTGGCGAAAAGTTATCCACAGAGAATAGATAAAGAGGCTCCAAGTCGTATTTTCCAACGATTTGTCTAAGGATGCATAAATACATCCTTGACGGAGGAAACTACTACCAAAAAGGAAGCCGCATATATGGAATTGACGCAATGGATCCGCGAGAAGCTGCAAGATCGCTTAGATATCGTCTCGCAAAGGATGGAGCAAGACGACTTCATCTGCACAATTTACTATATGATGGATGCAATTGATTTGGAGATGCTGCAGACGCATGTTCTGCATAAGTTACTGCAGCCGTATTCGGGACGTAGCGACGAGCGTCTCCAAAGCATATTTCAGAATTATACGTTTTTCTCGACTACTTATCATGTTTCACATACGCCTGAGGAAGCGCTAGAAGGCTTGTATAACGGGTACGTTTTATTATGTATTTCCGGTGAGACGACGGGCGTCTTGTTCCCTTTTCCGCAAAAAGCGAAGCGAGAAGTGAACGTCTCTGAGAATGAGAAGACGATTCGTGGGCCCAAGGAGTCCTTCGTAGAAGACGTAAGTACGAACTTGTCACTCATTCGTCAGCGCATCAAAAGCGAAAATCTGGTTGTCGAGCAATTCATTATCGGAAGTGAATCGCGGACGATCGTTCTTCTGCTCTACATGAGAGATCGCTGTGCTCCTGATATGGTGCAGCAATTTACAACAAAGCTTCGGGCAATTAACACCGATCGTGTTCCTGGCAGCTCCTTTGTGGAAGAGTTATTGGATGAACGTCTTAGTTCTCCGTTTCCGAAAATGCTGAATACAGAAAGACCTGATGTGGTTGTTTCCTCGCTGTTTGAAGGACGGTTAGCCGTATTGACAGATGGAACACCGAATAATTTGGTTGCTCCTGCGACATTATTGTCGTTTCTGCAGTCGGCAGAGGACTATTATCAGCGCTATTTCTACAGCAGTTGGATCCGTATTCTTCGCTATGTCTTTTTCTTTGTGAGTCTTATTCTGCCATCTGCTTATGTTGCCATCACGACGTATCATCCAGAAATGCTCCCTTACAATATGCTCATTTCATTAGCTGCGAGTAGAGATATTGTTCCGTTTCCAGCGATTTTGGAAGCCTTCATTATGGAGATTACTTTCGAAGTCATGCGAGAAGCGGGTCAGCGCATCCCAACCACAATGGGGCAGACGATCTCGATCGTCGGAGCGATTGTCATTGGCGAGGCGGCAGTTCAAGCTGGCATCGTGAGCGCGCCTATGGTCATCATTGTTGCTCTCACGGGGATATCTTCCTTTGTTGTGCCTCATTTCTCACTTACTTTGACAATTCGCTTCCTGCGGTTTGCGCTATTGATTATCTCAGCGATATTTGGACTTCTTGGACTATTGATTGGGGTCTTTTTCATTTATATTCATTTGTTATCCTTGGAGTCTTATGGCACGCCTTATCTTTCTCCGTTCATTCCTTTTAAGTCTGAGCAGATGAGGGACGCCGCTGGCCGATTTCCTTGGACGAATTGGATTGGCAAGAAACGACCTTGATCCGTCAGGGAGGGGACACATGTTGCCGCGAATAAAGCGTATTGTTGTCATGCTGGTGCTCATCACGGTTATCCCGGCAGGATTAACAGGCTGCTGGTCCAAACAAGAGCTGAACGACCGAACCTTCGTTTCGACCATGCTGGTTGACTTGAATGAAGATGGGCAGACGGAAGTTTCTACGCTGTTCATGTTGCCGAATCGCATATCGAATGGACTCAATTCGAACAGTGTGAATCAAAAGCCGTTCGTATCAGTTTCAGGCAAAGGCTCGGATGTTGCCGAAGCTCTTCAGCATATTCAGGCGGAGTTGCCCAGATCGGTCACATGGGGACAGATGCAAGTCATCGTAATTGGGGATCGTTTCGCACGTGCGGGGTTGACACCCCTATTTGATCATTTGATTCGTGCAACAGATTTCAGATTGCCGATCTATGTGTTTTATTTCAATGGCATCGCCAGAAATTTAGCGAAGTTAGAATCCGTGTTTGAACGGTTCCCCACAGAAATTTGGCGCGAAACAGCTCATACAAAGCGAGTCCCTCCAATTCAAATCCGAGACTTATTATATGCCCAATGGAATAACTTGGGGGATTCCTACATTCCGGAGTTAACTTTACGTGATCTGAAGCTGCTGACAGAAGCCAAGACGGTGAAGTGGTCGGGGGTTGGAGGCGCAGCTGTTATGAAGGATGGCGCCGTTACAGGTAAATTTACGAATGAAGAAGCAATGGGCATTTTAATGCTGAAGAACCGGATTCCTGAGATGATCATTACGGGAAAGCTTCCCAATAAGGATGTTTTCAGCGCTAGGCTCATTGATGTGAAACATAGGACGCGAGCGATTCGCAATGGAAACAAGGTCACTTTTCAGGTAACTATTCAGGCCAAAGCAGATCTCATTTCGATTGAATCCAATATGAATTTGAGCGATCCAGCGAATATTGCCATCGTGGAGAGGGCTGTGAGCGATCGTATTAAACAAATGGTTCAAGATGCTGCGGTGAAAGCGCACGACCATCAAGCCGATGTTTTTCAATGGAGCGAATTAGTAAAATACAAATACCCTGCACTGTGGCAGCAATGGGCAGAAGATCCTCACAAGATGATGTTTACACATACAGATTCTGAATTTCAGATTCATGTGATCTTACGAAGCACGGGGGTCAGCCGTTCGGCGAAACTTTGAAATCGGAAGGAGATTGCAATCCTTGCTGTATCTAACCTTAGGTATTGGCTGTATCCTGATCTATCAAATCTCATGGCTTCGACGTCAATCTACAAGTCCGAAAGAAAGGAGACTCGCTCTGTCAGTGACTGGTTTCGTGCTTGTTTATAGCACCATCAGTATTTTCTGGCCGGAGTGGGTCAATCCCAGTCACGCGATACGGTTGTTATTTGAGCCGATTCAAAGCTTCATTACGCAAGGATAAGTATGCAGGGAGGCGGCAAGGTGAAGCATCAAGGAACAGTGACAGGGCTGCAATTGGGGGCTATGACCTTTGTGTTCGTATTTTCGACGACGATTGCCTTTCTCATCAGTCCTCTTGCAGGTGCTGTTGCCTTTGATGGCGGATGGTGCATCGTACTTGGTGCGATCTTAGGCACGGCGCTAGCAACGTTCAGCCTCCGGTTCGCTCTGCGCCAACCCTCGAACTACCTTGGTGAATATGGCGGTACCATCATAAACAAATACCTTCATAAAGGCATTCTGTTTCTGATATCCTTCTTTTTCTTACACCTAGCCTCTTATATTTTACGCGAGTTTACTGATTTCTTCATACCGACTTATTTACGTGAAACACCTCCTGCCGCTATTGCTGCTTTGGTAATGGCCGCGGTTGCATCTTTGACACAATCCGGCGTTTCAACCGTTTTCAGATTTGCACAAGGGTGCTTTTTATTTATTGGTGTGTTGTTCTTGTTCAAACCCTTATTCTTTCTTACCTCGATGGATACACCCATGTGGTATGAGTTTACTCGGATTCATGATTGGAAGGCATTGTGGACTCAAATGTATGAAATTATTCCGTGGTATGGCGAATTAATCATGTTCTCCTATCTCGTCCCAGAGCTTAAAGTCAATCCAAAAACTAGCAAAATTATATGGATAGGGTCCTTGGCGGGTACTTACATACTTCTCGTAGAATTTCTGCTAATGATGTTTTTCTTTGGGCCTAAGCTCGGGGCTGCGTTAATATATCCAGCATTAGAGCTTACAGGATTTCTGCATTTGGGCGACTTCCTACGCAACACAGATGCACTTATTGTCTCGATCTGGTTCACGGGCTATTTCATTAAGCTAAGTATTATTTTTACAATAGGGACGCTGCTTTGCTCGCAAGCTCTTTCGCTAAGTACGTACAAAAGCATTACATTCCCTCTAGCGGCCTTAGTCGTCTCGATGTCACTTATATTGGCGAAGAATCCCGTACAGTTGTCCGAGTATTTTAATAGCAGTTGGGCAACCTTTGCCCTATTCGTAGAGAGTCTGTTCTTCATCTACCCCCTTGTTCTGTGGATAAAAAGTAGAAGGGCTCGCAGCATGGGGCCGACCCCCAAGCCGTGAAACGGTCTATGGCTCCGCATTCTTTCATACATTTGGAAGGAGAGCGAGGCGAGCGGAGGAGGGACCTGCAGGATGCTAGAAACACGAATAACGGTGAAAGAAGAGCATTTGTTTTGGCTGGAAGTGTTGGAAGATCATGCTCATTTTCTGAGGGATTACTTATCGCCAGTGGAAACGAAGTGGTGGAAGGAAGCGGAACGGTTCATCCCGCAATTTCACCATGCACGTCAACAAGCGAAGGGGTTAGCGCCGTTTGAAGGAGCGGACTCTCCTAGTATGCAAGCCTTCGCGAGAAGCGTGTATCCCCTTGCTGACGCCTACTGTAGGCTTGAGGGGCACATGCAGCATTTGCGACTGTGGAATCGGGTGAATCTGAATTTAACGCCATCTTATTTTAATGGGACGATTAATGAAAATAGAGAGTATTTACGGCAGCTCACGTACTGGATGCAAGGGGTGCCCGCTGCGCCTCTATCGCTGACTCAGTTGTTGGATCTCTGGTTGGAAGATCAATTAGGGCATGCTGTACTGCTCAATGGGCTGTTAGACCCTGTCGAGCGCATATTAAGCCTAGAAACGGATAAATTTGCCTCACTCTTCTCGGCCTATATGACGAAAAACCGCGCCATGCAAGGCTATTTGCGATTCACACCGCCAGGCTTCCCAGCGGAGATTCAATTCGCCAAGGAAGTACTCGGAACCGTGAAAGCCTTCTATGATTTGGTACAGCGAATCGTTGTTCAATATGGCAATGACCAATTGCTATCGAAATCGACGCTGCGCTTCCTGGAACATCATTTTCCGGAGTCGTGCTATTTCATGCGCAAGCTTACGGAATTCATCCCTGATGCGCCGCCACTGGGGAACTGTCCCTTAACGCGTCCCTCGCTGATGCAGACCGATTAAGCAAAATACTGCCTTAATGCTGCCGGGGCTTCCCGGCTTTTGCGCGTTATGCTATCCATCGTCACGCTGGTCACAAGCGCATCCGCACACAATTCACCATGCCCATTGCGAATCTCCTGGCGCAGTACATAGCTGGTGTTGCCGATCTTCTCAGGGCGACAGCTTATTGTTAAGTGCTCGCCTTGCTTGCATTCTTTTCGATAATTGATGTTGATATTGACGGTTACTGTTTGAATACCGAGCGCACCAAAAGCCTCGTAAGATAACTCACAAGCCTCATACCACTCTTCACGCCCCCATTCGAGGTACTCCAAATATTTGGCATTATTCACATGCCCATTCACGTCGATTTCAGTGGAGCGAACGATGATCGCTAATTTCGTTTCCATATATGTGATCTCCTTGGATTGAATTGAATGTGCCGTTATTTACTATCATTCCTTATTATAGCTTTCCTGCTACAGGGATAACCAGCCTGGACTCATAAGGATCCAACATTTGGGGACACTATGCGATGCGTGTTTATGTGTATCCAAGTATGGGTAGTAGTGGGTACGGTACTATGTAAAAATAGAAGTAGTTTGGCATGATTAAGGAGGGAATCGAGATGACGGAATATCGCATAGAACGAGATACCATGGGTGAAATCAGAGTACCTGTGGATAAGTTGTGGGGAGCACAGACGCAGCGCAGCTTCGAGAATTTCAAAATCGGTACGGAGCGAATGCCGCCACGCTTGATAAGCGCCTTCGCGCTGCTCAAAAAAGCAGCCGCCCACGTTAACCGCGATCTCGGCGGATTGCCAGCGGATAAAGCGGAGGCGATTGCCCAAGCGGCGGATGAAATCGTACAAGGCCGCTGGGATGACGAGTTCCCGCTGGTCGTATGGCAGACTGGCAGCGGGACGCAGTCGAACATGAACGTCAACGAGGTGATTGCCCACCGCGGAAGCGAACTGCTCGCGGATGGCGCTTCGCGCATCCATCCCAACGATGACGTGAATCGTTCGCAGAGCTCGAACGATACGTTCCCGACCGCGATGCACGTTGCCGGTGTCATCGCGGTAGAGCAAGAGCTGCTGCCTGCCCTGGAGGGGCTGCAGGCGACGCTTCACGCCAAGATGTCGGCCTTCGCCGACATCGTCAAGATCGGCCGCACCCACCTGCAGGACGCGACCCCGCTGACGCTGGGTCAGGAGATCAGTGGGTGGTGGGCGATGCTGGACATGACGGCGCGCATGGTGCGCAGCGCCGTGGATACGATGCGCGAGCTCGCGATCGGCGGGACCGCCGTCGGCACGGGGCTGAACGCGCATCCCGAATTCGGCGCCCGCGTCGCCGATGCCCTGACTCGCGAGACGGGCACGCGCTTCGTCACGGCTGCGAACAAGTATCATGCGCTGACCAGCCATGATCAGATCGTTTACGCCCACGGCGCGCTTAAGGCGCTCGCGGCGAACTTAATGAAGATAGCCAATGATGTTCGGTGGCTATCGAGCGGTCCCCGCAGCGGAATCGGAGAAATCACGATTCCGGAGAACGAGCCCGGCAGCTCGATTATGCCGGGCAAGGTCAACCCCACGCAGAGCGAAGCGATGACGATGGTCGTGTGCCAGGTGATGGGCAACGATGCGGCCATCGGCTTCGCCGCTAGTCAGGGCAATTTCGAGCTGAACGTGTTCAAGCCCGTCATCATCCACAGCTTCCTGCAGTCTGTACGACTGCTGGCGGACAGCATGCGCTCGTTTAATGACCATTGCCTCGCCGGCATGGAGCCGAATCGCGCGGTGATTCAGCGCAATCTCGAACAATCCCTGATGCTGGTCACGGCGCTCAATCCGTATATCGGGTATGAGAAGGCAGCCAGCATTGCGAAGCAGGCCCATAAGGAAGGGCTGACGCTGAAGGAGTCTGCCCTGCGCAGCGGATACTTGACGGCGGAGCAATTCGACAGTTATGTGAAGCCAGCGGATATGGTACATCCGAAGGCATAAGCCGGAACGCACAGAAGAGGGTATCCCAAGCCACGTAAGTGACGGGATACCCTCTTCTGTTGTCTAGCTCCGATTGTGGTTTCTCTCCACCCTCACCAATCCACTACGGCATTGGATCAGGAACTATATTATTCTCTATGAGCTCGCTATTGGTTTTCATGTGTTTCATCTCATTGCCGAGCTTCTTCATTTCATCCATGTCCTGAGCCATAGAGCCGTTATTGGCTTCTTCAAGGGATTTACCAGTCGATCCGTTACAGATCTGCTCAAGCTCAATTAATTTATCCAACGCGGCTCGGCGAACTTGCAGAGGAACGAATTGGTTGTCATTAAAATCAGCTTCATGAAAATGCACGGTTGTATTCCCAAGTTCGGAAGTTATTGTGGTTAACGTCAACGGATAAGCTGCTGAGGTGGCATCGTTGTAAATATCAATGCGGTACACAGACTTCTCTACGTATTCAATACGTTCAAGTCCACAGTCAGTTAACTGTTGATGCAGGGCATGTTTGTCCATCGTAAAGCACTCCTTTAAGTAGGGGTCACCCCCAGTCCAACTAGGATTAATTATTTTGAAAGCTTGTTTTAGCTGCTTGAATCGTGTCAGTGACACGATGCTGACTTTCTTTGGCTGTTTCTTTTGCAGTATCGACAAGGTTCTCTGTTTTTGCTTTTGCTGTATCTACAATTTCCTCTGTCTTTTGGCTAACGCTTTCCGCAATGGCTTTGGAGCCCTCGCTGACGGAAGTGGCGATTTCTTTTGTTTTGTCCTGCCAAGTCCGATAAGTGTTCATAAGGTCTTCGCGCAGCTTATTCCCCGCTTTAGGGGCAATTAACAATGAGGTGATCGCGCCGACAGCACCACCAATCATTAGACCTAACCATAATCCGCTTTTGTTCGTCTCGACTACTTCACTCATACGTCATCTCTCCTTCAATTTGGGGTTTAGGTGTTTCATGTCCATACTTGGATGTACCCGCCTAGAGAAAAAGTGAAACAGGTGAAAGACAAAAATGTTTAATCATATAGGTTCTTGATACCATACATAACAAGGGATATATAGTTAATTTTGTGAAGTTTCTTCATTACCTGATTGAAAAGTCTGCAATAGGGTTATAGGATATATAGTAGATTATACATAGGGGATCAGTTCCTATTTACCCGAAAGGGGTTAGCGTGATGAGTATCGTTATTGTAGATGATAATAAGACCAATTTATTAATTATTGAAAAAATTCTGGAAAAAGCGGGATACACGGAATTAATATCGCTAGCTTCGGCAAGAGAGCTCTATCACTTACTTGGTATGAATACACCTGATCAAGCGAAAATAACGGTTGATCTCATTCTTATGGATATGATGATGCCAGAAATCGACGGGGTAGAAGCGTGTCGGACGGTACAAGCTGATGAGCGCTTAAGGGATATTCCGATTATTTTCGTAACGGCGATGGGGGATTCCAATAAGTTGGCAGAGGCTTTGGACGCAGGAGCGTTGGATTATGTCATGAAACCGATTAATAAGGTGGAGCTTCTGGCACGGATTCGCTCTACACTTCGTTTGAAATACGAGAAGGATTGGCATAAAGAGCGTGATAAGCGAATCAAGTATGAGCTTGATTTGGCTAAACAGGTCCAGCTTAGTGTGCTTAGCCATCCACTGAAGAATGAGAACATCGAGATTTCGGCGGTGTATCGACCTTCATCAGAACTGGCAGGTGATTTCTATGCATGGTATCCGATCGGACCGCATCAATATGGCATTATTTTGCTCGATATGATGGGGCATGGTATTTCTTCATCCTTAGTGTGTATGTATATTTACTCGGCTTTGAAGGATACCATTACGACGATAGGCGATCCAGAGTTGGTGATGCAGGAGCTTAATCGGCGAATGAATCAGCTCCATGTCACAGATAGCCTTATTAATTATTACTTTACCGCGATCTATCTGGTACTTGATACCGAGAAGCGCACCATTGAATATGTGAATGCTGGCCATCCGGCTGGCGTTGCTGTGCTGGATGGCGAAGTGCAGCTGCTCTCTGAAGGGTGCTGTGCAATTGGCTTTTTTGAAGGGATTGAAGTTACCAAAGGGTACGCGACGTATGAGAAACAAGCTCAGATTGTCATGTATACCGATGGATTGACAGAATGGATTTCAGATGAGGAACAGGATGGTTTGGCTCAAATCAAGAATAGCCTCATCGATAGGAATGGGCATGACCCAGAAGGATTAGTCGAAAGGCTTGCTGCTACAACGAAGAACAGCCCTTCGCAGGATGACATGTGCTTAGTCATGATCTCTGCCACCTAAATTGTGTAATTCAATGAAACTTGTATACTTGCAGTGGTCTTGGTACGATACAACAATAATGACTAGGGAGTGTGGCTCATGTCCTCAGAGAAATTTCAAGTTAGTCTTGAAGAATCGGAGAAGTCCGTACAGCTCATTATCCGTGGAGAGCTTGATTTGGCAGCAGCACAAGCTTTCCGCCAAGCACTTGAGGCCGTCGTTCATCGTGAAGACAAAGCCTTAATTCTTAACCTGAAGGATTTAAGTTATATCGACAGTACGGGCATTGGCATCGTGGTATCTACATTGAAGATCCGCGATGAAATCAAAGCGCCTTTCGCCGTCCAAGATATTCCGCCAGGGATCAGGAAACTGTTTGATCTGACGGGGATTACTGGATTTCTGAATGAAGGGATCGAAGGCAGCGTATGAATGTCATTCGCCTACATATCCCAGCAGCAGCGGAGCATTTGGAAATCGTGAGACTTAGCTTGTATGGTGTAGCAACGAAACTGGGTTTCTCGTATGAAGACATTGAAGACATGAAGGTTGCTGTATCGGAAGCTTGTAATAATGCCATTCTGCATGCGAACCCTGGAGATACCAGCGGCCACATCGACATTAGCTATGAGATGAGCGAGGATGCGCTCCGAGTGAAAGTGAAGGATAACGGCATTGGCTACGAGGCGTCTAGCGAAAGTCGGCAAACGGGTCCTTTCACAGGGACGATGCCGAGTGAGCTTACAAGCAGTGGTCTGGGCATTTATCTGATGGAAGCGTTAATGGATGAAGTTCTGGTCGACACGACGGGTGGCACTGAGGTTACGTTAGTTAAATATATGCACAGTAAAAACCACGGAATGACGGAATAACCGCCAAACCGTGGTTTTCTTTACTTGTCTTATTTGCCAAGATAGGCTGCCAGCATCCAGCTGTGTTTCTCCAAGGAGGAGCGGATAGCAATCAGCATGTCCGCTGTTGGCTGATCCTTGTTGTCTTCGGCCAGCTCGATCCCTTCGGTCAACTCGGCGCATATCATCGTGAAATCATCGACGAGCTGTTTTACCATGGAACTAGCATCACTTTCAGTCTTTTTGGCTTCTTTAATTGAAGCTATTTGCAGATGCTCTTTCAGGGTAGCGGTCGGAACCGCACGCAGGGAAAGCATTCGCTCTGCGATCGTATCCAAATGGAGTGTAGTTTCCGTGTATAGTTCTTCGAACTTAATATGTAGGGTGAAGAAATTCTCACCTTTCACATACCAATGATAGTTATGCAACTTCATGTAAAGTACCGAGAAGTTGGCGACTTGTTTATCGAGCATCTCTGTTAGCGGGCTAGCCTTCGTTATCGTTGAATTAACCATGATCATTCCTCCACTTAAATTGATTTAGTTGTGTCTACAATAAATAAGTACCCTTATGGAGGCGAAGTGAAACAGTTAAGTTAGATGCACATATTTTGTGCCAGAGGTGATTCAACTTTCTCTAACATGGGTAACTACGTAATAACAAGGCACAATAGGAGGGATTCCCATGTTGCTTCAAATTAGTGTATGTGTTGTGGCAGTCGCGTTTGTATTTCTGGTGTTTTATTTGATTCAAACCTTAAAATCATTAAAGCATTCCCTTGATGAGATCACCTCAACAATGGGGCAGATGAAAACTGAAGTGACGGAGATCAGTTCTGATGTGAAGGATGTCATTCTTAATACGAATGAAGTTGCGATCGATATGCGAATGAAACTTTCCACGCTTAATCATCTATTTGGTACCGTGCAGGATGTTGGTCAAGTACTTCATGAACTATCGTCTTCCGTTAGACAATCAGCTTCAAGCCTGATCGCTTCTATGAAACCAACAGAAGCATCGAAGAAAACATCCCCGGCTAATGGGAAGCTAAAGGCTATTCTGCAAGGAGCAACTATGACGCTCGAGATTTGGGATAAAATGAAAGTGAAGAAGTCATCACCGCAAACGGGTTCGATGAAATAGAGAGGGGTCATCAGGCGTGAACGCAATACGTAAATTTATGTTTTATAAACAATCGGATGGGAAAGAAAATAGGATATATCTCAGTGGGGAACTGGATCTTTCAGCGGCGTCTTCACTAGCGAATGTACTGGATTCTGTTGTTAGGAATGAGGAAGAGAAGCTTATCTTGGATTTGAAGGAATTGAAATATATAGACAGCACAGGAATTGGGCTCATCGTCTCTGCAATTAAAGTGAGGGCTGCTATGCACGCAGCTTTCCAGATCGACCATATTCCACCTAAAGTTAGACGGTTATTCGACATTACAGGTGTTTCTAGTTATTTGCAAAGCAATGGCAGTTTGAGAGAAAATCAACGTGTACTTGAAAGGAAAGAAGAGATCATATGAGCCCATACATCGGTCTGACCATACCCGCACAAGCGGAATATTTGGATATTGTTCGACTCACTTTATACGGCGTTGCAACGAAAGCGGGCTTCTCCTTTGAAGATATTGAAGATATGAAGGTTGCTGTCGCAGAAGCTTGCAACAACGCCATTCTTCATGCTTACGAAGAGGGGAATCCTGGCATCGTGGAGGTTCAATTTGAGCCTAGTGAGGGCTATATGAAAATAACGGTGAAGGATGAAGGCGATAGCTTTCATTACATCCAAACGGCCCCAGAAGAAGTGACGCTGCACCATAAATCGATTCAAGAAGCGAATGTTGGAGGACTCGGTCTCTTCCTGATGCAAGCACTAATGGATGATGTTAAAGTGTTTGCACGCGGTGGTCAAGGAACTGAGGTCATTCTGACTAAGCAGGTGTATAGAAAAGAGGAGATTGTATGAATGCAAAGGGAACGGTCTCTTCCTCCGATCCTTTATATGAGATCTATGAAAAGAAGAAGATTTATAAAGAAACCGGATGTCCAGAGGCGGCTACGGCATTGCTCTTGCATTATGAACCGATTGTTCGTATGGCAGTGAGCAAAATGTCGCGAAGCCGCCCTGACCTCTATGAGGATCTCTTTCAAGTCGGACAGATGTCCATGCTCAGGTTATTTACACAGTATGACCATGCCATGGAAGTGCCTTTTGAAGGTTATGCGATGAAAAGCCTCATCGGTCATCTCAAAAATTATTTGCGTGATAAATCATGGTACATACAAGTTCCTAGACGCATTAAGGAAAAAGGTGCGCAGATGGGACGCGCATTGGACGAGCTGACGGCTAAACTGGAGCGCTCGCCGAATGTGGATGAAATTGCTGCTTATTTGGAATTGAGCCCAGAGGAAACAATTGAAATCTTAGCTGGACGTGATTATTATCACTACACATCGCTAGATACCCCGCTTACCAGCGAGGGCGATGGAGCCACGATTGGTGATATGATAGCAGGTTCCACTGATGACTATCAAGCCGTAGAGCGGCGTATGGATCTAGCAGAAGCGATGGATTGCTTGAAGGATGACGAACGCATTGTTATCGGGATGATCTACCAAGAGGGGCAGTCTCAGCGCCATATTGCCGATCAGCTCGGCATTTCTCAAATGAGTGTATCCCGTATTCAGAAGAGAGCCATGACGAAATTGAAAACAGCCTTAACACCGAATGTATAGTGGTTAGTTACCTGCTAGGGGCTGAAAATGTGGTATAGTAGATTAGTATAATGTTCACCTTACATTTGCTACCAACTGTACCAGGAGGCACTTTCTTATGTTTAATTCCATTCTACTTAAGATTAAACCCAAGATTATGCTGGGTTACATCTTAATTCTTATCTGTTTGGGTCTATCGCTATTAGTCGTAAGTAGTCGCGTGACGGATCTGCAGAAAGAAGTTAGCTTCATTTCATCTCATGATATGGAAGTACACGATCAGCTTAACGAATTGCAGAAAAAAATGCTCGATATGGAGACAGGCATGCGCGGCTATGTCATCACAGGTGATGAGCAGTATCTAGATCCATATAATGAAAGCAATCGAACATGGCAGGAAACGTTTAATAAAGTTCGTCAACTTGTTAGCGATAATCCCCCTCAAGTGCAAAGCTTAGAGTCTATTAAAGAGTCGATTCAGATTTGGTTGAAAACAGGCGGAGATAATGTCATCCGCATGAAAAAGGAAAATAATACGGCAGCACTCAATGACTATTTTAAACAGAATGCAGGCAAAAAGGTAATGGATCAGTTGCGTACGCAATTTGATTCTTTTCTCGTCACGGAGAAAAACCTAACAGCCTTAAGAGTCCAGCAAATCGCCAAAAGCAACTATAATCTTAAAGTTGTTCTTTTTACTGTTTTGGGTATTATTTCCCTTATTGCAGTGGTTGTGGCACTCATTCTATCAAATTCGATAACGAACACAATTAAACAAGTTACTCAGAAAATTCGCGATATTACCGCATCGGAAGGGAATCTAGCCTCACGGATTGAAGTGAAGACGAATGACGAAATCCGTTTATTGGCTGAGGCAACGAATGAGCTCTTGGCTAATTTAGAGAAACAGAGCTGGATTCAGTCTGGCATTACAGAGGTTGCGACGCTGTATCAAGGCATACGTGATATCACATTGCTGAGTGAAGCCTTTATCCATAAACTGGCACCCATGTTGGATGCCAGTTATGGTGTTGTTTATTTGAGGCAGAACGAAGAGGGCGAACCTACGTATGTGAAAATTGCAGGATACGCAGCCTCAGGGCAGGTTCAAGCTGTTACCCAGTTTCAACTAGGCGAAGGCTTAGTGGGACAGTGTGCAGTCGATAAACGAATTTTCTTGATGGATAACTTGCCTGATAATCATGTGAAAATAACATCGGGGTTAGGGATTTCAACACCTCGCAGCCTGCTATTAGCCCCGATTCTTGTAGATGGAAAAACGGAAGCCGTTATTGAGTTGGCCTCTATTCACCAATTTCAGTCGAAGCATCTGACGTTGATTGATTCCTTGCAAGAGAAGTTCGGAACCGCGATTACGAGTGTGCGCAGCCGGATGGAAGTGGAGCGTCTCCTCTCCGAGTCGCAAGTTCTGACAGAGGAATTGCAAACGCAATCCGAGGAGCTTCAGACGCAGTCTGAAGAACTGCAAATGCAGCAGGAGCAATTGCGGATGACGAATGAATTTCTGGAGGAGCAGAACCAATTCGCTGAGCAGAAAGCAGCAGAGCTTGAGAAAGCCAAAGATGAGCTTGAAGAGTATTCGTTGCAGCTAAAGACAAGTTCTCAGTATAAAACCGACTTCTTGGCTAATATGTCTCATGAATTGCGTACACCGTTGAATAGCATCATGATTCTTTCGCAAATGCTAGTGGAGAGCAGCGGAGATATGCAAATGTCCGAGGTAGTAGAGTATTCGCGTGTGGTGAATACGGCGGGTCATGATTTGCTGTCATTGATCGACGATATTTTGGATTTATCCAAGGTTGAAGCTGGGAAAATAGAGATTATGCAGGACGAGGTTAATGTGACAGAGATTCCACAGTCCATGGAGTTAATGTTCGCACCAGTAGCTGCGAAAAAGGCATTAGATTTCCACGTTATGTTGGATTCAGATGTGCCTTCCGTCATTGTGACAGATGGTCAACGCTTGCAGCAAATTCTGAAGAACCTGCTGTCAAATGCGTTTAAATTTACCGAAGCAGGCGCTGTTACGATGAGAATAGCGCTCGCTGATTCATCACGTATTAGAGAACTTCTTCATCGAGGTCCTAATGAAACGATTCTTGCGATCTCGATTAAGGATACAGGTATCGGGATTCCGATTGATAAGCAGCATATTATTTTCGAGGCGTTCCAACAAGTGGATGGCACAACGAATCGCCAGTATGGCGGGACGGGGCTTGGTTTATCGATTTGCCGCGAGTTTACCCGTTTGCTTGGAGGCACGATTGTGGTGAAGAGTGAGGTGCAGGTAGGCAGTACGTTTACTTTGTATATCCCTACTAAACCCGATGATCCTGGTCACCATGACGGTAGCTCGTCGCAAGATCAGATCGCCGCTGCTAGTGAGCAGATGATTCCGTATATAGGAGGAACTCCATATCCGAAGAGTTTCCTTAGCGATGCGGAGTTGTCTCATGATGTGTCCGTTAATGCGGAAGCGCAACTGTTCGAAGGGAAGCGAGTTCTGCTTGTTGATGATGACGCACGTAATGTATTTGCACTCGTTAGTGCCTTAGAAATAAAAGGCGTATCGGTCATAGTAGCCGAGAATGGTAGAGAAGCCATCGACCTATTAACCGAGGATTCAGATTACGACTTGGTATTAATGGATATCATGATGCCAGTGATGGATGGTTACGATGCCATGAAGGAGATTCGCGGCGAATTGGAGTTACGACAATTACCCATCATTGCATTGACCGCCAAAGCGATGAAGAGCGAGAAAGAGAAGTGTCTTGAAGCGGGAGCATCGGACTATATTACGAAGCCGCTGCAGATGGAACAACTCTTCTCGCTGATGCGTGTGTGGCTCACTAAGCAGGTGAAGAAGCATTGATACATGAACCACAGGATGGATGGATTGAGTACGAAGAGCCTCCTATCGATGAGAGGGAAAATATTGAAATCAATTTGCTCCTAGAGGGCATATTTCAAATGTACGGATTTGATTTCCGACATTATGTGCGCTCCTCATTACGTCGAAGAATTCTAAATCGAATGAAAATGGAAAAGCTGCCAACGATTTCAGCGGTTCTGGAAAAAGTGTTGCATGAGCCGCTATTCGTGGACAAGCTGCTGGGCGACATGTCGATTCGGGTGACGGAAATGTTCCGTGATCCCAGTTTCTTCAATGCTTTCCGAACCCAAGTTGTACCTGAGTTGCGGAACTATCCAGAGATTCGAATTTGGCATGCAGGCTGCGCGACAGGTGAAGAAGCTTATGCCATGGCCATTCTCATGCAGGAGGAGGGCTTGGCAGATAAGACACGTATCTACGCCACGGATATGAACGAGCAGGCCATAGAGGCGGCGCAGAGGGGCGCTTACCCGCTGAAGCAGATGCAGCTGTATACTACGAATTACTTGGAGTCTGGCGGCTCCAAAGCCTTCTCAGAGTATTACACGACGGATCATCAGTATGCTTACTTTAATCCGCAGCTGAAAGAGAATATGATGTTTGCCCAGCATAATCTGGTGACTGACGGTTCTTTTAACGAGTTTCACGTTATCCTCTGCCGGAATGTGATGATCTATTTCAATGCGAAGTTGCAGCAGCAAGTGCACAGTTTGTTTTACAGCAGCTTAACCCAGCAAGGGTTCCTAGGTCTAGGGAAGAAAGAGTATATTCTCCACGTGCCTGATGGTGTGCATTATGATGATTTTGCGCCACATGAGCGTATATACCGTAAGAAATCGTAGCAGGTGTTAGTGAAGAGGTGCCCCAAATCCATTGAAGTGGAGGGGGCGCCTTTTTACTTTTCGGGGATAAGTAGTGGGGGATGATTAACTGGAAAAAGTACAGCTATTTATGCGAAAACCTCTCGAAAATTTGATTTAACTGTAAAAGATGTAGGTGAAATGGCTTCTTTTGACGGGATTGGGTAAAATGGGTGGAATTAACTACAGGTTTTCCATCTATTCTTCATTTGATCAGGAAATCTCTTCATTTACCTGTATAAAATCCATCTATTCATCTGGCACACAGGGGAGTTAATCACCTAGTACCTCTACTTCAATTCCTATTTCCTACTTCAATTTCTACTCCAACTCTCTCACTCAAGCCTCACTCACAACCAGGTCTTCACACATTGATCAGCTTCCGTTAAGCCTGTTTCAACCCTAAATGGTGTGGGTAATAGATAACATAGCAAGATGAACACTATTGATAAGAAAAGTGAGGTGTTGGGTATGCTAGGATGGGCTATGACGTTTCTGGTAATTGCGCTAGTCGCAGGTGTTTTTGGATTCTTTGGGATTGTCTCAACGGCAGTAGGTATTGCCAAAATTTTGTTCTTCGTCTTCCTTATTATGTTCATCGTATCACTGATTTTCGGCAGACGCCGAAGTATGTAGAACCTAATAGCTAACTCGAGGTAACGCGAATACACTCAATAATCCCATTGACGAGGAGGAATTACCATGAGTACGTATACCAGAGTAAGTGTGACATCAAGTCTTGAGGATACGCAGAATAAGGTACAGCAGCTCCATATCGAAGGCTTTAAAAAAGATCATATTTATGTTCTGACACATAGTGCTGAAGGTACAGAATACGTTGCGGAGTATACGGGTGCAGAGCAGATCTCAATGGCTGAAGAAGGGCTGTTTGCGTCAATCGCCAATCTTTTCCGATCACGCAGCGAGGAACTGAGAGTGAAGATCATGGCACTCGGCGTGCCGGAAGCGGAGGCGGACAAGCTCATTACTGAGCTGGAGTGGGGGAAAATCCTCGTGTTAGCCACGCCGCATATGAGCGATGAAGATACCTTGTTGATGTATCAAGGAGAAGCTTTTCAGCGAACTATCATATAAGTGAATAAGTGAATGCAAACTTGCGTTCCTATCCTATGCAAAAGCCCTTGTCTCCATGTGAGACAAGGGCTTTTGTTGGATTCATCGCCTGCTGCTTGTGTTCGATAAGGTTGGGAGCATCTTTAAATCTTTGACCATGGATGAATTGCAAATCGGACATGCGGGACTATCCGCGAATGAAAAGTTATCTCTCATCCAGCAAGAGCACTGATCAGTGCTGCAGGTCCAGATGCTGGTTTGTTCCTCCGGTACTGGTTCCAATGATTTTTTTGAAAAGTACAATCGAACTCCTCCTTGTCATAATTGACTCTGACGCGCAAGCAGTTAAAGCAATATGTGATGAAGGACTACAGCTTGACTACATTTTCAGCTTGCGGTCCGCGGTTACCTTGAACAACTTCGAATTGCACACGTTGGCCTTCATCCAAGCTTTTAAAACCTTCCCCTGTAATGGCGCTGAAATGAACGAATACGTCATTGCCGCCTTCCATTTCGATAAATCCAAATCCTTTTTCTGCGTTAAACCACTTTACCGTACCAGTTTCCATGTGTTCATAAACCTCCAACAATAATTTGTGCCTGCGATGCTCATCGGCGGAATCAACTCGTTCCGAAGAGCTTGTAAATCATTAACGCAGCTTTGATAATATATCCATTAATCAGGAAGCTTATTCCACTTTTCTGAAAAAACATCAAAGTTATTTTCAGACTTCCTGAAACAACTATTCTCTGGTTATTGTTACACTTCTTGTTGTGCCATCGAAACTAACCTTACCTTCAAGCTGTTCGGTGATAAAACGCAGCGGCACGAACGTAGAACCATTCTTCAGGATGGCGGGACTCAGCATCTGAACGGGAGTGCCATTCACGGTTGCTGCGCGGCTGCCGATGGTCATCACGATTGTTTTTTCGCTAAGCGCATCAGTAATCGTGATTTGTTGCTTAGCGCCATTCCAGGTCACTTCAGCGCCTAAACGTTCTGAAATAAAGCGAAGAGGCAGCATAGCAATCTGTTCCTCATTGATGAAAGGTTGAGTAGCACTAGAAGGATGCAAGTCAGCAGGTGTGCTGAGCAACAAGTGAACCTCTTTCTTCGCGATCTTCAACTCCTTCCTTAGAAGGGAATAAGCCTTGGAGTTCTTATCGAATAGGGCTAGAAACGCCCCCTCTTGGATCGTGTTCATCGCTGCCATATCCTGCGTTCCTTTGGAAATATCAATCGTTGCAGCTGTAACGGGCTGATTGATCTTCGAAAGCTCCGAGTTAAGTGTTAATCGGACACCCTCAATACCTGAACCGATATCAGTCACAGGGATGGTTAACTCCAGATTGAGCTTACGAATTTGGCTATCCCCGTCGATCAAAATGTCCGTTTTGAGCGAAGTTTTATCACTGAACAGCGCTTCTGTCTGAGGATTTACTTTGGAGGAAGAGGGACTTTCACCTTGTTCCTCCCAATCACTCAGTGCTTTTTCGAGCAACTCTTGAATCTTCGTGTAGTAGAATTCGACAGTTTCCGTTTTGTTTTCAAAATTAGGTGCATTCGGATCAACAAAGGCGTTCATGTTGGAGCTGTTATTAGGCGTCGACAACGACTTCATTTGTTCTTGCATCAGTGGAACAAATACATCATAAAGCTGACCGATCAATTCCTTCAGGCCTTTTTCGTCAGCCAGAATATTGTTCAGGAATTTTTTGAGGAGTCCTTCAATTTCATTGCCATAAATTTCGATATGGGCTTTCTTTAGCCCTAGTGGTTCATTATGTATCGTATCGGTTACGGATGAAACGGTGAAATGCTCCGGATTTGGTGCGTTATTTAGAAAAAACTTGATAATAGCTGGCGCCAGCTGTTTGGCTTTCTGGGTGAACTGCTCATCACGGTTTATCATAGCTGCTGTTGGCACTGCAGTCTTCGTTGACGAGAGATCATACGAGATTGGTTTCTTGGCCCCTTCAATGTGGATGACCATCATGGAATCCTGTACCGCGATCTTGAAGGGAATCGTACCGCCAGCATAGGAGAGTGCTCCCTCGATGGAGGCGTGTTCTTCATCTTGTACGAGGATGTCCGTGAAATCTATTTGCATATTCTTCAAAATGTCTAGTAACCGTTTCTCTTCAGCAGTTAAAGTTCCTGTGTCACTAGTAAGAAAGTCCAATTTCATAGAACCGCTGGCCTTAACAGATTTAATGGATGCACTGTTTTGCAGGGCTTGGGCAATATCAAAACCCTGAATGGCCTGACAACCCGTTAAAGTAATGAGCAAGATGACAAGCAGGGCCGAAACCCACCCTATTCCGATCTTTCTAAGCATGATTAAATCTACTCCTTATATGTATAGTAGCTAGTAAAAATAGCAGTGATAGAATATACGCTTGTTAAAAGGAAAAGATGCGCTTGATTGGTGGTTTTTTACAAAAAGATAAAAGCTCGCTACCCTTAGCCGCTTGGCATGAGGTGCGAGCTTTCTGTATTAGGCGAGCAGTAGAATAACCAAAAGTTCGAAAAGCACAAGTGTGATAATTTGATTATATTGTGCTGGTGTGTAGATCGGTCTGTGATGACCTTGATGGTGGCCATGATGAGGATCTGTATTCAGATACACGTGATGACCATCTGCATTAATGAGAACACCTTCGTGTGTATGCCCATCAATTGTCGTGACACGAATCTTACGGCCGATGTGTGGGTGCAGGGCGTGCATGACAGCGTCTCTTTTGTGCTTCATCATGTGTTGCCAGTTGGGCTCTGATTGGTACACCACATGAGGTCCTTGGTGGCCATGGTGACCTTGTGGTCCTTGTGGATGCATAGGGTTTGTATACATAAAGCTTCACTCCTTCTCGTACAACTGCGCAGTCACAGTAGGCTTTCTGCCTAGGTTCAATACTAGACTATTCAGCTATACGAAAAGGGTGATCGCCTATATAGAAATTACTTAGTCACGGTGGATTGTGACGACACGCGTCTCGTTGTTGAACGAAACTACACAGCCAAGTTGCTCGGCAATGAAGCGAATAGGAACAAACGTTGAGCTATCGGACAATGTAGCCGCACTCTCTAGCTCAGTAACAGCGGAGCCGTTTACAGTTGCGTTTTTGCTATCCAATGTCAAAAGTAGTGTTTTCCCCGTGAGGAAATCGGTAATCGTTACTTGGCGTAGATCGCCATTCCAGCCAACTTCAGCACCTAACTGCTCGGAAACAAAGCGAACCGGAACCATCGTCGTGCCATTCGCATTAATAAATGGTTGAGGCGTATCGTCCTTGGCCCCTGACCCGTCAGTAACCATGTTGATATCTTTTTTCGTTACTTGGAAATCATTTTTAAGCATTTTGTACAGCGTAGATTGCTTATCGAGTGTAGCTAGCACCCTGAAGATTGCTGTAGCATCTGGTTTAAGTTGAAGTGCACCGGACGTATTTACTTTGCTAGCCGTAACCGGTTTATTCAAATTCCAAGTTTCACTCGCATAGGAAACCTTAATCGCGGAAGCGCCATTGTTGAATTCTGTCACAGGCATATTGATCGCGATGTTCTGCTTGCGAATTTGATTGTCACTATCGATGTAAACATCTGCTTGCAGCGATGCTTTGCTACTAAACATATCTTTCGTTGGATCAATGGAATCCGCCAATCCCGCTAGGTAATCGTGGATCGGGGAGTACACAAAGCCAAGTGTCAAATCCTTATTCGTGAGAAGGCTCAACGTAATGCTCTTATCTCCACCTGCGATCTGTTCTTGAATGAGGGGAGCAAGGGCATCGTACAACTGGCTAAGCACTTTTTTGAGGCCAGCTTCGTCGGCAAGAACGTTAGCTAGCAGTTTTTGCAGAAGGGAAGCTAATTCAGTGCCGCTAAGCTCTACATGTGCTTTGCGCAACGAAAGCGATTCATTGTTCACTTTATCCGTTACCGAAGTAATCGCTAGAGAAGCAGGATCTGCGGTATTCGCTACAATAAGTTCAATGAGGCCTGATTTAATTTCAAGTAATTTATTGCCGAACTGTTCTTGAATAGCTTTAGGCAAGAAACTTAAGAAAGAAATATCCGTCCCGCCCAAAAGATCGATAACAATCGGCTGTTTCGAACCCTCGATGCTAAGGTTGATCTTCGTACCTTCCATAGCAACGTTGAAAGGAATAGTACCTTTACTGTAAACAATCTTGCCTTCGGCAGATAGATGTTGGCTATCTTGGGTTTTAACAGCAAGCTCAACCTTCACATCCTGCAAAGCGGCAAGTGCGGCTTTCTCATCTGCAGATAGCTTAGAAGTATCGCCTGGGACAAGCCCGAACTGCAAAGTACCTTTTGACTCGGAAGACTTCACATTCGCATCATTCTGAACCGCTTTCGCCAGTTCCAAGCCTTGTATCGATTGACAACCTGTTAGTGTCAACATCATGATTACCAGCGCTGCCGAAATTAACCAAGTCCATTTTTTTGTGTGCATGGGATAATCTACTCCTTTGTTTTAATAGATTTAACGATAAGTCATCGAATGATTATACGCAAGTTGTACGAGAAGGATGCGCTGTGCGGCTAAAATTTAACGAGTGCGTTTCCATTTTTCAAGTTCTGTTTGAGAAGGTTCTTACAATTCGCAGCATTCATAAACTAATAGTAAGTATAACTTCCTCCTACTCTTGTAGGAGGTTTTTTTATAAATAGTAAGCGAAACCTTTTATTCCCAATTTCGTCTACATGTATGTGGGAGGTAAAGCTGATGATGACGATGTTTCTGATTTGTTTTTTCGTAGGTCTCATACTTACGCTGCTCATCACAATTTTCGGTGTGGATAGTTTTGAAATGCATGGTGATGCAGGCGGTGCACAAGGTCATGGACACGGGCATAGCGGCCCATCTTGGTTCAATATGTCCTCGTTGCTCGCAGGGGTGACGGTGTTCGGCGGTGTGGGGTATATCCTTAACAAAGTCGGCATGACAAGCGGATTGTTAATTCTTCTCTTTGCCGTTGCGGCTGGTCTTGTGATGGCGTGGCTCTTCTTTCTTTTGTACGCTAAGGTTATTTATAAACATGATGACAGCATGAAGGAGAGCGATTTCGAGCTCAGCGGTCAGTTGGGGAAGCTGACGGTCCCGATTGTGGGCAAAGGCATAGGCGAAATGGTATATGTGCTGCAAGGAACCACACGCTCCATCAGTGTTCGTTCTGAGAACGGTGAGTCCTTGGCGAAAGGAACGAAGGTTGTTATTTTGAACATGAACAAAGGTGTGGCTACAGTGACGGAATTTAGTGAATTTGAATAGCCCGTTCTTGCTTCAACCAATAGTGAGGAACGACAGGGAGGTAGGGCAGAAATGATGTATTCAGTGCTGATTATGGTAGCAGCTATTGTGGTTGTTGTTTTCATCTTACTAGCTTCAATTGTAAAAGCGTACAAGAAAGTGCCGCCGAATGAAGCGATGATCGTGTTTGGTTTGGGGGGCAAAAGAGTCGTGCAAGGTGGCGGGACGTTCGTTATTCCTGGTTTTCAGAGTTATAAAACGATCTCGATGATGCTCACGAGTTTTGATGTGAAACCCGACCAGCCGATGTTCTCTCTGCAAGGGATTCGTCTCAAAATTGAAGCTGTCGCTCAAATTAAAATCCAAAGTGACCCCATTGCGATCGCAACGGCTTCCGAGCAGTTCCTTGACCATTCGATGGCGGAGCGGGAAGCGATGATTCTACACTCGGTAGAAGGACATTTGCGGGGATTAGTCGGGCAATTGACGGTAGAATCTATCCTGAAGAATCCGGATGAGCTCAACAGTAAGATGAGGGAAACGTGTTCAGAGGATTTGGATAAAATGGGGCTCAACCTCATTTCCTTCGTGCTGAAACGAGTGGCGGACGATCAAGGGTACATTGAGAACTTAGGTGTACCTGAAGTGGAGCGGATTCGCAAAAGCGCGAGTATCGCCAAAGCGGAAGTCGAGCGAGATATTCAAATCCGGCAGGCGGATACGGAGAAGGAGTCGGCCATTCGCAGGGCAGAAGCCCATCAATTGAAGATTGAAGCGGAGAGCGCGGCATCCGCGAAGGAAGCCCAGTACCGCAAAGAGCTCAGCATGAAGGAAGCGGAGTTCAAGCAGGAGACGACGAGTCGTCAGGCGGAAGCAGATTTGGCCTATGAATTGAAGCAAAAGCAAATTCAACAGCAGCTCGTAACGGAGCAGGTACGGATCCGTCAGATGGAAGCAGAGGCGAACAAGACGGTTCGCCAGATTGAGGTTGACCTGAAGCAGAAGGAACTCGAGGCTTCTGTTATTAAGCCAGCTGAGGCGGAGAAGCTGGCAGCGATCATGCGTGCCGAGGTGAGCAAGCAACGGCAAATCCTTGAAGCTGAGGCGGAAGCGGAGTCGACGAGAAAGCGCGGCGAAGCCACGGCGGAAGCGGAGCTCGCCAAAGGGAAGGCGAACGCCGAAGTCGTGCGCCTAGCAGGGCTTGCGGAAGCGGAGGCGCTGGAGAAGAAGGCCGAAGCCTACAAGCAGTACACGCAGGCGGCGGTGACAGTGGAAATTCTTCGCATCCTTCCGGAGCTGGCGGAGAAAATTGCGGCACCGCTGAGCAACGTTGATAAGATCACCGTGATCTCACAGGACGGCTCGGCGTCTGGCGTCAATCGAATCACAGGTGATATCGCCAAAATGATCGCGCAGGTGCCGGAAATCACGCAGACGCTCACAGGGAAAAGTGTGACCGACTTAGCGCGCGCGTTCCTAGGGTCGGATGCTGAGCCGATCTTGAAGCGGGAAGAGTAGGGAGGGCCCGTGCGGGTCTGGTTAAAGCCCGAAATGGGCGCTAAACCCGCGCCCCCCGGCCCGCAGCCGCACTCTAACCATGGAGTGCGGCTGTTTCATTTTTCCCACAATGCTAGTAAGGCAGTTGGTTCCACGAGAGATATCAAGCGGAGTTTGCAAGATTACGTTACAATAGAAGGGAGGGATGCGAGACTTTATCGAAATATGTATAGTTTGGATAGAGGCGGGGTGAGGTATGCTGGTATATAGAAAATTTCTACGTGATCTTCTACGAAATTATATGATGGGTTCGGGTATAGCTGTTCTGGTTGTGGGTGGGGTTATTATTTCGACAACGCTCACGATTACGGGTACCGAAATGCTCCGTGTATTTATTATTATGATTTTATCGTTATGTGTCATGATGCTTGCGGAGTTTCTGATCTTCAGGAGGCACATAAGGCCAATTCGTGAGATGATGTGGCAAAAAAAGCCGTCGCTAGAGACGATCCGTGCAGCCTACTTGCAGACTCATCGTTTTCCTGCTTTATCCGTGATGCGGATTATGGGGCCGCACTTTTTGGGGCTATCCATTCCGGCAATGACCATGGCAAGCTTAGGAGTTGCGTGGGGGTGGTTGACGCTGCCTGCTTTTTATATTGGGCTGGCGGGTATCGGTGCGATACTGATTGCTAGTATGCATGCTTTGCTGGAGTTTTTTACAACGGCGCAAGCCATTCGGCCCATGCTGATACATATACGTGAGTTAGGCCAGCAGATTCATGGGGAAGACGTCTCGTTGGATGGACGCGTCATCGTGTCGATTCAGCGGAAGTTTCAGTTGAGTGCGTTTCTGATTGGCACGATGCCGCTATTTCTTTTTAGCCTAGCAACACAGATTCGGCTGAGCACAAGCGTAGACTCTTCCCAGTTGATTGCTGATTATTGGAAGTGGGCGGCAATTATTCTTTTACTTGGCGTTGGCTTCTCGTCCTTGGGCGCACGTCTGCTGGCCAGTGATATTCAACAACCGATAGAGGATTTACATCGCGTGATGAAGCAGGTGCAGTCTGGTGATCTCAAAGTAAGAGCCTCTGACTTATACTCGGATGAGTTTTCGCGGTTGATTGCGGGCTTTAACCACATGGTAAAGGGGCTCGATGCCCGTGAAAAAATGAACAATCTCCTCCTGCAGAGCTATTACGCTACGCTTGCGGCAGCGCTGGATGCGCGAGATGCTTACACAGCAGGGCACTCAACGCGCGTCGCGAAGTACTCCTTGTTAATTGGACAAGCGGTAGATCTGAGCGAACAGGAGCTTGACTGGTTATATAAAACAGCGCTGCTGCACGATATCGGCAAAATCGGTGTACGCGATGCGGTGCTGTTAAAAGAAGGCCGACTCACCGACGAGGAGTTCGAGCAAATCAAACGTCACCCGGATCTGGGTGAGTCGATCCTGAAACAAATTGAGCCTGCGGAGGCGATGGCTCCATTGCTTCCAGGTGTGCGCTCGCATCACGAGCGCTACGACGGGGCTGGATATCCAGACGGCCTCAAGGGCCAGGATATCCCAGTGTTCGGCCGCATCATTGCGGTGGCGGATGCGTTTGATGCGATGACGTCCGATCGTCCGTATCGGAAGGGCATGCCCATAGAGAAGGCGATGGCCATTCTCGCGGACGGGAGAGGGAGCCAGTGGGATCCACGTTTTGTCCAGGGATTCATGGATGCGTATAAAGCCTAATTGCTGAGAGTGGTTGTTAGGGGCCAACAGTAGGAGTTGTAAAGTAGAAGTTATAAGCTGGGGAGCAGTTGGAAGTAACAAGTAGAAGTACTAGTAAAGTTAAAGTAGAATCGCAGTCGTAGAGTGGTGAATTAGATGGAAATCATACAGCTATTTCAGCTGTATTGTATTGAATTAGAAGAATAGATGGAAAAAGTACAGCTAATCTAGCGATAATCGGTGGTATCTCCGATTTGGAGAGGAATTAACTGTAGGTAATCCAGTTATTCTCACGTTTGAGTGAAAATCAGCAAATATAGCTACATAAAATCCAGTTAAAATAGTTGAATGGCGGCGACGGGGAGACGTTTGGGCCGTGGGGTAGCAGTAACAGTAACAGTAACGATTGCTCTGACCCACCAGCACAGCCGAAACAACACACAACCCGCTCAGTCCAAGAGGACCAGCGGGTTATTATTATTTCTAGTGGGGTTTAGTTTGTGTTTCCGTTTGCAGTCCTATTGCAGAACCACTAGCGCTCGCAGGCTTGGAGTCTATCCCAGTGGACAGGTACCGCCCGACCTTGTCGATCCACTCCTGAACGTAGTGATCTGTGGCCCATTGTGCCATGACGAGCTGTTCACCAGGCTCTAGATCTAAGGTAAGCTGAGGAATGCTGCCAGGTGGTTGCCCGTAGGAGTAAAATTTGAGCGTCTCTCCCTCGAAAATGACGAGCATATCGTCCAGGGGAGAGGTTAGCGCATCCGTCGCCTTCGGCCACGAGGACTTAATATTGCTCCAAGAGCAACAGATATCATCGTGATTAACGACTTTATCCGGTAACTGGCGCGGGAAATCACGCAGTACGTAAGAGTCCGGTTTGGATAAACTGGATTTAGGTGTTTCAGCCACTTTGCCAACCCATTGGCCGGGCTCACGCTGTACGGTCCAACTTTGTCCGGAGACTTCGCTCAGTGCATTGTCGCCCATGCTCGACATCCTTGCTAGATCGGTACTTGTACTTGTGCCAAAGATATCCATCAAGGATATATGGTTCTTGTCCACAGGTTTTTTGTAGAATTGCATGGTTCGAGCTTCCTTCATTTGCGGAAGTGTACGCACCCAGATACGATCTGCAAGATAGGGGGCGTTACCATTCCAAGCTGCCTCTGACTCGGCAATAGAGACGTATTGGTTACCTGCAAACAACAGTGTTTCTACACGATTAAATTCTTGATCTTCTGGCTCTGTAAGGCGTTCTTGTTTGACAGGTTGATCGGCCAAATGAGCAGTTAAATAGTGAGACTCACCTTTGTTGGTTATATGTGTGAGGGAGTCAATTTTCCAGAAATTCTGCTTGTACGGCATCAAAATGCCAGTGCCCTCTGAGGTTTTCTGCAACTGCCCGCGAACGGGTGCAACGAGCATCGTACGATAGGTGCTGTAACGGAGCGGCGCTAACGCACGCCCTTGACCACCGCTAGTGCCAGAGTCATGCTCAGTCCGTAAACCAATAAGCAAGGCTGTGTTGATGGGTGCAGGAGGAGGGGCGGAAACAGTAACTGCCGCCTCCATCATTTTACTTTCAATAGCAGCAGCCTCACTTTGCGTATGCATCGTATGCCAGGGGAAAAATACTACAACAGCCATGACAGTACCTAAACCAGCGACACAGAGAAGAGGCTTTACCTTAGATTTGGTGCGTTCTTTCTTTTGAATCGTTCGCTCAATGTCCTGTTGAAGCTTGGAGGTGAACCCCTTCTGCACGAGAGGCCCATCTTCCAATTGCTTCTGGAAGTCATCCGGCTCAGGAGTGTTCAAGCGCTTCACGCTCCTTCAGATTAAGAACCTTGAGTCTGGCATGATGAAGTCTGGATTTAACGGTTCCTTCCGAAATATCCAGAATAGCTGCCATTTCCTTAGTTGTCATCTGATAATGTGCGTGAAGAATTAATATTTCTCTATATTTTGCGGATAAAGACATGACCTTCTGCCAAATTTCACTTGCATATAAATTCTCAACAGCTTCCGTTTCAGCTGAGCTTGCGGTGCCACCCGATTGGACGAATCCAACCAGAGTCACCTTGCGCCAGAACGCTTTGCGCATATGATCATAAGCCGTGTTGCGGGTTATCGTAAGCAACCATGTTTTAACCGCAGCTTCACCACGGAAAGTCGTCAGATTGCGATATACTTTTAAGAAAGCATCCTGTGCAATATCGTCGGCTGCATCTTTATTGCGACAAATACTGAAGGCATAATTCCACACATCATTCCCGTAGGTTTCCATTAAATTACGAAGGATTACCTTCTGATCTGTTGTTTCTGCGATGTACTTCAAATAATCAAATACATGGACACCGGTCGTTTCCAATTCTCTCACCTCTCCTATATAGACGCATCTACTCCCGAAAAGTTCACTATTGGAAATAAAAACTTTACTTACATCTTTCGTACGACACTGCTCCTTTGTGCCTCAACAGAGTCGTATTATTGGGAGAAACTGTTCATGCGCAATAACTAGATCGAAATCGGCAGGAAATTAGATCTAAGAAAGAGAAAAATAACAGAGTAGAAACTGGAACGTATGCGGATTTGCTTGACAACGGAGCGATTCTGCACGCAATATGTAGGAAGGACTAGATCCTTCGGAGAGGAAGAGCAGCATGAATTTCGTTGAGCATATTGCAGATCATTTGCGATCCGGACAAATAAGCAATTATCCGCAGCCGATTGCCCTGAACTTAGGCTTAGTGTACACCGTGAAGCTAGAAGACAAGAAGACGAATTTAATTTGGCTTCCTTATGAATATACAGGTTTAGCCTACATCGACATGGGTCTGCAAGTGAATGTTTATCCTTATTATCGGGGGACTATTATCGAGGAAATTGAGCTTTCCCGAGGAACGGATCTGTACAAGCCACAGACGGAAGAAGCGTTCACTAAGACGCTCTATACGAAAGCATATGAGTTGCATCAACTGCTGCAAGACGAGGCTTACAGTCATTTACAGGGAAGTGCACCCGATTATTTAGCTAAAATGATGTATATTGTCGATTGGATGCGCTATTACAATTCAGCCAAAGCCGTAGCTGGTGCCAAAAAGAAAGTATAATTGAATTTACCATATCGGATCTTGCTTTCTACCTAGAGGAGAGTAGGGTCTTTTTGCTCTTTATATGGCTATAGACCCAGTTAAGGTAGGCTAAGACGGCTTCCATGAATGGGCTTTTTAGCATGTTCTCAAAGGCTAGTAGAAGGCTTATCCTAGAGAATGGCAGATGTTGGTGCCGAAATTTAGCGCAGAAGCGGAGAAATTGACGATGATACGATGGAATAAATGGCTGACCATAGCGACGATCGGTTGTCTATTAACAATAGGTGGTCTGCAAGGTAGAAGTGAGGCAGCGGGCTTTAAAGATATTGGGGGACATTGGGCGGAGCAGACGATTGATCAAATGGTACAGCAGGGCTTGTTGGATGGGTTTCCAGATGGAACATTCCGACCAGATGAGACCGTGACCGCAGACCAATTTGTGAAAATTGTACTGCTGGCCTTTACAGATAAGTTCCCGAATGGGGAACGGAAGTGGAAGACAAGCTTTTTACAAACGCTGAGTGCGGGTAATCAAAATATTTTAACGCAGGACTACCGAGATTTCACGTTTAAGCCGAACACGGTTGGATACTGGGCGAAACCATATTTGGATCTGGCAAGTGATCTTCATTTTATTAGCAAAGGGCAATTCAGTGACTATAAAGCTTCCTTGAAGCGGGAAGATGTTGCGGAGATTCTGTACTACTTATTGAAGGAAACGGAGTATCTGGAGGACGAGACGTATAGTCTTAGCGCTGCATCTCATTTCGGGGATTTACAGAGCGCAACGAGCAGGCAGCAGAAATTCATCGGGGAGTCAATGACGAAGGGAATTATGGAAGGGTATCCAAATGGCTACTTCGGTGTAGGTCAATATGTGACACGTGCGGAAGCGTTGCAAATTATTACGCGTTTGCAGACGAAATCGAAGCGTATCTCCGTGAAGAACGAGAATAATGCCTTCATTAAAGTTGTGCCGACCAAGGATGGCAGCTACAAGAAGCTGGTATTTCCAGATGAGCGCATGCTGCAAGCTTACGAGGTGATGGAGCAGGCAGGCAAGCTGCGTGGGACGAATTACGATCTGCAAGAGACGACACTGCGTCTATTCCGGAATGCTGAGGCCAAAGCCCAGTCGCTGAGCGGTGCAACGGTGGAAGCGCGCAATAGCAATGAAGCTTCGCTCTGGTTAGATCCACAGTTTGCAACGTATGGCGTCACTGTGCGACTAGAGGACGGAGTGCTTGCTCGTAATACGGAGAGTATACGTAAGTTTACGGATTTCCTTTTTGGATATGATGCGGACATCTTCAATCGCCAATTTACGGATGCATGCGCGCGTGCAACGGCGAAAGGTGTTCTCGAAACGACGACAACGCAAATTGGCAACTATTCAGTAGAAACACGGTTGGAGTCGGATGGGAAGACGATCGTGTTCTCTATTATTCATGCTTAGTGCGCACACCTTTTGGCGGGAAGCTCTTCATTTGGTATGATGAAAAGTAGACTAGGCAGAAGAGGATGATGACAGATGTTTGCAAAATCGAACTATAGTGGATCAAGAGAAGAACAATATACCTTGCTGATTGAGCAAGTTCACGCGTTAATACAGGATGAACCGAATCGAATTGCGAATCTGGCGAATGCATCCGCCTTGCTAGGGCAATTCCTAGAGAACATTAACTGGGTAGGATTCTACTTGGTGGATGAGCAGTTGGAGCGGAAGGAACTTGTGCTGGGACCTTTCCAGGGATTACCTGCTTGCGTGCGAATTCCTTTTGGAAAAGGGGTATGTGGTACAGCTGCCGAGCGCATGGAAACTGTACTTGTCCCTGATGTCCACGCTTTTCCAGGACATATCGCTTGTGATGCAGCCTCGCAATCGGAGATCGTGATCCCCATTGTGGTGGGAGCTGAACTTGTCGGGGTGCTGGATATCGACAGCCCAAGCCTCAACCGGTTCGATGAGCTCGACCAACGCTATCTGGAACAGTTTGTGCAGAAGCTCGCGGCAGCGTTGTAGCTGTAAAAAGTAACGCTAACAGCAACGGTAACAACGAACAACGAACAACCAATAGTAACACTCTCCGCCGAATAGTGATTAGATGGAAAAAGTACAGCTATTTCTCGCTGATTCAGTGATCTGAAGAGAATAAATGGAAAATATACAGTTAAATTCTAGTGTTTTGCTTCAAAACGGCGAAGAAGGTTGGATTAACTGTAGGTTTTCCATCTATTTCATGTTTTTAGCGAAAATGAGCTGAATTAGCTGTAGTTTTTACAGTTAGTAGGTACGGCAAGGCCCAGTACCGCGCGGTACTTAGTTGTATGGTCCCGCCCGCCGCGCACCGTCACAACGCACTATCACCAAGAACCGCCAGCTGCTCAAGCAACTGGCGGTTCTTGGTTTCATTATGAAGGATAAGCGTCGGTGCTAATAATAGCTGCTAGAAGTTTACGCATTGATCGAGTTCCGACTTTATCCATGATTTTCTCGATGTGGACTTTGACTGTTTTCTCACTGATAAAGCAATAATCTGCGATTTCTCGGTTGCTATAACCACGCAGGGCGATAAGGCTAATAATTTCGGCTTCTCGCGTAGTAAGGACGTGTCGAGATGCAAAGTGTGTGATGACAGAAGGTAATTTGGTAGGAAGAAGATTTCTTACAAGATTCTCTTGAACAGGGGGCATGCGTAAACGACCTCAATATCTCAATAAATGTAACTAGCGTATTCTTGATTGTAACAGAGTTAGATATCCTGTGGCAGGGAAGAGCGTGTCGAATTTCCAAATTTTATTCTGTCTTTTATCCGATTGCAAGGCTGAGTGCTCCTAATCCTTACTCTGAACGACAAGCAATAGGCCTGAGGATAGCTCGATAAGACCTACTGGCTCAAGGAGAATATTACTGATGCCAAGCGACATCCCAATTCCAAGGGTTGCTTGATGAAGAGGATATTGGAAGCCATGCAGTGTGATCCCCGTGACCTCTAGGCTAAGCGGAAGCAGAGAAGCATGTGTGTAGGGGCCTTTCTGAATGCGGGTAGATCGATCAATCACCATGATCAGATTATTGGCATCCATAATGGCACAGGGAATGCCGTGCCGGATGCCTTTGCGAAGCAAATGCACATTAGCAAGGGAATGATCGAACCGTGTGCCTAGCGCGCCGACGAGAAGGATTTGGCTTGGCTTTTGATCCAGCGCCCAATTGAAAGCCATTTCCGTATCCGTTAAATCCTTATAAATCGGATCACAATCTATGAATTCTTTGCTCGAAGAGCGAATAAGGGCAAGCTCCTCGGCAGAGACGGAGTCGAAATCACCCATTGAAATATGAGGAAGGTGGCCATTTTGAATGAGAAAAAGGGCCCCGCGATCGGAACCAACCAGGATATCATCCGCGCGAATTTCCTCAAGTGCCCAATCGCCAAGCGTGCCGCCTGTAATTATCATTATGCGTGTCATTTAGGAATCCCCCGGGGAAATAGTAGCCAGTGTTTCTCCCTAGTATAGCACAGAAGACTGAAAAACCGAGAAGCCCTAGTGGCCGCTCGGTTTTATTTGTCTGCATCACACGCTTAATGAAGCTTAGGTTCTTGCGTCTACACGCTTACGCATCGGGTTAAGCTCCGACTGATCATGATCAATCTCAGCCTCATCAGCAAAGCCTTGCAGCTCATACGTGCTGCGGCCAAGTACAAGATCGGCGGGGAACTCATCACCCCGTTTAAGTGTGACCTCTTGCCCAGCCTCATTGGCATAAATACCGTCGGTTTCGACCGTATCACCAGTCATGGGATCCATGGATTTGTTCTTCTTCGACATTCAACATGCCTCCTTTCCTGTTGCTTATCCTTACCATTTCCAAGGTTGCAGGAAATTATGAGGAGAATCATGTAGAATGAGAAGGTCATCATTGTACATAGAGAGGAATGAAAGGCATGGCATTATGGGGGACGATAGTGAATGCAGTTGCCATAATTATTGGCGGATTATTAGGCATAGGGCTGCCCCGCATTTCAGAAAGCATCAAAAACACAGTTCTACAGGGCCTAGGCCTCGCTATCACTGTGTTAGGTATTACAATGGCACTCAAATCAGATCAAATTGTGCTTGTCATCATGAGTCTTGTCATTGGTGGTATTCTCGGTGAACTCATGCGGATCGAAGCAAATCTCACCAAACTTGGCGATTGGCTGCAGAGCAAGATGAGCAAGCAACCGACGACTCACCCCGCGGCGCCAACTAGCATATCGGAAGGCTTCGTTACCTGTACACTCGTCTATTGCATCGGCGCTATGGCGATATTAGGTCCATTGGATGGCGGGCTGCGGCATAATCATGATATTTTATACACCAAGTCGTTGCTCGATGGGTTCTTATCCATTATATTCGCATCCACCTTAGGGATTGGCGTAATCTTCTCGGCCGCATCTGTGTTTGTCCTGCAAGGAACGATTGCCTTGTTGGCAACTGTGATTGCCATGGCGTTTAGCCAAGCGTCGCTGGACGCTATGATTGTTCAAATTACCGCGGTAGGCGGAGTTTTGGTCATTGGTGTCGGCATCAATATTTTGCAAATAAGAAAAATCAACGTAGCTAACATGCTGCCTGCACTTGTTGTTGCCGCAGCAGCCGTGCCTATCCAACAGTTAATAACGGAGTGGCTGCATCGTTAGATGTTATCCAGTAGAACCGTTGAATTTGTAGCCAACGCCTCTTACCGTAATGATATAGCGGGGCTCGGCGGGATTAAGCTCAATTTTTTTGCGTAAATTGCTAATATGTACAATAAGTGTGCGTGGATCGCCCATGCTGTCCAAGCTCCAGATCAGTTCAAAGAGATGTTCAATTTTATATACGCGGTTAGGCGTCTTGGCCATTAGGGAGAGCAGGTCAAATTCTTTGGCTGAAAGAGAGATCGTTTGTCCATTCGCTCGAACGATGTGGCTCACGAGATCGATTTCTAAACCAGGGAATTTCACCAGTTGGGGATCATCTTGATGCTGCTCACGTATCGAGTTACGGCGAAGAAGTGCTTTGACCCTGGCTACAAGCTGACTTGGGCTGAACGGTTTCGTCATATAATCGTCGCCACCCATGCTTAGGCCAAGGATGATGTCAATATCCTCACTTTTGCATGAAATAAATAGGATCGGCGTATTGCTCGTTTTGCGGAGCTGACGACACACCTCTATACCATCAAGCCCTGGCAGCAAAATATCCAGAATAATGAGATCAGGCTTATGCTCTCGAACAATGCCAAACACATCATGTCCATTATTGGCGCTGATTACTTTGTAGCCTTCACGTACCAAGTAGAGTTGAATTAACTGGACAATTTCTTGCTCGTCATCAACGACTAGAATGGTTTCTCCTGCCATGTTTGAAATCCCCCTCAGTGATGAAACAACTCCTAAAGTAAGAAGGGTGTTTCCCTCTCTCAAATATTACATATATTACCTCCATTATAGAACGATTCTCCTACTAATTTCTATCCATTTATTAACAATGAAAGGGCGTTCGCATACAAAAAATTCACAATTAGGCATGGATTCTTCAAAAATGGGGAGGGGTCGACAGCAATCGCCAATTATCGACGTTGACCTTATTCATGCTCAATCAGGAAACTTCGTATTGCTGCATGATTGAAATGGATGGGAATGCTAGCGTCACTCCCATTTTCATCTAGCCAGCGTGCTAGAGCTGTGAGCTGCCACTCTATTTTGTCTCTGGTTCCGAGGATCCAATCGTCGATGTAACCTGATAGAAGATGACGAGGGAGGTTATCCCATATCTGAAGAATATAAGCTGCCTTCACTTCTATATTCTGTTCATCCATTGCTACTTTCAAGTTATGGATCAAGTCGAGCAAATCACAGCGTATATTCCCTTGCAGAGTGATATGTTCGCGGTCAATACGCAGAAATTCTGTCCCCTCGGAATGCTGCTCAAGCAATGATTTTAAATGACTTAAGCAGACACGCAAGTAGTTTTGCGCTTTCTTCAGTTCGTAATTCGGCCATAAATCGTCGTACATTTGTTGTCGAGTTGCATTGGGGAAGAGCAACAAATACAGCAGCAATTGCTTGGCGAGACGTTTGTTCCAGCCTGTAGGAAGCTCAACGCCATTAACACAAATTCGGAATGAATGCAGGAATTGAATGTCTAGTTCTGGTCCACTCTGCAAGAGATGCTGTCCAGATTGAATGACTTTATGCAAGGAAATCGTAGTATCGGGCAGCGTGTTGTCTGTGTCCTTGGAAATTGAAGACAACGTGTCGATATGTTTACAAATCCAATAAGCTGTCCACTTCGGCTGATCTAGGAAAATAAGGTTCGCGGCGCCGGAAATGACCTGGAAGCGTCCTTGTGGAATATAGCTGGCACTTATGGCTGAGAGCACAGGCGTATAAACGGGATCTTGCTCTCCTCCCAAAAGGATGGTAGGCGTACTCAAACTCTTTAAATCAGTAATCGTATCGTTGTCACGGAATAACTGTAAGAGTTGAAGATAGCTCCCTTTATGAACATCTTGATAGGCTCGAGAGATATGTGAGCGTACGTCATCGGACTCATGTTGAACCGTCAACGCAGGCAAGATTTGTGTAATAAAGCGGGTGCGGTCACTGCTTAGCATTAGCTTGATTCTATCTTCAATTCCTTGTTTTAAATATTCGGATGGAATAAATCCTGGCAAGGCGAGCAAGCTGAGCGATTGTATGCGTAACGGGACTCGGCCAGCTACTTTAACAGCGAGATTGGCACCAAGACCATGGCCAATGAGATGAACGGTGTCTAATCGGTTACTATCCATAAAAGCGACGAACTGGTCGCATAAATCTGGCCAAGTGATGGGGAGCGAGTGCATAGGGTTATTCCCATGCCCTGGCAAGTCATAAGTAGTGATGTAGTATTTATCATACAAAAAGGGCGTCAAAGTTGCCCATAATGCGCTATTCAACCCTAATCCATGAATAAGCACGACGGTTTGTTTAGGTCCTTCTAGTCTGTTTGAAGGGGGACCGGAATCGAAAAAATCAGGAATAGGACGCATGACAAACTCCTTAATGTGTCTAAAGTGCTAACGTGTAATGCTATTGTAATTCCTTGTTTAGTAAGATGGAAGTCGAAATACTAGAAGTTTTGTTAAATTATGTATGAGGAAGGGTTGGAAGGAAATGAGTAAAAAGGCGTCATTGCGTTGGTTACAGCTTGCACTTGCCATTGTGTTGTTGTTTGGCAGCAGCTTACCAGCTTTCGCAGAAGTACAGGAAGTCAATGGTGTGATTGCCCAGGTCGAGAATGACACGGGGGCACCTATGCAAAATGGAGATGTGTATCTCTATGCCTACATGCACTATTCCTCAAACGGGGTACAGCAGTATTATACGAACCAGACATTCACGACCAAGGTTCGTAACGGGGAGTTTTTCATCCCGAATGCGTTTATTTTACAAGGGAAGCAATATGAGCTTCAAGTGAGAGGAACATCTTCCGCTGGTGAAAGTATTGTTTACCACTATAGCTTTATCGGTGGAGATATAAGCAACCTAACTTTCGGCAAAGACCAATTAAAGAAACTAACATTTACACATAGTAAGGCGGCAACAGGTAATTTGATACTGATGCCTACAGATATTTATGGCAAGACAGATAAAGTATCCTATCCTATGTATACCCGTTCATTCAATGAACAGGGGAAAGTGACAGCATGGGTAGCTTCCAACGCAGCCTTTAAGGCATATGCATCTCTAGTGACACCCAATTATTCAGAAACGTATTTGTTAGAGACAAGCATTCCTGCTGATGTGCAAAGCGGGCAATCCTTCTCTTTCGACGGTGAGACGGTCAAGGTTACACCACCGACAGGTTATGATAACTCAGGGGTATCGATTGGCTTGCAAAACCTCGGATCCAGCTTCCAGGCTCCAGTAGGCTATGTTAGCAAAGGCCTGTTAGGCAGCGTTAATTTCAGCGTCTTAAAAGATAATACGAGGTATATGTTTTCAAGAGGCAATATGTCTTTTACTGAAGACATGGTTCTTCAACTGGACAGAGCATTTAAGGGTACAGTCAATTATGTTAGCGGCAGTGGAAATAACAGTTACTATACATATGCTTATTACTTTGACAAATACAATAACCAATTGCAATACGTAGATAACGTATCAACGGGTGTTTCCAGCACGTCTATGCAAGGTAACGGACTATGGAATGAGACGTTAGATACGAACGGAACACCAGTCAGGTCTTCGCTCAACAGCACAGGGACTGGTATCGATCCAAATGGCAATGTACAAGCGCTTGCTTGGAATGACCCCGTGTTGGAGTATCAGCTTAGTCAGAATGGTACAATTCTGAAAACTATCTCAGTAACGAGACAAAACTCAAATCAAATTCAAATAGATAATGTTGCTCAAGGCACCTATCTTCTGAAATTGAATAGACAGTTGTTTCCTACCGATGTCGTATCTTTATCCTTGAATCAGACCATTCAGATTGGACAAAGCAGTAGCGCAAAGTCGATTGGAGTTCAGTTACCTTCTGGTTATTCAACAAGTATTCTAAGTAGAGCGGTAATTCTTGAACTCGACGACAGTCGTGTGACAGCTAGTTCCACAATGTCTGGCGGCAATCTTGAATTTTATAATGAGATTAATCCACAGCGGCAATACCGAATCATGGCTGCATTTCTAATTACGAGTATGACAGGGAAGCCGACTGCCAGTTATCTGGTAGACCAAACTTTCACAGGCGCACAAATGCAGAATTTACAATCGCTGCCGCTGCAAACTGGGCTTGTTCGAACGGAATTTTCAATGGACGGAACATCGATTACCCAAATGAAAAATGTGGTAGTATCTCTACCTATACAAGGCTTGAATGACCAAGCATCATTCTCAGTTCCAGGTGTATTGTTTAGTTCGCAAATTACGTTGGACGCATCGCTGGTCGGTACAGATGGTTCAACTAATGCGTACCACTACAATAAGTCGGTTACGATTCCGGCACAAGTGGAGAATGTCGTAAGTTTTGCAGACTTGGCAAACAGCCTCATTACGGTGGAATTGAAGAATGGTCAAACCACAGTCCCTTTCGAAATGGTCAGTGTGTTGAAATCCAATTATACTTACTCATCTAGCGTGCCATCCAGCTCTACAACAGAAGAGAATAAGCTAACGAAATTATATACAACGCCAGGGGAATATCGCTTCCAGTTTTCTCGAATTAAGAAAGCGGACTATGAAACGCCGTGGCGCTATATATGGAGTACGGAACGAAGAGCTTACTCACAGGCGACTAGCTTGAGCTTTAGTGATGATATTCAAGGCGTTTTCGGTCCAATCCAGGCGTATGACTATACGAATCCTGATCGGACGGCGCTTTACACATCGGCCATCATCAAAGCTGGCGACTTGAGTCTTAATCAAGTATTCGTGAAGCAAGGCAAGAAAGATCAAACGTTTAGCACCGCAATTATAGGGAAAGGCCTTTATGATGACGGAGGGTACGCCAACTATAATTCCGTCCCGGGGATGCTTACCATTAAAGATGAGAGCGGCAATGTTGTATTAAAATCGGATTCTTCCTATTCAGAATCGATTTATGCAGAAGTTCCCAACAAAAACGGCAATTATCTCTTAACCTACCAATTACCTATCGGGCCTGGACAAGAAATCGTAATTTCTCAGTCTTACTCCGCAGGTGATCCGAATGCTCCTCCTGGCAAGCCAGATCCGAAAGCAACTTTCGCTGGTCAAGGACTGAAGTTGACTTGGGAGGCTGTTTCTGGAGCATCGTATTATGATATTTATGCGGCAGAGCAAGGGCAAACTTTGGTTAAAATCAAAGGCAATGTTACAGGCACAACCTTCACGTATGCTGAGGCACAACCTGGCAAAACTTACGATCTTAAGGTCGTTGCGGTAAATAGTAAGGGCATCAGCACGGAATCCAGCATTATTCATTTCACTGTTCCAGCATTCGCTGTATCGCAGCTGGATGTGAAAGCATCCGCCGTGCAAAGCTCAGCAGGGTTTCTCAAAATTGGCAGCCAATTGCCTATCGAATTGACCGGATCGATCGGGGAAGGAATTAGTGCGAAAGCGGTGGTTTCGTTCAAGAAAACCGGTACGGAAACTTTCACCGAAGAGGTCGTTCTGACTCCTGGGCAAGGCAAGTATACAGGTGCATTTGAGATTAAAGCGGGTGTGACCGAGGTTGTTTCGGTTAAAGCATTTTTGACGAGAGACGGAACGAACTCGGATGAGAAGAAAGTAGAGTTAAATAAGAAAGTTGGCGCAACGCTGGCAGGTACCATTAAGCAGCGCGATGCAGCCGTCACAGCCAAACCAGTCATAGAATTTATCATTGATGGCCAGTACGTAAGAGCAAATGTGGATGAGAACGGGAATTTTACGGCAGAGGGTCTGCCAGCAGGTTCCGTTAAAAGTAATGTGAAAAGTAACACCGAGAGCTACTTGGATGTGATTCAGGGAATTACAACTGAGCTTGGCGTTAAACAGACAGGTCTTATTGTTAAATTGCCAGTGATGCAGAACGTGAAGCTTCGTTTGTTAGAACAAGGAACACAAGTGCCTGTAGCTAGATCGCTGCACGTTTCTATCACAGGCTCTGTCAACAAAGAAGGGTATATCGGACAGGATGGTTATTTCGTGACCTACTCTGGTGATTCGGAGCTTAAGCGATTAAAGCCAGGCAGTTACAACATTTCCATTACTGGTGATAGTTTATATGAAAAAACGGAAACAACATTTAACGTAGATGACGTTTCCAATTACATTACGAATCCGGTAACGATCTCAGTTGCCAAAAAAATTAAAGAAATAGCCAATGTTACGTTAAAGCTCTTCATGCCAGAGGGGGCTGAAAAGAGTCAGTTGGAATCGTATTATCTTTACAGTTCCACAACTGCTCAGTCATTAGGTTGGGAGTCAGGCTATCTCTACGGTTATAATCAACCGATGACCGTATCGGAACGTGTCTATGTGCCGAATCCGGTGCTTGTGCTGGAAGGTGCAGATCCAACGGTTACGCAAAAAGTATACGGATATTATGGCACGCTAACACTTCCGGGAATTGCTGCTGCAAATGACTACACACTTAACGTATCCATACCTGGTCTACAACCTGTGAACAAGACTCAGGTATCGGTTGCTACAGGAACATCGACGCTTGAAGTTGCACTTCAGCCATCGGTTGTATATACCGGTCGAATTGTAGATGAAGCTGGCCGTCCAGTAGGAGGGGCAGATGTATCTGCTTATGCCGGATCTTCTTACGCCTATGCGCGTACGGATGCAGATGGTGTCTACAGGCTAGATCGATTGGGTGAAACGAATCAAATTCAGATTTCGGTGCACGCTGTTGGATTTACGGATAACTCAGCGATGCAACAGGTGACGGATCATCAAATTCCGGTGATTACGCTGGAGAATGATCAATTCATACACGGGAAAGTCGTCGATAAAGACAATCGCCCATTGAAATATGTGAGTGTATTTGCAAGTAATAGCAAGAACAGCGGATGGGCAAGAACAGATGCGGATGGTTATTTCAAAATCCGTGGCTTGTCTGCAGGAGCATACAACTTCTCTGCGTCATTGGATGGTTACCCGAGCTATGTGAGTAATCTCTCAACTAGCGCAGATCAACGAACCATCGTTCTACAGTCTCAAGGTGGACACTTCTTCGGAGAAGGGAATAGCTTTGCTCCGTCTGTGGCTACAGTGGTATTAGGGAAAGAATTTAGCTACAGTTTGAAATATAAAAATAATGGTACAACGCCATCGGGCAGCACGACATGGCATTTTGAACTACCGTCTAATGTGAAGTTGGTTAATGGTTCTGTAGAATTGAACGGCAAATTAGTACATGCAACAGCTACAAATGGCGTTCTTGAAATTACGTCCGGAGACGTTATTGCAGGGGGAAGCGGTGAGATTACCTTTAAGGCTCTCGTTGAGCAAGCGGATGAAGCCGCAATTCGGACAATTGTTTACCCAGTCGTTAACGGAAACAAAGAAGAGCCAACACAGATCGCTACTTCAAATGTCTTGTATGTGACGTTGAATGCACCAGCAGTAACTGGGGATAAGAAGATCAAAGTATATGGGTCGACAAAGCCAGGTTCCACGGTGGAAATTTATGCAGGGTCCATAAGTTTGGGACGTGTGACAGCTGAAGGTCGTTGGTGGTATGCGGATGTTGTATTACCAGTAGCCGCTGATACGGATGAAGCTGAACTTCGACTGACTGCGCAAGTGGTAGAAAATAATCAAACGCAATCTTCGGAAGCTGTGAATGTGAAGTATAAGTCTGGCGTACCGGGGATTGAAGAAGCTAGAATTACAGCGGGTTGGAACGTAGATGTGAAGTTGAATCCGAAAGTTTCGGTAGCTACATTTGCGGTAACGGAGAAAACACCGATTTCAACCAAAGTTGTATTCAAAGAGGCTGTTAAAGAGGCATCCATTTCCTTTATTGGAAGCACGTATCAACTGGCCAAAGGCAGTGACGGGAAAACCTTTACAGGCGAAGTGCCATATGGCTGGAGCTCCTACGGTGAGCAAATGCTTACGCTCACTTATGTAAAGGATGGGATCAGTGTTACTGTACCTTTGATGGAAGTTATCGTTCTTATCGATCCATCTGGCTATGTATTTGAAGGCAGTATGGATAACCGCGTGTCTGGTGTGACAGCTGTCGTACAACAGCAAAATAACACACAATGGAGCAGCTGGGATGCCGACAATTATGGTCAAATCAACCCGCAAACCACGGATGTGGAAGGTCGCTACGGTTGGGATGTCATGCAAGGTAACTGGCGTGTATTATTTAGCAAAGCAGGCTACGAAGACTATACGTCCCGTACGGTAGTTGTACCACCAGCAGAAACACAGTTGAATGTACCGCTAGTTCGTACAACAACACCAGAAATTGCATCTATTACACCTACGAACGATGCCCAAAATGTTAATGTAAGTTCAAATGTGGATATTGTCTTTGATCGTCCAATGGATGAAACGAGTTTGAATGGGGATGTTATTCAGCTTGTGAAGGTCGACGGAGAGCGTAAGACCGCGATTGATATTACCTTTGAGTACCAGCACATGAAGGGGTATAAAGAAGATTTATCATTGCGAGATGCCCAGTTGCTGGATGGCAATAATCAGAGTGGTTGGTTTATTGAAGATGACTCTAAGAAATTAAGCAAGAAGCTGACACTGAAACCGCGCACTGCGCTTGCGTCAGGGTCCACATATCAAGTGATCATCAAAGGTAGTTTGTTTGACTATAGCGGCAGCAACGTACTCGTAGCTGACACAAGCTATACGTTCAATACGGAAACTTCGAAAACACCGGTTGTAACTGGCGGTGGCGGCGGTGGTGGAAGCTCCGTTGCTTCTAATGAAGTAGAACTTGATTACGTTATGTTAAACAAATCCGTGGCTAACAACGAAGTGATTGTAGCGCTGGCTGACAAACAAGACACACTTCTCGTCAGAGGGAATGTATGGAATGCGATTCAATCCAAAGGTTACACCGTCAAGTTGCAGCACAAAGATGCTGAGGTTAAGATTCCAGCCAAAGCGTTTGTTTTGAAAGACGACGAAACGTTGGAACTTGTATTGCAACCGAGTAAAGTGACTTATCCTGCCGGTTATACAGCTTCAAGCCAAACGCTGCAAGTTAGCTTGGGCAAGAAGAATAACGGCAAGAAAGAAGAGCTTGCAACTGCTGAGCCATTGACCTTGCGGCTTTCAGCTACGCCTTCGAATGAACCTGAGTTACTAGGTGCATACGAATTTATTAATGGTATGCCAAACTACCTGGGAAGAGAAATCAATGTATCGTTCTCTGCATCAGGAACATTTGGATTGGCTGCATTCGAACGCAAATTTACAGATGTGGCTAGTCACTGGGCAATTCAAGATATTCGATATCTAGTGTCTCATCACATCGTAGATGGTATTACGGATACGGAATTTGATCCTGCAGGTACAACGACACGTGGGCAAATTGCCAAATTGTTTGCACAAATGCTGCAATTAAAGAAATCAGATACAGTATCTTCCTTCTCAGATGTATCAGCAGATGCTTGGTATGCGGATGCCGTAGCGGCTGTAGAGAAAGCAGGTATCTTCCAAGGCGCAAATGGACAATTCCGTCCTGATGCAGCAATTAGCCGACAAGAGCTGGCTGTTGTGATTTCACGGTTGGTGAAGCAGGCCAATCAGACGGCAAATAAATCATTCGCAGATCAAACTCATATTGCGGATTGGGCAATTGTAGGAGTGAACGCTGCTGTCAACCTGGGTATTATCCAAGGGGATGAAGCAGGCAAGTTCCTACCGCAAGCTAATGCAACTCGCGCAGAAGCAGCCGCGATGATTCATCGTTTGATTCAAGCTTTAGACAAAGAGTAACTAGTTTGTTCGACCTTTATGGCAGCGTGGAAACACACTGCCATAAAGGTTTTTTGACGTATCCCCAGTATTTACTCGTAGCGATTCTGGTAGTTTTCTAGGATGATAGAAGGAATCATAACGAATCGAATAGGGGATGAGACAAGATGAAATCCAAACGTGGATGGCGAAGGCTTGTTGTGGCCCTAGTCGTCGTCGGTGCGATGTGTCAGGTTAGTTTTGTGTACCAAAATGAGGTTTATGCAGGGGCTACAACGGCTCAGGGGAAGTTCAATATGTCCTACTTGTTCAGTGGAGCTCCAAGCACCTATACGTCACAAGTCAATAAGAGCGGAGATACCTTAGACGTGGTGTCGCCGAGTTATTATCATATAACCGAAGATGGTCATTTAGAAGTCACAGATCTGCAAGCTTCCTTCATAACGGAGATGCATAGGCAAGGGAAGCGGGTTGTCCCTTTTCTAAGTAACGATTTCGATAGAGCGCTTGGTGAAAAAGGGATTGAGGAACGCGAAACACTAGTTAAAGAACTTGTTGCAAGTATCAAAGCTAATCAGCTGGATGGTATCCAATTGGATATTGAAAATGTAGGGGCAGCATATCGGGATGAATATACGGATTTCGTTAAAATGCTGAGCGCGAAACTACCGAGCACAATGGAGGTTTCTGTTGCTGTCGCTGCGAACCCGACAGGTTCGGTGGCGAACTGGATCGGTCTGTATGATTACAAAGCATTAGCAGCGGTTAGTGATTACCTGATGGTCATGACTTATGATGAGAGCTATCCTGGCGATCCTACACCGGGTCCTGTTGCTAGTCTGCCCTTCGTCGAGAAATCCATTCAGTATGCGTTGACTCAAGCGCCGGCGAATAAAATCGTGCTAGGCATGCCGTTATATGGCCGCTATTGGAACCAAGATCCTGCATCCGATGGGGCAGGGATCGCTGCTAGAAGTGTTCAAAAACTGGTGGATCAATATCACGGTACAGTCCGTTACGATGAGGCAAGCCAGTCGCCCGTTGCCACTTTTACGATTGGATCAACGGATGCGAAAGCAACCGTGAACGGTAAAGAGCTAACAGCTGGTACGTATACCGTGTGGTTCGATAACGAGCAATCGATGAAAGCTAAGCTGAAGTTAGTAGGGAAATACCAGCTGAAAGGAACTGGCAGCTGGAGCTTGAACCAAGAAGCTGACGATACTTGGAGTTACTATCAGCTGTGGGCGGATGGTTTTTACTTCACGGATGTGCAAAAACACTGGGCACAAGCCGATGTTCTGAACGCCGCGAATCGCGGCTGGATGCTCGGCACAGCCGCAGACACCTTCGTGCCCGACGCGGCGCTCACAAGGGCGGAAGCCGCGACGATTATCGTCCGCGCGCTTGGGTTAGAGCGCGCGGCGGCGGTTGCTAACAGCGCCGCGTTCAAAGATGTGCCTGCGACCCACTGGGCGTCGCAGGCGATCGGGCTCGCGCAGCAGAACGGGCTGATGCAAGGCATCAGCGAGGATCGCTTCGCGCCCGATCAGAGCATGACGCGGGAGCAGATGAGTGTGCTGCTCTCCCGCGCCTTAAAGCTGACCACGCCGGTGCTTAGCGGCTTGGTGAAGCCCTTCACGGACGTGCCAGCGGCCAGCTGGTCGGCAGAGGCCATTGCTGCGATGAGCAGCAGGGGCCTTGTCGACGGCTTCGACGGCGGCACGTTCCGCCCGCTCGCGTCTTTGACGCGGGCGCAGATGGCTGCGCTGCTAAGCCGCGCGCAGCCGCTGCTCACGCAATAGAGAAAAGGGCCTGAGCCAGTGTGGCGAGGGCCCTTTTTCTTTTGCAATATCCACGAGCGAAGCATGCAAAAGTGCATACGAGCAACCTTTTTCACCGAATCGACCGCTCACTACCGAAATAGTTGCAAATAAGCAACTATTTCCGCCTCGGAACCTCAATTTTGCGATTTTAGGTGTAAAAAGATGCCTTTTTGCACGTATTCCCTACTTTTAAGGGGCAGATGCCGGAAATAAGTGTATTATCGCATCTTTGTCCAGTTGTACCTATCCGCGATGGCCGGCTTAGCTCAATGTACTGTCCCTTACGTTGGTTTAGACTGCTGTTGTTGTGTGACGAACACTATACGTGGGGGCTTTTTCTCAGCCGTTGCTGTCGGACCCGGATGGGGTTGAATATCGCCAATGGTATCATCTGTCCCTGTGTAGACGAACGTCTTTTGACCTTTTGGACCTGGTTTGTCCGTCACGAATTGGCGAATATTTTTGATACGGGTTTCGGCTGTCGTGACGCGATTGCTGCCAATTTGAAAAAGCGACGATGCCGCAACCCCGAGTAATCGAATATTACGAACCGTTATATAACTTCCTAAGTTATCCACACACATTGTGAAAGGTTCAGGAGGCTGAGGAACGGGAAAAGGTCGCTGATAGAAAGGATAAGCCGCAAAGCTGCCTTCATTTCCATAATAAATAGGCACTTCGCGTTGTACGGCAAAAACTCGGTTCTGCAGAGCGGTATACCTATTATCTCCCGCATGCATCGTGCTTGATGAGCCTATGCTATTGATATAAATGTTGCCAACAATCGATAGTCGTGCCATCGCTATCCCTCCGAAGGAAGTGGAACGAAAGGTGAGATGATGACCGATTCTGGTGGCGTGTCAAACATCGAGGACAAGGAGATGACCTCTGTATCCCCAATCAAGAAAACGGACGCACTGGAAACCCCGACGATACGGATATCGCCAACACAGATTTGTTTATTTTCTACATGTAAATGAAACATCTTTAGCCCTTCTTTCCTCAAAAATGTTGATCTCGGCGCAGCCATTTTATTTAGGTAGACTGGATATGTAAGTCTCAATCGCTGTGAGGATGTCCTGCTTTGTTTTGTCCATAATGTTGTTGGTCACAGCCTCCAAAGGTTCTTTGAACCCAACGCCGCGGTATTGATTCACATAATGTTGAATGCGCGTATCCAGCTGTTTGCGAATATCATCGATGATTAAATCTTTGTAATCCTCATCGAGTGGATGCTGATATTTATGTTCAAGGTTGTTGATATCGCCCTGTATGCCAAACTGTAGATACTGCTCAATGCCGCTAGCCACATCTGCCCCAATGTCTTTGCCTTGCTTAGCAGTTGTTCCGCGCATGGCTTCTTGACCCGCTCCGATTCCGTCGTTCGCTCCTGTCCCCTGATATTGCCCGCCTTGGTAAAAAGGATTCATATCCATCGGAGCCATACCGCCTCCGTTAGTCTCCTTGTTCAGGGAGTTTCCATTCACGCTTAAATCTTCGATCTGATCCATCGCGCTCGGACTGATGCCGATCGTGAGCGTCCCATCGAGCTTTTCAACTTTAAGCTGATCGAAATTATATTCTATTTTATCAATGTGAATACGTTTCTCATCCTTCAGGGCTTTCAGATCCGCCTGCAGCTTAGTTACGGTTTGCTCTAATTTCTCGATGCGCTGTTTCTGCATTTCGAGACAGGCGTTGATCTGCTGGGCCCATTGCTGCCACGTGATCGCATTATTCATATGAACGTGTACCTCCTTCCGGATCACTTCAAAAGACTGCCTGGCTAATCTCGAAGCCTTATGTCGGTGCTGGCAGAGGAACAAGGGCTACAGGATTAACTTCACTTGTACCGAGTTCAGGGGCAGGCTCTACGAAACCGCCTGTATTGTATAGATTAGATAAGGAACGAATCGATCCCGCTGTGCCAATTTGGAGGACGGATGAGTTGGCGACAGAGTTTACTTTTAGCTGCTGAATCATAATGGTTTGATGGATGGTCCAGTTCATTTCCGTGGAACACCTCGCTCTAGGCTGACGATTGTCAGAGGATATTGCCGCTCGCATTCGCATCAATGAAGTCAGAATCATTAGTGACCGTCGTGCTGTACGTATTATAGACACGCGGGAAATCCCCGGTGTTGAATGAACCAGCTCCAGCAAAGGTCTTGGAAGAGCTAGTTGGAGAAATAATAAAGGAATCGCCGAAATGAACGACAGAACTGGAACCGACACTAATAATTTTCACATTCCCGACGATAGCTGGCATAATCCGATCCCCCTTGCGTTATCACACCTACAGTATATGAGGTATCCGCCTAGAGGTGCTCTGAATTTTCTGAAGGGTGTCACATCGGGACGTAGGCACATATACTGTTAGCAAAATGAGGTGATAGGCTTGAGCGGATTTAATCGCCATCCTTGGCTGAAGTGGGAACAGGTTGAAAAGTTTCTTGGACAGAAGCTGCCATTCGCTGAAAAAGGGCAGACCTTTCTAGATAATATGACGTGGGCTGAAGGATATGTACAGGACATGCTGAAAAAAGCGATGCCAGGCATGGATGCCGGCATTTCATCTTCTGGAACTATCGGTACAGAGATTTTTGAAACACATGAGCATGTCATCGTTAAGGTGAAAATTGCGAAGGAAGAAGATCCGAGATCACTCCAGGTGTTCGTCAAATCGAATCAAATTAAGCTGACAGGATTCACGAATAATAAGAATCGAATCGTAAAGGTGCCAACATTAGTGCTGCCGAGAACCGCCAATGTGACCTATAAGCAGCGAGTATTGGAGATCAAGATTCGCAAGCGGGGGTTGAAGGAGAGCTATCATGAGGCGTATATCCGGTACTAGTCACCGCGAAGTAACGGAAAGAACCCCTTTAGGCCGTATGGCTGAGGGGGTTCTTTCGGTTTTGGGGGTGCAGGGGCAAGCCCCCAGAAATTCGAGAGACATCTATCAGTCTGAATGCTGACTTTCCTTCTTTGCCGCGGCTTCGATTGTATGTTTCATAACTTCTGAAACGCGATCTACTTGATCTTGAATCATTTTGCCTAGTTCCTCAGGAAGAAAATCAGTTGTCCAAACGAGAGTGCTGCTATTTGTTTCGTTTGAGAATACCTGGAATGAGGCGTTGTGATGAAGAAGCGGCATTCGTCCTTCCTTAACTGCGAAGACCATACGGCGTTCATTGTCATCAACGGCTACTATTAATTCTCGAACAGAATCTCCGTTAGGTAAAATCAGCGTTCTCACATTACCCTCTAAAAGCGTGTTCTCTGTGTAGCCTGGGACAAGACGAAGATGGAATGCACCGACATCTCTAACGGCATCCCATACGTGTTCGGGTGAGACATTAACCGCTATTTCTTTGCGAATGGTTGTCATATAACTTCTCTCCTCCAATGCATTATTCCGTATTGTTGAATGACAGTCGATTAGGACAGTGCGACGATGGAACGTCCGCGCATTCGTCCTTGTAGCACTTGAGTGATCGCTTCTGGAAGCTCGGAGAGCGAAATCTCCTTCACGATAGAGTCTAGAAGAACTTCATCTGGCTTCCATTCGGTGGCGATTCTGTTCCACACTGCTCGTCGAACGTCCATGGGGCACAATACCGAATCGATACCGAGCAAATTAACGCCTCGTAAGATAAAAGGGAGAACCGTGGAAACCAATTCTGATCCTCCCGTGAAGCCACTAAGTGTAACGGATCCGCCATATCGGACCGAATTCAAGATGTGTGTCAGGTAAGGTCCGCCCACGGGATCTACAGCTCCCGCCCAACGTTCCCTATAGAGAGACTTCGCTTCTGGTATTTCCAACTCCGCTGGAGAGATCGTCTCCCGTGCACCGAGTTTCTTCAAATATTCGATCTCGGAACTCTTCCGGGTGCTTGCTGTCACCTCATAGCCCGACTGCGCAAGCATGGTTACAGCCCAGCTTCCGACGCCTCCGGTGGCTCCGCTCACTAGTATAGGGCCCTGATTCGGTTTCAAGCCATTCTCCTCCATGCGGTGCACGGATAGAGCGGCAGTGAATCCTGCGGTACCGATAGCCATAGCGGACTTCGCGGTCAGGCCGGGCGGCATGGGCACGACCCACGCTGCGGGTACACGCGCGAACTCGCTAAACCCGCCTGGATGGGATGCCCCAAGGCCGTATCCGGTAATAAGAACTTCATCCCCTTCTTGGAAAGCGGGATCTGACGAAGTGACCACCGTGCCTGCAAGATCGATACCGGGAACGTGTGGATACTGACTTATGATGCCAGCTCCTGGTATCGTACTTAAACCATCTTTGTAATTAATGCTGGAATAGGCAACTCGTATCGTTACCTCTCCACTAGGCAGATCGTCCATGGAATACTCGCGGATATCCGATTTTAAGTTCGATCCTTCCCAATCTACGGTTAGAGCTCGATAAGTTTCCATAGTAGTTGTCCCCCTTTAAGTAGATGTAGTACTACGTGTAATCCTAATCTTGTTTCATCCATACGTCTAATTTATAATAGTTATATAATTAATGACTTTTTGTTATCTGTTTAAAGGGAGGGGAAGTTATGGAGTGGCAGCAGATTGAATATTTCATCGCGGTAGCGAAGTCGCAACATATGACGAATACGGCGAAAGAACTGTCCCTCACACAGCCTGCGTTAAGTCGTTCTATCGCTACATTGGAGAAGGAATTTGGCGTGGAGTTATTTGAACGGCGAGGACGCAATCTCGTGTTGAACCGTTATGGACAACTCTTCTTGGAGCGGGCACAGACGGCATTGAGGGAGATCGAGAAAGCCAAGCAAGAGATTGCGAATCAAATCAACCCATGGTCGGGAATTCTATCCATAGGTTTTCCTCATATTCTTGGTGCGGAACTCTTCCCTGGTATGCTTGGTGCATTCCGTGATCGATACGCGGATATCCGCTTCGAATTGAACCAATGCACGTTGGATGAGCTGGTTTTGCGAATTTCCAATAACGACTGCGACTTTGGGATAACAACGTGGGAATCTGTTAATGAGGGGTTCCATTGGCATCTAATAGGTAAATCCGAACTTTATCTGGCTGTGCCTCTACAGCATCCTTGGGCGAACAGGAGCAGCATCCGCTTGGAAGAGCTCGGTGGGGAACCTTATGTCGGGTTGAAACCATCTTGCGCGTTAAGCTTTACAGTTGAGGATATGTTGGCTAATTCTAGTGTCGAACCAAACACTGTATATCGTGTGGACGAATTGGATATGGTCGCAGGATTGGTATCAGCGGGTCTAGGGGTCTCTTTATTGCCTAAGACGTTAGGCGTTAGTAATTACCCGATGGCTTGGGTAGCAATCGAAGACTCTCCAAGTGAGCTTACGGTCGGAGTTGTATGGAAGAAGGACAGGCAGTTGACTCCAGTGTCCGAAGTTTTCTTGGATTTCATGCGGGAGAGATACCCCCGAATTTCGGAGTAGAAGGGGATTGAAACACTGAAGAACGAACATACGAGTAGATCCTTGCTAAACGCCGCAATACCTCCCTCGTCTTAAAGATGGATTTCTGCCGCTATCTCACCGAAAAATATGCCGTGAATGAAAATAGATGGATTTCCTGTAGTTATTTCCGCGGGAAATACGCCAATAAGATGAAGTGAAATAGTTTGTGTACCATTATTTGGTGTATAGGCAAACGACAAAAAAGTAGGGTATTCTCGGGATTACCACACCACCAAGAAGGAGCCCTACTCAATGACTACTATACCCCAAACTAATTTAAACGATCTACTAGAAAATCTTGTGAAAACGATGATTCAAGAAAAGCTTGAGCTCATCATGAAAGAAGAAATGAATCAATTTCTACAAGTGGAAGAACAGCCAGAAATACGTAATAGCCGCAATGGTTATTACGAGCGCACGCTCGATACACGGTATGGGAAAATCGATGATTTGAAGGTTCCAAGAGACCGCAAAGGGAACTTCCAAACTCAGCTCTTTGAGCCGTATCAGCGTCGCGATGGTTGGCTCGAAGAGGCCGTCATCCATATGTATAAAGGCGGCATGAGCACACGTGATGTGGCTCGCTTTATCGAAGGCATGTTTGGCACGCAGTACTCGCCGACTACGATTAGTAACATTACTAGCACCGTACTCGAAGACGTACAACGTTGGCAAGAACGCCCTCTAGAGAAACGGTATTCCGTGATTTATTTAGACGGCTTCTACTTTAATTTGAAACGTGACACGGTTGATAGTGAAGTCGTTTATTTGGTCATGGGCATTAACGAACAAGGTTACAGGAACATCCTCGGCTTCTATATTGGCGGCAAAGAAAGTTCTAATGGCTGGCGTGAAGTGTTGGGAGACCTCAAACGACGCGGGGTAACAGAAGTGCTCTTAGGTGTATTTGACGGGCTGAATGGCCTTGAAGATGCCTTTAAACAAGCATACCCAAAGGCCGATGTGCAGCACTGCGTTGTTCACAAGGTTCGTAATACGTTTCCAAAGATTCGAGTAAAAGACAAGATGGAATTTCTAAATGATTTAAAAACAATTTACAATGCTCCGGATGAGGAAATCGCTAGGGCATGTTTTGATACGGTGAAAGCGAAATGGGGAAAGCAGTATCCCAAAGAGATGGAGTCATGGGAGACCAATCTGCCTACTTTGCTGACGTTTTACAAATATCCTGCCATGATAAAAAAGGCCATCTACACATCCAATCCGATCGAGCGCACCAACAAAGAATTTAGAAAAAGGTTACGTCCTATGAACAGTTTAACTAATATTGAAGCTGCTGAAAAAATTATCTATTTAGATACAGTAGCTCACAATGAAAGATGGGGTAACCGAGTTATTCAAGGGTTTAATGACCCCGAAACAAGAGAAGCCTTAGCGTTGCTCTTTGAAACCAGGTATCCATCTTTACCAAATCTAGCTGGGAATGAGCGCCTTGAGCATGCCTCAGAGTAAAGGAAATTAAATCCAAAAATTTCAGGGGGATCCCCCTGAATCCATTAAACTAAAAAACCTATTCATCGTCCCGATGAATAAACCCTACAAGGCCTTTACACAAACTTCTTGACGCTACCGCCAATAATGAAAATAAATGGATTTTATGTAGCTAAATTCAGCATTTACGCCTCAATCAGGCGAATAGTCCAATATTAACTGGAGAAAATCCAGCTAATAGGATTTTTCACGCAAAAAGAGCCGAAATAGATGGAGGTTTTCCATCTATTCGGCTCAAATCAATTATTATGTGGTTGCAGTTAACCTACTACAGCACGCGACGTGCTGTCATATAACGGGAAGACCACGTGCCACTGTGAATATCGGTGATACGTACGCCGCCGGCGCCGTAAGTTTGAAGAAGTTTGTTATTACCCATATAGATGGCTACATGGTGAATGACGCCCGGTTTACCTGGGATCGAGAAGAACACCAAATCGCCGACACGCAAGTTGCTGCGGGATACATATTTACCTACACGTGCTTGTTGCTGAGAGGTACGCGGCAGGTTAACGCCTACTTTTTTAAATACATATTGTGTGAAGGAAGAGCAGTCAAAGTTACGCGTTTGACCGGCAGTTGCTCCGAATTTGTATGGTGTTCCTAAATATCTTTTACCAATAGAGATGACTTGGCTGCCTCTCGAAGTTGAGGTTGCAGACGCTGTAAGCGCTGTAGAATTGGTTACTTCAGAAGATGTAGCGGCTTCTGCTTTCCCTGGTGCACCCGCTGCAAGTACTGATAATCCTATAGAAACGGACAATGCCGTAACGACTAGTTTTTTGTACCAAGTTTTTTGTGGGTTTTTCATGGGGTATGCCTCCTTAGAGTTTTCGCTGAGTTATCGCCAATCTATCTTGCATGGAAGACATGGTAGATTCAATTGAATATTTGCAAGTATAGAATCTTGGTCAGTTGACTCTTAATTTGAGCAACCTTGCGATGTGGTTGTCCACTTGAGACTCAGTATAGCAGATGAAAATTGCCCTAATAATTACCATGCAACCTTTTAAATAGCGCTATATCTAGGGGAAATCCCAATTCTGAGAGAATGATGAGAATCCCCTTATAATGTTCTTATTGACAGGATTGTGGAAGCGTTACAACGGCCGTGGAGCCTAGTCCTAGACTACTTTGGAGTTCGATATGTCCTTGATGCTTTTGCACGATATGCTGGGCAATTGCAAGCCCGAGTCCGGCTCCACCTTGTTTACGATTCCTAGCTTTATCAGACCGATAGAAGCGGTCAAAGACGTGGGGGAGATCCTCCTCCGCGATGCCGATACCTTGATCCATAACTTTAATGATCACCTGTTTTTCTTGCAAACAGACCCGAATATCGACGATCTTCTGACTATATTTTAAAGCGTTGTCTATTAAAATGATAAGCAATTGCCTGATCTGATAGGGATCACCAGTCATCGGCAGTTCCTTCATATTATGCTCGGACTGTACCCGAATCTCACGGGAAGAAGTAACGCGGAGAGACGCGGCGGTTTGCTCTACCAGCGGGATCAGGTCGAAAGTTGTATTCTGCTCACAATTGGTACGGTTGGTATTCGTGAGCGATAGTAGATTTTGCGTGAGAAGCTTAAGCTGGGCAGATTCAGCGACGATGGCCTCAAGTGCCTCTTCTCGCAATTGATCATTGCTGGAAGCCCATCTTCGCAAGAGACTTGCGTAGCTTTCAATAATGGTGAGCGGGGTTCTAAGTTCGTGAGACGCATCGGCAAGGAATTGCTCCTGTTTACGAAACATGTCTTGCAGCCTGTCGATCATGCGATTGAAAGTGGTGCCAAGCATCATCAGTTCATCATTGGCTTGATTGGCAGGCAGCGTGATATGACGGAATGACCCGCTTTCCTCAATATTTTGCATCGTAGCGATGAATTGTTTGAGTGGTCGAAACAGCACGTTCGTATAAAAATACCCCCCAATCAGAACCAAAATGAGCGCACCAATGGAAGTCAGAACAAGAATGGAGATTAACATTTCCGAATACATGCCGAGCCTTCGCAGACTGCGTCCTATTTCTAAGAGTGCTACTTGTTTCCCATCTTTGAACACGGGTGTCCGAACGAATAATAGTATGCCGTCCGCATCGGTGACTAAAGCCTCAGACGCCTTAGTCGAGTAGCTTGCTGGGTAGCTGGCAAGATTCGTATCGGAATAGATCTGATGGGCAACCTTGGAGTCAGGTGTAATATAGCGCAGCATCTCTTGGGGGATGAGGAGTTCATCCATCTGCATGTTATCTTTCCAATACTCAGGATGGTTAGGGAGATCCTTCAGCAACAAGGCGCTAGCTTTATCCTTCAAAAGGTCAATTTCCCCCTTCGTTGTCACCCGGATAAACATGTAATAGACGAAGGTAAAGCTGAAGAATAGGACTATCATCAATCCGATCGATACCCACAGCGTAATTTTTAGTCTTAGACTCATACGGACTCCTTCCCATCGGGGGGAGGGGAACTGCCTTCTACTTCTGTCTTTTCACACTTAATCAAATAGCCAATCCCACGAATCGTCTGAATCAGCTTGGTGGTGAAGGGCTTGTCCACTTTCTGACGTAAATAACGAATGTACACATCGACTACATTGGTATCTCCGATAAAATCATAGCCCCACACATCGGTGATAATTTGTTCCCGCGTCATGACCTCATTCTGATGCTGAATCAGGAAACGCAGCAAATCAAACTCCGTTGGCGTCAGTTCAATGGCAGTGCCCTCACGAGAAACCGCGCGGCTCTTCAAATCCATCGTCAGATCATCGATTCTCAGCAAATGATCAAGTTCGGGCGTTTGCTCTTGCAGACTCTTTTGCCGAAGCAGACTACGTATGCGAGCTAGCAGTTCCACGGTGGCAAAAGGCTTCGTGACGTAGTCGTTGGCTCCCTGATCCAGCCCACTGACACGATCGGGGATCGCATCGCGTGCCGTCAGCAGAATCACGGGGAGAGAAGCATTGACCTGCCTGAGGCGTCTGAGCACCTCAAGTCCGTTGAGCTCCGGGAGCATAACGTCAAGAAGGATGAGATCCCATCCTTCTTCGCTTAAGGCAGCTTGAAGTCCAGATCGCCCATCCCCACAAATAAGTACCTCATAGCCCTCATGCTCAAGCTCAAGCTGCAACACACGGGCAATTCGTTCTTCATCTTCAATTAGCAAAATGCGGCTCATAACGGCTCGTATTCACTCCCAAAGCCGTTGCATACAGGCAGCGGCACTTATTTGTAAAGATTCGCGCCTCGAAAGGACGCTCTGGCGCGTGATACCACCGACGAGCGAATGATCTTACTATTTTCAGATTAGGGGTAAAATATCCTTCCTTGCCTTTAAATACCTGACATCCCACTGAATAGCGTGGTGAAATCGTCCATTAGCCTAGTCCACATGACCCGATACCGACATAAAATAAATCCATAGACGGAATGAAGGAGTAGAACCTATGAGCATATCTCCCAAAAAGAAGGTGCGCATCAAAGTTAAACACAAGGTAGCTATTTTACTCCAAGATCGTGATGCTACAGCTAAAGTTTATATGGAGATTCTTGGAGATTTAAAATCACGGGAAGTCATAACGGAAGCTATAAAACGCTTAGAAGATGGGTTAATCTATACCGATGAGAAATGCACGATACTAATTGATAATGATTATATTGAAGTGGTTCCGAGAAGGAGTCTCAGTCGTAAAGATGGGGAGGACTTCATTTTTTTAATCGATCGGGCTTACGCAGAGAATTATGTGGTTTCGGCAAAAATTATCAAATAAAGGTTGGCATGAGGCGCAAAAAAACCCTAGTCGAGCAGTCAGGAGTTATTCTTTCCTGAACTGAACGAATAGGGGTTTTTGAGGTTATGCTATTATTTCTTGCTTGCGGATGGGAATGTTTCTACGGAAGTCAAACGATCGTAGAAATCAGTGAAATTATTTCTCTCAGCCGAGTCAAGCAATGCCATTGCTGTGCGAGGGTGCTCGTCTAGTGCTCCGACGATCATGTATGGAATGAGGTAGCCCCAATCCCATTTCTCACGCATTGTGATCATATGCTTCTCGATGATTTCAAGCACTGGACGTACATCGTAGCGTGCTCCCTTAAGGTGGCTGAGCAACAATTCAGTTGTACAGTTACCAGCAGCGCGACCCATACCGTACACGGATGAATCCAAGAACGTTACACCTTTGGATGCGCCTGTGATCGTGTTTGCGAAAGCAAGCTGCATGTTGTTGTGCATGTGCAAGCCTAGCTCCTTCTCAGGAAGCAAGCGCTGGAATTTGGATACAAGGTAGTCAATATCCTTGCTGCCCATGCTGCCGTAAGAGTCTACGACGTAAACCACATCAACTGCGCTTTTGTTGATTTCTTCAAAAGCTTCTGTTAATTCGTTCTCCATTACGTGGGAAAGCGCCATGATGTTCAGGGATGTTTCGTAACCCATGTCATGGAATTTCTGAACAAGCTCAAGACCTTTATCAACATCCTTGATATAACAAGCTACGCGGATCAGGTCAAGTAAGCTGTCTTCACGAGGCAAAATGTCTTTCTCATCCACACGTCCGATATCAACAAGAGCGGATAGTTTTGTATCTGTTTTTTTGGTGATAACATCACGCAAGAAGGATTCGTTTAGAAATCTCCAAGGGCCGGATGATCCGCCTTTAAGTAGCTTTTCTGAATTCTTGTAACCAATTTCCATATATTCTACGCCGGCAGCGCTCAAGCCGCGATACATATCTTGGACAAACTCCACGCTGAAATCCCAATCGTTCACTAAACCGCCGTCTCGAATCGTACAATCTAAAATCTTGTGTTGATGATGCTTTACCATACTCGCAAATGCCCCTTTCGACAGCTCTTGTCGCCTTCTGATTTTGCTATATTATCACTTATGAAGAGGTGGCTTGTCAATGCAAGCGTAGGCTTACGCCCAACTTTTCTAGGCAGGATATGGTAATATGAAGTGGACAGAAGTGAACAAGCGAGGGGGAAGCACGGAATGAATCGGAACGAATGGACATTAGCAAGAGAAGTGGCTGTAGGCGCGGCTGTGAAAGCAGGGGAATTGGCCAAGAAACGATTTGGTGGTCAATTCCTTCTTGCGCACAAAGATGAGCGCGGCGATCTCGTGACAGAGGTGGATGTACAGGCGGATCGTCTCATCGTGGATGGCATCTTGAGCGTGTTTCCGACCCATCGCATCTATAGTGAAGAAGCGGGCGAAGGTGGGGCTGCGAGCGATTGGGTGTGGCATGTCGATCCCTTGGATGGAACGAATAATTATGCATTAGGCCTTCCCTTGTACGGTGTTTCTATTTCATTGAGCTACCAAGGCCAGATAGTACTGGGAGTCGTGCATGATTCCGCAATGGAACACACTTACGTGGCGGTTCAAGACGAAGGTGCTTGGCAAGGCGACAGGAGGCTGCTAGCGAGTCCTAGCGGTGCGTTGGCGAAGTCCAGTGTTTCATGGATTCAAGGGCATGCTGTGACGAAAGACGATCAGCGGGCTTTAGCGATTCGACATCATTTGGAGTATTCGGTCAAAAGAGTAATGCGTCTATGGGCCCCGTCCCTTGTATGGGCGATGCTGGCCAGAGGCGATCTGCACGGGGTTGTTTTGTACAATTCCGAAGGGGAAGATCTCTATGCGGGCTTGCTGCTTGCCCAGGAGGCTGGTGTGAAAATAACGGATTTCGCGGGTAATCCGGTTGCTTTGCTCGGTGGCACGGCAGTCGTTGAGGAGGCCGTTGGGGACGGAGCCGTCTATTTGGTCGCAGCAGTGCCTGCTTATCATGCAGAGCTGCTCCAGCTCGTGCAAGATGCACTCGTGAGGACGGCGACGAAATAGGGTTCCGAATAGGATTGGAACAATTGGTCAAACCTAAGGGCAGACTTTCCATTTGAGCAAAATAAACGGCTACTCAGCCGATTTATGATGTGAAACAAATACATTCTTGTGTATGTAAGAGAGGATGCTGTTAGATGAAGGACTTTGTTCCTATCTTTTTTGAATTTGGCCAAACGAGAGATGCGCTGCTGGCATTAGACACCCTAGAGGAGCTTGGCTACAAGCCGGAGCTGCTGGAAGGGGAGCGCGCAACCCTGCACATTCATCTTGATGAGCAGGAGATTACGTCGGCGATCGAAATCGCGCAGTCCCACGGCGGGCGACTCGTGGATCGGCCGGAGGTGCAGTCCGAGCAAGCCACCTTCGCTATGGCGTATGACTTGGAGGGCTCCATCCGCATACCGGCCCACACGGTGAATGAGGATTGGTCCGACAGCTACGCCGCATCAGCAGAGGTCACGGATCACGATGCGGTGCCGAGCGATGATGAGGCGGCTTTCGATCCTTCGGCGGATGACTATAATCACTTTAGCGCCGGTATCCGTATTTAACCGGCGGTTGAGGGGAGGGCAGAGGCTGCGGCTGGATAGAGCGCGGCGCGGCTAGCCCGGCTAATAATATGGGCTCGAGGGCTGGATCCTCGGGCTTTTTGGGGTTCGTGTGTGGAATAGATGTTTATGTTTTTTATACAGTTAATTCCAGTTGTTTTCCTCCAAAAACCAGAATAGATGGATTTTCTCCAGTTAAATTCAGCGATTTGCGCCAGCATGCTCAAATATAGAAGAATTAACTGTATGTTTTCCATCTAAACCTAATATGGAAGGGATATCTCATGAAATAGCTGTAGATTTTCCAGTTATTCCTTGCTAATCACCTCGAAACTTGCCCGAACCACTCAGCGTCAGCCCCAAAAAACTAATTTGTCCCAAACATTCCTCCGCGCACCCACAATCCATCTTACGCCAAACGTTCCCTATCGCGCCCCAAACTAGCTTGTCTCAACCACTCAGCATCAGCCCCAAAAAACTAATTTGTCTCAAACGTTCCTCCTCGCACCCCACAATCCATCTTACGCCAAACGTTCCCTATCGCGCCCCAAACTAGCTTGTCTCAACCACTCAGCATCAGCCCCACACAATCCATCTTACGCTAACTACTCTGCATCTCCCGGCGAATAAATGAAGTTTCTCTTATGGACTAGTGCCGATTGCTTAGCATTGTTATTGTTAATGTAGAAGTAAATATCAAACAGTGGATCTCTTGCGACAAGTGAAGTAGGCGATAGGAGAAGAATTTCTAAAGATGTTGAAAATAAAGTAACTTTTCACTCCTCACTTACGTTTGGAGTAATATGGAAGCATATCGAAGAAGGAGTGGTTATCATGGGATGTAGGAGAAAGGTTGCCATTGCTGTAGTTGTGGTCAGTTTGGCCGGAGCGCTGGCAGGTTGCAGCGCGAAATCAGCCAATCAGGGGGGCACCAGCACCAGCCCGACCCCGAGCCCTACCATACAACCAACCGCGAGCGTTACTTCGTCGCCCACTCCAACACCAACGTTGGCAGGGTCGCCTGTGCCCGCAACGGCAACCCCACAACCCTCGGCGACACCGTCGCCGAAGCCTTCGCCAAGCTCGAAGCCGCCTAGCTTCACTACTGCGGATGATGCGAAGAAAGTCATCGAAGCTCGATCCCAAGAAGTGATAGCCGTACTGAAAGAGAAGAATATCGAGAAGCTTGCTACGCTAGTACATCCGAAGAAAGGTGTGCAATTCTCGCCCTATTCCAATATTCAAACAGCGACAGACATTCAAGTGCAAAGCAGCAATCTTGCCACGCTATGGGCTAGCTCGAGTCTTACGAATTGGGGAACGTTCGATGGCTCAGGTGACCCGATTGACCTTACTTTTCCAAATTACTGGGCTAAATTTGTATATAACGCCAACTTTGCCGCCGCCCCACAGATTAGCTATAACACCATAATTGGCAAAGGCAACATGATCAACAATGTGTTCAGCATCTATCCTGCGGCTAACTATATCACCGTTGAATATCATTTCCCTGGCTTCGATCCGCAGTATCAAGGGATGGATTGGACCAGTTTGCGACTAGTTTATGAATACACAGGATCACAATGGTACTTAGTTGCTATCATCCATGACCAACATACGATGTAATAAGGCAAGACGAACGACACCAGATGTGATCGTTAGTCTTTTCTGGCACGTTAGGTTTATATGTTTTGTGTGTTGGGGTAAGCGATGCTTACCCTTTTTTACATTTGCGCGGGTACGCAGGTGGCAAAAATGCAAAAGAGCATCCTTCTCAGTAGATTTCATTCCAAAAGAGGTAAATACATGCAAAAAGGCATCTTTTGGGGATGGAAATGTCCAAACAGCGCTAAAAATGCAGAAATGGATGCCTTTTTGCATCTATTTTAGTTGAAATCGAGTATTTACTAGAGAAAAGTTGCCTTTTTGCATTTCTCATTCTATGGAAAGTTGCTGATGGTTCGGCAAACCTGTCTATTCGCGGGAGTGGGGGTGGAAGGAGGAGGCTGGCTGCCTCAAAACGTGATAATCCTAATAGGTTGGCCGATACTTCTTCACAATTTAAATACCAGCCTAGCCGGTTTATCGGGTTGGCGTTACTCCGATTAATCCCACAGACACCGATATGAATAGGTGGTATAATCTGCATAGGTGAGGAGTAGTGGGATTTGATGATAAATTGGAAAATCAAACATAAACTTTTTATATTTATTTTAGGTGGCGTATTGGCCTCCAGCGGGTTGGCATGGCTCTTTGTTCAACAGTCACATCAATTGTATGAGCAAATTATTTATCGCGAAGCGAGCGACAAGTTTTATTTATTTTCAGAAAGGATGGAAGAAAAACTGAGAGAGGTCGATAAGCTCTCCATTTCAATTTTGTCGGATCCGGATGTGCAAGGGGATTTAAAGAAAATGAAAATGTCTCCTTCAGCCTATGAAGCCTTCGATGCCGCGAATAAGCTGAAACGCAAGCTGCTTACCTATCATCAGACCGATTTCTCCGTTTCTTCCATTACGATTCTAGATGCCAACGGGAATTTGCTTAGTGCCGGATTCAACGCCTCGAGCATCAATGATAGGAATAAAGAACGATATCGACAACTTGCGAATGGAGGGAATGGGGCGAGCATCTGGGTCGGAGGTGAAGAGGGGGAAGAAACGTTCTATACAGTTAGAGATATCCGGGAGATTGCGGATTTGAATCTGGAACGTCTGGGCTCGTTGATGATCGGTATCCAAGCTTCGAAGGTGATGTATGCTTCAAGCGAGCGGCATGGTAACTATGATTCCATGTTAATGGTGGCTACTGGTGATCAAGTGCTGTATGCAAGCAATCGGGATTTGCCCGTACCGACTGACCGAAAGAACGGCTCTAGCATTGTCGAAATTGACGGCAAAAACTACTTATCCGCGCAATTTACATTCACGTATACAGGCTGGACGTTTGTTCATTTTATTCCATATGATGCGGTATTCAGTCATGTCAAAATGATGAAGAACTGGCTGCTGGGATTGTACGTCTTTCTAGCGATTGTGTTGTTATGGCTGGGTATGCGCTTCTCCCTTAGTATGACCCGTCCGCTCGAAGCGTTAACACAACGTATCAGTTCGGTTGAGAAAGGAAATTTTGTATTAAGCGAACCTTTTAACCTAGTAAAGAGGGATGAATTTAGTGTTTTAAATCGTAATTTCGATAAAATGACGGAGCGTCTTGATGCACTCATTAAAGAAAACTATGTGAAACAAATTCAACTCAAGGAAGCGGAGTACGAGGCACTGAAATCCAAGGTAAATCCGCATTTTTTATATAATACGCTAGACTCTATTCATTGGATGGCCAAAGGCTACGGCCACACGGATATGGCGCGGATGGTTAAGGCGCTCGGCGATATGCTGCGCAACGCGATTAGGCAGAAGGAATTTGTTGCGTTACGCGAGGAATTGGCTCATTTACATAACTACATTACGATTCAGCAAATCCGTTTTGAAGAGCGGTTGGTTTACGGCACGGACATAGAAGAGAATGCCCTCGATCTCTATGTGCCATGGATGATTGTGCAGCCCATTGTGGAAAATTGCTTGAAATATGGCGTTGACGCTGAGACAGGACGTTGTGAGATTCGGTTAACCGTGGGGATCCAAGAAGATCGGCTCGTGTTAACTGTACAGGACAAAGGACCAGGCATTCACGCGCAACTGAATAAAGGTGATTCTACGGGGATAGGTCTATCTAATATTCATGAGCGTATTCAATTATGGTTTGGTGACCCCTACGGGATTGAAATGGAACGGGGACATATACAGGGAGCTGTCATTCGCGTGGTGTTGCCCATTTTGCCGAGTATACCAAGAGAGAAGAGAAGCAAGGGGTGAAACGATGAGTACTTACAAAATTTTATTAGTGGATGATGAACGAATTATTCGGGAGGCCATTGCCAGAACGGTTGACTGGGAGCAGCTTGGACTTGAGTTGATTGGGACAGCGGCAGATGGGCTTCAAGCGTGGGAACAAATCGAGGCATTGAGACCGGATATTATTCTGACGGATATTAAAATGCCACGTCTGGACGGCCTGGAACTCATCCGTCGGACGAAAGAGCAACAGCCCGAGGCGCGATTCGCTGTGCTGTCAGGTTATGATGAATTCGATCTTGCTGTAGGGGCGATGAGCATGGGCGTGAAACATTATCTGCTCAAGCCGTGCGATGAGCAAGAGATTGGTAGAGCGCTGGGCGAACTCGTCCGTGAATTGGACGAAACACGCCGCCGTGACCAACTGATCGTGGCCGCTCACAAGGCGGACGAGTCAAGAGCGTCAGAACGTGAGCCGCTGCTCGCGTTACTGCTGGAGGAGCCCCTAGCCGAGGACGCTGCTGAGCGTCTGCGGCTAACACTACAGCTGCAACGCCAGACGAGGCTTCGCCTCATCTTCGTGCAGTGGGAGAAGATCACCGCTTGCCAGGAGCTGCGCGTTCGTGAAATCGCCGCAGCGCAGAGCGGGCCTGGCCGACCGCTCGGGCTAAGCGCTGTAGCCGGGAATCGGCTGCTTGCGGCCGTGGCAGATGCGGGGCTTGCGGAAGCCGTAGCAGCGGGATCTCGACTGCGCGATGAGCTTCAGAGCCGCTGCCCAGGCTTGCAGCTCACAATGGCGGTCAGTGATGCGGGACCGCTGGATGAGCTATCTCAGCTGTACCACGACGTGCAGACCTATGCGGCCTTGGCCTTCTATCTTGGTGCGGGCGGCATTGCCACGCGTGAGCTTGTTGAGCCGCAGCGGGCAAGGAACGCTGTGCCCGAAGCGGCCAGCGGGGAATTAATCGCAGCCGCACTGCGTATGGGGGACATGGAGGGGGCGCGCTACGAATTGGCGGTTTTCTTCCAGTCGCTTGCTGCAGCCCGCAACGAACGCCACACGTCACTCAGTTTATGCTTGCAACTGTTGACCACATTGTTCAAGGAAGTCCCTGTGGAGGAGCTGCAAGGCAAGATAGCCAAACTGCTGAGCTTGCCTACACTGGGTGATATTGAAACTTACGTTGCATCCGAAATGGAGCAATGGGGAGAACGCTTCGGCGAGACGCAGCGAAATAAGGGAACAGCCATAGTGCTGCGGATGAAGAGGCTGATTGCCTACCACTTAGCCAGTGAGGATTTGTCGCTGCAATGGCTGTCGCAACAACATATTTTCATGAACGCGGAGTATTTGGGGCGCTTGTTCCGCAAGGAGACAGGCGAGAAATTCTCGCAATATTTGACGCGCCAGCGGATTGAGACCTCGAAGAAATTGATTGCCACGGAGACGGAAAGCAAAATGTATGAAATCGCTGCACGCTCCGGCTTTGGTGGCGATCAACAGTATTTCGGCAACGTATTCAAGAAATATACAGGCTATTCACCGCTTGAATATAGAAAGAGCCTAACAGAGAGGGATCACTAGTACACGTTAGTGTGCTTTGATTTCTCTCGGATTTTCACAAAAAAAGTATCGGATTTTTCTATATGGGTTTGCCGAGATCAGGTATATACTCATTTTAATTCCTAGTATTCATATGTGTTTTAATGCAAAAGAGAGGGGGAAGGAGATGACGAAGGACGGATTTATTCGGAACCAACGCGAAGAAGAGATTGCGGCCCGATCGGATCGATTGGCCGAGCGCTTCGCAGAACGGTCAGCTCAGCATGACGCCGAGGGCAGTTTCCCTTTTGCCAATTTCGAGGATCTACAGGATGCAGGCTATTTACGGCTGACACTGCCCCGGATTTATGGCGGAGAAGAGGCAAGCCTTTACGAGCTTGTGCTTGCGCAAGAACGACTTGCACGCGGCGATGGATCCACAGCCCTAGCTGTTGGTTGGCATGTCGGGCAATTGTTGCAACTTCGCACTACGCATGCTTGGCCTGAGGCGTTGTTTGCATGGTTTTGTAGAGAATCGGCTGCCAATGGGACGCTGATTAATCACTTGGCGTCGGAGCGGGCAACAGGGAGCCCAAGCCGTGGTGGAAGACCGGAGACGAAGGCAGTTGCCACGGATAAGGGGTGGCTGCTGAGCGGGCGTAAGACGTATAGCACACTAAGCCCTATTCTCACGTGCTTTACGGTTTCGGCGGCGATAGAGGGGACAGAGGAAACCGGCGAGTTTTTCGTGCATACCGGGCCAGGGGTTCGTGTGGAAGAAACATGGAATACCCTAGGCATGCGTGCGACAGGGAGTCATGACGTCGTGCTGGAGAACGTATTCGTGCCAGACGAGAAGTTAGTGAGCCGTTCGGGTTCACCACGCAAGGAGAAATTGCCCGATGCTGGGGGATGGCTGCTGCATATCCCTGCTTGTTATATCGGGATTGCGTATGCCGCCAGGGATTTTGCCATCCGTTTCGCGCTGAACCATCGGCCGAACAGCTTGCCCGGGCCGATTGCAGATCTGCCGAATATCAGGCGTCAAATCGGTGAAATGGAAGTTTCGCTGATGACGGCACGGACCCTGCTGTATGCTGTTGCAGACCGCTGGGACCGAGAGCCAGAACAGCGAGCTTCCCTCAAGCCAGAGCTTGGATTGGCCAAATATGTGGCCACCAACCAGGCGATCTCCATTGTGGATACCGCGATGCGTATCGTAGGAGCTGCGAGTTTATCCCGTGCGCTGCCATTGGAGCGCATGTATCGCGATGTACGGGCAGGGCTGCATAATCCGCCAATGGACGATTCTGTGTTAAGTGGGCTAGCGCAACAGGCATTGAACGACTGTAAATAATTTTCTAAAAGGATGGGGATTCCGACGATGAAACGAAAAATAACAGGTTTAACATTTGCTTTGACTGCTGTAGTGGCCTTAGCGGGTTGCGCCAATGGCAACTCAAGCAGCTCAAGTGCTCCTGCTGCGACAGCGGCTGCCACAACTGCGGCAACAGCTGGGGCTACGCAGGCACCGGTCTCTAAAGATCCAGTTACCTTGCGCATGACCTATTGGGCAGGCTCGCAGCTGACGGTAGACCGGAATAATGCTGTCGTACAATTGTTCCAGAAGGCGTATCCGAATATTAAAGTCGAGGCCGAATATTATGCTGGCGATGCGTATTGGGACAAAATGAGCGTGCTCGCAGCTTCAAATAATCTGCCAGACGTAATCCGGATGGACTATTCGAAAATTACGAATTTCGTTAACAAAAATTTGCTTTTACCCCTCGATGACTACCTGAAGGACAAAACGATTAATCTTGATGGCGTCAACCCGATTCATAACGCGGGTGGTCGTTTCAACGATAAGCAATATGGCATCAACATCGGTAATAATGCACTGGTTATGTTCTATAACCCGGAGCTGCTTGAGAAAGCTGGCGTCAAACCACCTGGGGATAACTACACGTGGGAGCAATATGAGAAGGATTTGCGTACGTTCAAAGACAAGCTCGGCATTTTCGGGGACACGCACCTGACCCAATCGCACTTCAGTGTCTGGCTTCGCCAGCATAACAAGACGCTTTTCAGCAAGGGGCAAGATGCGCTTGGTTATGAGGACGATCAGCTCTTCATTGATTTCTTCAAGCAGCAGCTTCGTTGGCAAAAGGATGGGCTCGTTACGCCGCTAGGCACAGAGCTTGAGGTGAAGAGCTTGGAGGATGGCCCTTTCACGAAGGGGCAAACTGCTTTCGGAGGCTTCGGGTATTGGAGCAACCACGTGGATATCATGGAGAAACAATTGAAGAAGAATGTAGGGTTAGCACCGTATCCGGGCGATGGCAAAGGCATGTATATTAAACCGTCCTTCTTCCATTCCATTTCCAAATCTTCCAAGCATCCGAAAGAGGCGGCGCTCTTCATTGATTTCTATACGAATAACATTGATGCAGCCAAATCACTGAATGCCTACTTCGGTATGCCGTATAATCCTAAGGTCATTCAAGGTATCCAAGATACGTTCACGGAAACACAGAAGCGCGTCGTTACCTACCTAACGAATGTTGAGAAAACGGCTTCAGCTATTGATGCTCCGGAGCCTGCGGCTGGTGCGGAAGTGAATAAAGTGTACAAAAACATAAGTGACGAAATCCTGTTTGAGAAAATAACGCCAGAAGATGGCGCAAAGCGATTCCGTAAAGAAGCGAATGCGATTCTTGCAAAAGGGAAGTAACAGTGAAGAGAAGCGCGGGGGGAGCTAACGTACTCCCTGCGTTTTCGCTTTGTACAGAAGAAGGGGGAAAGTAATATGGGGCAACCTGCGCGAAGAAGGAAGCTGCGGGATTATAACAATGCTGCGGGTTACGCGTTCATTTCGCCATGGCTGATTGGATTCATCCTGTTTTCCGTCGCACCGATGATCGTTTCGCTTGCGCTCGCATTCACCCAATATGATATTTTATCACCGCCTGAATGGGTGGGGCTACGTAATTTCAAGGAAATGTTCACGGAGGATCCGAGGTATTGGAAGTCGGTGACAGCGACACTCCTGTTCGTGTTTATTGCTGTTCCGCTACGGCTGTTGTTCGCGCTCGCAGTGGCGCTGCTGTTAAATACGAACTTAAAATTTCCTGCCTTGTTCCGCTCGGCCTTTTATTTGCCAACGCTGATTGGCGGAAGTGTCGCTGTCGCGGTGATGTGGCGTCAACTGTTCGGCGCTCAAGGCGCGGTGAATTCCCTGCTGACAGCGGTAACCGGCCATGCGTTTCAGACCTCTTGGATTACGCATCCGTCGACCGCGATCTTCTCGCTTGTTGTGCTTGCAGTGTGGCAGTTCGGCTCAGCTATGCTCATCTTTCTTGCGGGACTGAAACAGGTGCCGAAGGAGCTGTATGAGGCAGTAACCGTGGATGGAGCAGGAACGTGGCAGCGATTCCGCTGGATTACCCTGCCCTTATTAACGCCTGTTATCTTTTTTAATCTCGTGATGGGGATCATTAACGGCTTCAAAGTATTTACAGAGGGGATGCTCGTTACGGGCGGAGGGCCTTTTGATAAAACGTTATTCTATGCCTTATACGTGTATGAGAAATCATTCCGTTATTACGAGATGGGCTACGGGTCCGCTATGTCCTGGGTGCTGCTCACCGTGATCGCTTGCTTCACCGCTGCGCTGTTCGCCACATCTCGCAATTGGGTGCACTATGAAACGAGAGGGGAGTAAGCCGTATGCTGATTAAACGACGTCGACACTTGTACATAGTTCTCAGATATGCCTTCACATCCATCTTTGCTCTGGGCATGATGTACCCGCTGCTATGGATGGTGTCCAGCTCGCTGAAAGATACTAGCGAAATCTTCATTCATGCGCATCAATTGATTCCATCCCCATTCAAGTTCGCGAATTACACGAACGGGTTCAAAGGATTCGCAGGAATCTCATTCGTTGTTTTCTTCAAAAACTCCATCATCATCACGTTCTTCTCCGTCATCGGAGCCGTCCTTTCATCCCTCTTGACCGCTTATGGATTTGCGCGAATTCGGTTTCGCGGAGCTGCCATTTGGTTCGCTTGCATGATGACGACGATGATGCTGCCGCATGAGGTGCTGACGATTCCGCAATACATCCTGTTTCAGAAGCTAGGGTGGATCAATACGTTCAAACCATTAATCATTCCATCTTTCTTCGGCGGGGCTTTCTTCATCTTCCTGCTTATTCAATTCATGCGTGGCATCCCGAAGGAGTTAGATGAGTCGGGTAAAATCGATGGGTGCGGCGTATTCGGAATTCTGATACGAATTCTTCTTCCGCTGCTGGTATCTCCAATCATCACGGTGTCGATCTTTAAATTCTACTGGACATGGGACGATTTCTTCAGCCCCTTGCTATACCTCAATTCACCGAAGCTTGCTACAGTGGCGTTAGCCTTGAAAAACTTCTCAGACCCCACGATGCAAACCGATTGGGGAGCCTTATTCGCCATGTCCGTTCTGTCGCTTGTCCCCATACTGCTCGTATTTGGCTTCTTTCAGAAGTATATGGTTGAGGGAATCAGTACGACGGGGTTGAAAGGATAAGCTGGACGGATGTACGCGAAATTTCATGGATGAAGATCTAAAACCGAATCGACCCTCGTATAAATAGAGGGAATGTTCGGTTTTTCGTGATAATTGGAAATTGGTACCATTGACAGCTAATGTGAGTTGTCATATATTTATCACAATTAAACCGAGTTATCTTATAGGGATTAGGAGATGTCCATCATGCAAAACAACTTAGTTAGTGCATTTCAAACAAACTGGGTCAGTTTAGTCGTTTCTTTAGTAGTGATCGGATTTATTTATTATCTAGGCAAAAAGAGAGTCAGTTTCGGGAACCGCGTATTCATCGGTTTGGGACTTGGTATCATCGCAGGGGTTATTTTCAATCAGGCAGGTCTGCAATTCAAGAGTGTTAGCACGATCGGAACGATTTACGTCAACCTGATCAAGATGCTAGTTATGCCGCTGGTATTTATTCTTGTTATTAATAGTATTTCGTCGTTGTCCAACATGGCTCAACTTCGTAAATTGGGTTTCAAAACGATTGGTTGGTTCCTACTTACAACAGGAATCGCAGCATTAATCGGTCTACTTGTAGCATTAGCGATTGATCCAGGTAATGGGATCGCACAAGCAGTTCCGAAGGATTTTAAAGCCAAAGAAATTCCGACGTTCTCCCAAGTTATCTTGGATCTCGTACCATCCAATCCAATTAGCGACATGGCGAGTGGTAAAGTTGTACCGGTTCTCATCTTCGCGATTTTCGTTGCTGTAGCGATCGTATCCGTAGGTTCCAAGAAACCAGAGGCTGTAGCATCTGTGAAGGCGTTCATTTCCTCAGCTGCGGCTGTTATGCATCAAGTTGTTAAGTACGTAATTCGTTTGACACCTTACGGGGTGTACGCTTTGATCGCGGCGATGGCAGCTAAATATGGTTGGGAAACGTTAGAGCCATTAGCTAAAATCATTCTGACTTCCTACGTGGCATTGATCATCCACTTCGTCTTGGTATTCGGCGGCCTTGTGTTGCTGATTGCGAAAGTGAACCCAATTAAATTCTTCAAAAAGGCTTACCCAACGATCGCTGTTGCTTTTACAACACGTAGCAGCTATGCAACACTTCCTGTGAACTTGGAAGTTATCACGAAACGCCTTCGCGTATCACCGCGTATCGCAAGCTTCGTGGCACCGCTTGGGGCGACGATGAACTTCAACGGATGCGGCGGGGTTTGGCCGGCGGTTGTAGCGATTTTCGTAGCCAAAGTATACAATCTTCCACTAGGTATTTCTGAGTATCTATTGTTAATCTTAGTAGCAGTTATCTCCTCCATCGGGGTAGCTGGTGTACCAGGTCCTGCATCCATTTCAACAACGGTTGTATTGACTGCACTTGGCTTGCCGCTTGAAGGTATGGGTCTAGTTCTAGGCGTAGAAGCATTGATCGACATGGGTCGTACAGCAGTAAATGCAACTGGAACAACTGTTACAGCATTGCTTGTAGCAGAATCCGAAGGCGAATTCGACCGCGCTGCGTTCGATCGTGACGAGGAAGAAGAATTGGAATTGGCAACTGCTTAATCCATAAACATGAAGAAAGACGAACAGCACCTTGGGTGTGTGTTCGTCTTTTTGGTTTGTTTGGGTGTATGTCCTACAGCCGCGGAAATACATAAGTAACCAAGAAATACAGCAGTCCGAAAATGATAATGATGTACGCTGCATATTTGATAAAGGTTGATGCGACAAGTCCCTTGTCGTATTTTTGCTCAATTCGCTTCTGCTCAATGTCTACGCTTTTTGTAGGCTCCATTGTGTTCAGCTCCCTTGAATGGTATGGGTGATCTCTATACCAAGTAATACCCGCGCGGGTGGAGAATGAATCACCGGGGACCTCGACATTTTTGCACATTCTAGTTACACGTTGTAGCTTCCCCAGGCTTCCCAGCAGCATTAGATGGAAAATCTACAGTTAAACTAGCTGAATTCGCTCGATATTTCCATTTAAATGGAAAAACTCCAGCTAATTCTGCGTCATCTCGTCCATTTCGACGATGATGGGCATAATTAGCTGGAGGAAATCCAGTTATTCTAGATAACTGGCGTTTCTTGAATGAAATAGCTGTAGTTTTTCCAGTTAATGAACGGTTCAAGAGTACCGGGAAGTGGGGTTTCTGCGGTACCAGGAGCCACCTAGTACCGCATCGCCGCATGCGTTCCCGCCATATAGCCTGTGGAGAATGCTGCCGTGATATTATACCCACCCGTGTATCCATGGATATCGAGGATTTCTCCGCAGAAGTAGAGTCCTTGAACCAGCTTCGATTGCATCGTGCTCGGGTCCACTTCTTTGAGCTGAATGCCGCCGCCGGTTACGAACGCTTCTTCCAAAGAAAGCGTCCCCTTGACGACAACAGGGAAGGCTTTCATGAGCTTGCACAACTCCAGCCACTTCTGTTTCGGAATGTTGTCATACGTTAGTTGCTCATCCAGCTCCGACTTGGCGAGCAGCAGTGGGATGAGTCGCTCGGAAAGCAGGGGCTTGAGCACGTTTTTGATCGCTTTCTTCGCGTCGCTCTTCGCGAGCGCCATGCTCTCGCTGTACAGCTCGTCGGCGCTGTGCTCAGGGAACAAATCGACCGTGACGAGCACTTCCTTGCGCTCGGATTTGTTCAGTTCTTTCACGACGAACTGGCTGCAGCGCAGCGCGATCGGCCCAGACAGGCCGAAGTGGGTGAAGAGCATATCGCCGCGATGCGCGATAATCGGCTTCCCCTTCGCGTTCAGCACGCTGAGCGTCACGTCGCGCAAGGACAATCCTTGCAGCTCGCGGCTGCGGATGAAGGGCTCCTTCGAGGTTAGCGGAACCTCGGTCGGAAACAGCGGCGTGATCGTGTGCCCGCCCGCCTCAGCCCAGGCATACCCGTCTCCGGTGGAGCCGGTATGCGGCACGGAGCATCCGCCGGAGGCGACGATCACAGCGCGGCTGCTAATCGTCTCTCCGCCCTGCAGCTGAACGCCGCTTACGGCGCCGTCTGCATACAAGACCTTTTTGACCGGACTGTTGGTCCGGATCTCCACACCCTGGCGCCGCACTTGGCCGATCAACGCGTCGACGACGGTTTTGGCCTTGTCGCTGATGGGAAACATCCGACCATTGTCCTCTTCTTTGAGAGGGATGCCGAGATTTTCAAAGAAAGCAATGATATCCTTATTCCCGAAATGGGTGAATGCACTATAAAGGAAGCGCCCGTTGCCGGGGATATGCTTAATTAATTCATCCATGTCTTTGTTGTTCGTCACGTTACATCTGCCGCCACCCGAAATGCCGAGCTTGCGACCGAGCTTATCTCCCTTATCGACGAGCAGCACCCTTGCGCCGTCCCTGCTGGCAGCTATGCTGGCCATTAAGCCAGCAGAACCTCCGCCGACCACAATTACATCGTATGCCATACCAAACTCCTTGACTCATTTTTGCAAATTGTATCATTAATTAGAGCTAAACCCAAGTAGGATGAGTATTTAGCTTAGAAAGTATTTATATTGCACATAGAAGGTAAAGAATTTACCCGTATGTATGCCAGCGATTGTTTATACTAACCTTAAAATGCACAAGGAGGTGGAATCGGGGCGGATAGAAGGGGGATGGCATTTCTACATTTGTTTGATTGGTGCGCACAGGTTACTTGCAAGTATTCGTCTTAGTCGTGGGGGGATTTAATTGAAAATTGTAAAACAATTGCTATATTTCGTTCTTACGATCGTGCTAATTAGCACAACTTTACCAGTTGCAGTACATGCAGATACTACCCAGAGGCAGCCTATTACGGTTTCTGGTGATTTTACACATATAGATTTTAATGTAACGAATCCGTCTGTTACGAATAGCGTGTATACATTGGATTCTAAACTATTGGGAACGGTTACAACGAGTGCAGGAAGTAACTCGGCAGGAAGAGTCGCGGATAGCGACGGTTCAAATGTGTTCTATATGGAAGCGAATTCGGGAGCGATTAATTCCTTTAGGAGTGCTATTAATAAAACAGACCGATTCGGCATCCAAAGCAGAGTGAAGTTTAACAATACCACCTCTAGCCGAAGTTTCTTTGAAGTGAAGAGCATGACGCCGCCGACGGGAACAGCCGCATGGCCAACACTGTTGACCTTCGATGAGCTTGGTAGGGTCAAAGATTCGAAAAACAATATCATTTCGACCTATGCGGCGGACCAATGGATCGATATCGTCATTGATATGGACTCGCCTAATCATCGGTATAGTGCTTGGATTAATGGCGTATTAGTCGCTGATCATGTTGACTTGGGTAACTATGTCGGCGTACTCCAGAATAAGATTGCTCAAAATAAAAACGCATCCAATGCGCCAAGCCGGACTTCGATCGCCTACGTCAAAGCAGGTACAATTAGTGACCCATCGCCACTCACTGGGCTAGCTATTCAACCGTTAGATGGAGATTTTTTTGTCAACCAAACGAAGCCATTAACATTAATCAAAACACCGTCAAGTACGACGGATTTGAATTATGCCTGGGTATCTAGCGATGAGGGGATCGTAAAGGTCGATCATGCAGGTCTAATCACGGGTATAAATGCTGGAACAGCGCAAATAACGGTCTCATCGATCATGAATCCGTCTATAACGGCTTCAATTGGTATTACGGTTAAAGCCATGCTAGCACCGATCCAAATCAATGCTACATATGTGAACGCCGATTATAGCACCACTAGTCTTCAAGTTAATAACAATGTTGTAACGGTCGATTCTAAATTTGTAGGGAGCATTACGACTACAGCAGGTTCTAACAGTGCGGGGCTCACTAGTGATGATGATAACAACACTGTATTATTCATGGAAGCCGTAAACAGTGGTGTAAACTCATTTAAATCCGCAATGAATCTAACCGATCGCTTCGGTATTCAAACACGAGTTAAATTCAATAATACAAATTCGAGTAGGTCGCTTTTTGAGATGAAAAGCATGAATCCACCATCAGGCACTCCTGCATGGCCTACGTTGCTCGTTTTTGATCAATCCGGGAACATCAAGGATTATAAAGGAAATGTACTGGGCGCGTATGCAGCCGATCAATGGTACGACATCGTGATGGATATGGATTCACCCAACCATCGTTACAGTGTATGGATTAACGGCGTGTTGAAAGTCAACCAACTGGATTTGGGCAATTATGTGGGCGTACTTCAGAACAAAATAATTCAAAATACAAATGCCAGCAAGACGGCGAGTCGGACTTCCATGGCTTATATGAAAGTTGGTGAAGTTGCTCCACCGCTGCAGGACCTTATCATTCCTGATATGACGGTGGATAGAGGGAAAGGAGCTATGTTAACGTATGTGACAGTCCCAGACAAGGGATTTGTTAATAAAGTAACATGGACCTCTTCGAACCCTAGTGTGGCCAAACTATCAGGTAACGGACTGTTGGCGCTGACTACAGGATCAGCAACAATTACTGCGACCGAATTAGCTAGCGGGATTAGTAAGTCTTTTCAAGTTACTGTTCAAGAACCCGCTTCTAGTTGGAGCTCTCGCGCCATTAGCTCTGACGATTTAGCTGCGGTGTTAACTTCATCTTACAGACCAGAGCTTACTTACAGCTTCGAACAAATAATGACGGCTGAACTTCAAGCCTATACGGATATGGCGGATGGCGAGTTTATTCAGGCCGTTCAAGCAGAATCAGCCAAACTAGTTATTCCTGATCTTCATACCAAGTTCGAAAAGTATGCACGGCTGTTCGCTCAGCTGTATAAGTTGACGAATGACCCCAAATACGCAAGGAAGGCGGGGCTTATCCTTTATTATCAAGCGTTGGATTATCCGCGAATTGTTGTGAACACCAACTATACAGATTTCTGGGGAGGAAATTATCAATTCCCACAGGATGCGGTATATGCCTACGGCTCCTTAATTGACTCTGATATTTGGGGACAGCTTGACCCTCATGTTACGCAATCTGAAGTGAAACAAACCATTGAAGAGCTGTGGCTTAAACCTGGCGCTTACGAGAACATCAGGCTCGTAAACAGCATGAGGTTGAATAATATCACTCCTTATGGCGGTCGCTCATCCGTAGTAACGGGTATGCTGTTAAACGATCCGAACATGATTCGTGAAATTATTGATATGTATGATCGGTTAATGAACGGCGACAATTATTTATTTGATGGTATGTGGTATGAAGAAACTACGAGTTATGGTGATCAGGCTGCTGGCAATGTCAAAACGACGGTGGATGTGCTCAAAAACTGGAGGGATCCAGCGGATTATGTAGATACCAGATTTGGGCTTCATTTAAACAATACGGATCTAAGCTCAAGGTGGCCATTACTTCAGATGTCGCTTGGGTATAGCACGGATAAGATGATATATCCAGATGGCAAAGCGATTCCTGTTAATGATACGTATGGAAAAACGGGAGATCCACAGCCTTTGCCTACTACGAATAAAGGGCTAAAGAATATCGAATTACCAGGTTTGGGTTATTATGGCCTGTTTCAAGGGGATGCGAATGAAGCTACCCATGCAGGGCTGTTATATCAACCTACAGATTTAGGTTTTTCAGGTGGCCATACGCATGCAAATTTTTTATCTCTTGACCTTTGGGGGGCAGGAGTCGAAATGCTGCCCTATACAGGGTACTTGAATCGGACCACCTATGGTGATGGAAGTGGCGCTACGTTGCGGTACCCCTCGATGCGACCGTTATGGAGGAATATGCCATGGGTATGGAGGCAAGACGGAGCGAATACGACATCAACAGATGCCTGGGCCAAGCCTGCGCTATTAGCTTACGATTCTGGAGATGCGAATGGTAAGAAAGTTCAACTCGTGGAAGGTTCCGATCCAGGACCGGAAGGCAAAGGCGCGATCATGAATCGCAGATTGCTTATGATGGTTAATCTCGATGGAAATCGCAACTACACGTTTGATTTGACCCGAATGCAAGGTGGTCAAGCGCATGAAATATACCAACGGGGCGCAGAGTTAGAAAATATGGATGTTGGGGTCCATGGCATTCAGCTCGCCGACACAGGAAAGGCCAACTTACAGGAGTATCTGACGAGCATTAATAGCACGGCGGGCTTAGCAACGGATAGAAATTTACTGATGAATCCGAAAGCGGGTAACGGCGATAACAGCTTCTCCTTCACATGGACAGGACAACAGACAGGAGCTTCAATTCATACATTTATGAATGCCGTAGATGGCTCACAAGTGTTTTTATCAAGTATCCCAACAGCTAGAAGAATTGAAACAAAAGCTGACGAGTCCATCTATGTGACGCCGCATCTTACGAGAAGGCACATGGTTGCTGATAGCAATCAAATTACACAATTTGGGGCTGTACATGAGATCTATAGACAAGACCAGACTGGCGAAGTAAGCAATGTAGAGTGGTTTAAAGCCGAAGACTCAGATCCGATGACCCATATTGCGGTCGTAAGAAGCGAGAAATATAAGGATATCATCTACACAAGCGGCGACACGAATGAACGCAGCTTGGATGGCATTACCTTTGCCGGCAATATTGCGCTGGCAAGAATCGACGCCGTGACGGGAAATCTCCTGTTCAGTTACGTTTATGGGACAGGAAAGGTAGTGGTCCAAAATCAAACTCTAATCGGTTATGATACGCAACAATTGGAGATTACGGGAGCTACTACTGCATCGATCAACACAGGCCTTGATCCTGATGTAAGAGGAAATACGATTACCGTAAAAGGCAAGATTTCAAATTCCAACGCATTGATTGGACAACGCATCCAAACCAAGTTGGCAGATGGGTCCGGATATGGATTGAAGGTGATTAGTGTCACCGAGCTTAGTGATGCTACTGTAATTGGCGTGGAGAAGTACAATCCATTCCGGGTAACAGAGCAAGGGGTGGAAACGTTGTTCTTCCCGATGGTCTCGATTCCAGGAAAGGCCTATGTCATTGTTAATCTTCCTAAGGCTGCAACTAGGGTGGTCAGTACTGATACCAACAATAACAACACAGATCCGAGTGGGTTAACATTGCCTAGCGGCGTGATTTCTCCAACCGACCTCCCTCCTGATGACAAAATAGCATCTGAAAAACCAGACACAGCGATACCATCCAATCCTAGTGATATTGAAGGGCACTGGGCCGAGAGGGATGTTCAAGCTGCGCTAAAAGCGGGCATCGTGCATGGCTATGAAGACGGCACATTTAGACCCAATCAATCCGTGTCACGGGCTGAATTCGTCGTTATGCTGACGAATGCGCTGTACCCGAATGCGGGATCGGCGACATTGCAGGATTACGCGGACATTAGCGTCATCGGTGATTGGGCGAAGCAAGCTATTGCGCTAGCTACACAATTCAATCTCGTGCAAGGCTACGAGGATGGCAGCTTCCGCCCAGGCGCTACCTTATCGAGAGCACAGCTCGCTGTTATTTTGGCCAACGTACTCGGCGCATCCGCCAAAGCCGGCGGTCAAGCGGCTTTCGCTGACATCGCTGATATTCCGGCGTGGGCACGGAACGCGGTGAGTATCGTGCAAGAAGCAGGATTGATGAACGGATACACGGCGGACCGTTTTGGCCCGATGGGTGAGGTTACGCGAGCAGAGGCGATTACGGTGATTATGAGGCTGCTGCAGATGCAGTAGGTTCAGAAAGTGCACATCTAGGTCGAATAAATCCACCATCAAGAGGGCGCAGCTCTTTATACTAAGATCAGATGCTTGCTTGTAAAGAGATTAGAAGGGTGTGTGAGGTAGGGATGTTGTATGAGAATATGGGGCCTGCACCTAGCAACGGCGGCTTTCGCATGGAAGGCTATTGGGTATGGTGTGGTTCTGTTATAAAGGGTGAAGATCATCGTTATCACATGTTTGCATCGCGATGGTCCAAAGAGCTGCCTATGCACCCAGGCTGGTTAGTTGGTTCTGAGATTGTGCGAGCTGTTTCCGATACGCCAGAAGGGCCCTATCAGTTTGTTGAAGTTGTATTGCCTGCTAGAGGGGCTGAATACTGGGATGGGCGAAGCACGCATAACCCACAAATCCTTAAGAATAGGGATACCTACATCTTGTTCTATATGGGTTCCACTCATCCGTTCCCAGACGTATCGTCAGAGGAGCAACTCGACTTAAATGATCCCAGAACAATTGTAGCCCGATCCAATAAGCGAATTGGTATTGCTACCTCCACACGTTTGGAGGGGCCTTGGGCGCGTTTGGATCAACCGATCTTACAGCCGAGGCCGAGTAAGTTTGACAATTTCTTCACGTCTAATCCAGCACCATGCATACATGATGACGGTTCTGTCCTGCTCGTCTATAAATCGAGGACCTACAAGAAGCAGCCTTATCCGACTTTCTTGCACAGCTTTGAAATGTCTTTCGGAGTAGCGCGAGCCGATCACTACCTGGGGCCGTATACGGCTCTTTCCGACGAATCGATTTTCCCGATTGATACGTTTAACTTGGAGGATCCCTTTATTTATCAAGTGTCTGGCGGTTATGAGATGATTGCCAAGGATATGACCGGTAACATTTGCGGTGAATACCATGGCGGAATAATTGCGAGATCGAAGGATGGCGTGACATGGGAGGCTCTACGGGGGCAGAAATCCTATACACGTATGATCAAATGGGAAGATGGTACGGAACGTAGAATGGGGAGCCTGGAACGGCCGTTCATCTTGTTTCAGAATCAAAAACCGACGCATATGTTCTTTGCGACAGCCGATGGTCCTGGCGAATTTACTAATGCTGAAAATACATGGAACATGGTTGTACCGTTAAAATAAGCACTTCTAACAGCCCAAGGTCTTGAATGACTTTGAGGCTTTTTTTACGTAATTCTCAGTTTTGAACAGGTAAAGAAAGTGCACACTCTTGTAAAATGAGTCCCTCGTTGCAGGGTGTTATTTTGCTTATGATTACTCTACAAGCAGACAGTACAGGAATCAGAGGTGTGGGACGATGGAAAGTGTAATCAGGGAGTCAGATGTAAAGAATGCAATGCCAGTACGAAACAAGAGATTGTTCTGGACGAATCGTCGTAGAGAAGCCGCAGTAGGGCTGTTTTTCGTTGCGCCAGAGTTCCTTGGCATACTATTATTAGGAGTTTTTCCGCTGTTCTTTTCGCTGTACCTTAGCTTTACCGAATGGAATCTAGTCGGCGGATTAAGCGCGATTCATTTTATCGGATTGGACAACTATAGGGCACTGCTTCAAGATGACAAGCTAATCTTTTCGCTTAAAAATAATGCGATTTACACGTTAGTAACGGTTCCCATTGGAATGGCGTTGGGATTTATCCTAGCTGTGTTAATTAATTCAGCTGTCTATCTGAAGGAGTACTTTAAAGTCGTATTTTTTATTCCATACATTGCGACAGGCGTTGCGGTTGCGACGGTGTTTACTGCATTGTTCCATCCTTCCAGAGGACCAGTTAATCATTTATTAAGGGAGATAGGTATCTCGAATCCGCCAAAATGGCTTGGAAGTACCGATTACGCGCTCTGGGCGATCATTATAGTCGCGATCTGGATGCAAATCGGTTATAACATCGTCATCTATATGGCCGGCTTAACCAATATACCTGAGGATTTATACGAATCGGCGCAAATTGATGGTGCTTCGTGGATGCAAAGATTAGTGAAGATTACGCTGCCCTTGTTGGGGCCGACAACGTTCTTTCTAAGCATCACCTCCATCGTTGCTTCTTTCAAGGTGTTCGATATCATTGCATTCTTGACCGAGGGTGGTCCCAATAATTCTACGAATGTTCTTGTGTATTATATTTACGAAGAGGGTTTTAAAAACTTCAGAATGGGCTATGCCTCGGCGTTGTCATGGGTGTTGTTTCTCATTATTGCTATCGTAACTTCCTTTACTTGGCGGCTTCAGAAAAAACAATTTTAGAAGGGAGGGCGTACGATGGGTACAAAAGTTATATCAAAAAGTATCATCACGGCATGTATGGGACTGCTGTCTCTCTTATTCTTGTCACCCCTAATCTGGATGCTGTCAGCTGCATCCAAAGTTGAAAAGGATGTCATGGCGTATCCGATTCAATGGATACCTGAACATTGGAACTTCATTGCAAATTTCAAGACGGTTTGGCTCGGTCATGTTCCCTTTGGCCTGAACTATTTCAACTCTTTGAAGCTTTCGCTCATTATGACATTATTTACGCTGCTGTTCGCTTCCATGGCGGGATTTTCCTTTTCAAAGCTGAGATTTCCGTTAAAGAACCAGATTTTTATTATGTTGCTGTCCTTCTATTTAATTCCTTCGGAATCGACGCTTGTACCACGATTTATTATGATCAGATGGCTGGGGCTCTATGATACGCATGCAGCTTTGATTCTAATGGGCTCGTTTACAATTGCGTTGACCTTCTTGATGAGACAGTTTATGTTAAGCATTCACCATGAATATTTAGAAGCCGCCCAGATTGACGGTGCTGGATATTTGCGCATCTACTGGCAGATCGCTCTTCCCATGGCTAAGCCTATTATTGCGACAGTCGGTATTTTGAAATTTTTATGGACATGGAATGATTATCAGAATCCGTTAATTTTCTTAATGAATCAGAAGCTATTTACGATCCCGCTTGGGATGGGTGCTTTTAAGGACGAATATGCAACGAGCTACGCAATAACGATGATGGCTTCGGTCTCGGCAATCATTCCGTTGGTCATCATTTTTATCGTCTTGCAGAAACAAGTTATCAATGGCATTGCCGGCGGCGGGGTAAAAGGATAGCACGACAAAGTGCACAAGGTCATCAAGAAAGTGCACACAATGGGGCAACTAAACCATTTACAATAGCTGTAGCAACACAGTCAAATTCGTCGAAATCATAGGGGGAATAAATATGAAAACATTAAAAGTGTTACTATTGTCCGGTCTTGCTGTTTCCTTGTTGGCTGCATGCGGCAAACAAGACACATCTCAGTCAACAGGCGCAGCTGCAACGGCAACAGCTGCAGCTTCCAAAGGTCCAGTAACGATTAAGTACTATAATTGGGCAACAGGACCTTCCATTGATCAAATTAACCAGATTATTACGAACTTCGAGAAGAAAAATCCCAATATTCATGTTGAGAATGTGCAGCTGGTGAACAACGGAAACTCTGTGGAGTTCTATAAGAAACTCGACCTTATGGCAGCTTCCGGCGAGCCCATCGACGTCACAGATTTCTCGAATGTAGACTTTGTCTCTGAAAGGGCTGCTCGTGGCGTACTGGAGCCGCTTGACGAATACTTGAAGAAGGATAGCATCGACGTTGACCAAACCTACTACATGACACCGAAATTAGATGGCAAAGTGTACGGATTGGAGAATAGCAACCAATTGTGGTTAGTAGCAATTAACAAAGATGCGCTTGACGCCGCTAAATTGCCAGTTCCAACATGGGGTTGGACATGGGATGATTTCCGAGAGTATGCGAAGAAGATGACAACAGGCAGCGGAGATTCCAAACAGTATGGCGCATTCTTCTTCACTTGGGGCGAGTATGCGAATATGTCGGCCTATATGGAATTACCACATCCCTACTTGAAGAAAGACCAAACATCCGTATTTGGCGACGAATCGTTCAAAAATTTCTTTAACCTTCGCCGTGCTATGGAAAAGGATGACCAATCCGTTAAGGTGTATTCAGACGTGATCGGTGGTAAGTTGAGATATGACTCGGAATTCCTAAGTGGGAAGGCTGCTATGATTCCAACGGCTAACTTTGTTGTGAACCTTATTAAGGATACGGTGAAATTCCCGCACACATTCAAAACGGTATTCGCACCAATGCCGGTGTCTTCGAAAAATGTTGAGGTGGGTACTTCCAATCTTGGCGGCAGCTTCGTCAGTGTAGGCAAAAGCTCAAAGAATAAGCAAGAATCTTATGAATTTGTTAAATACATGACACAGCAAATGGATGTTATTCGTGATGTGCCAGGCGTGAAAAGTGCGGATAAAGATAAAGTAATTAAAGCAATCGTTGGTGACAAAACGGATCTGATCGATGTTGATTCTTTTTCGGCAACGCTGTTTGACAAGCGCATCAAGACTATTTATGACCCGTCTTTCTCAACAGCGTATTCCAGCCAGTTGAAGCCGGTATTAGAAAGCGGACTGAGCAAGTTCTTGCTTGACAATCTGACGGCAGAAGCTGCGCAAAAGCAAATGATCGAGGAAGCTAACAAAATTATTCAACAAAATAAGAAATAAGGATAAGGGCGGCCTGCAGGCTGCCTTTCTCTGTTCTCAAAATTTCAAAAAGGTATGCTATATTGGATGTATTGAACGTTAGAGACAGGAGTTAACGTGTGTATGAATTGGCTAATGAGATTCTCATTTCACAGGAAAACCCAAATGTCATTTGCAACTTTTATTCTGGTTCCACTTACGTTGGTGACGATTTTCTCGTACTCCTTGATTAAAGGCGTTGTGATCGACAAAGTTCGTACTTCTAATCAGAGTGTGGTTAACGTTATATCATCTGATTTATCGAAAAATATAGAGGATATTATTTACGCTTCGTATTTATTCAGCAACAAGGAAAGCAGCTTTTATCACGAGTTATTTGATTTTAAGGACGTTCAGAGATTAAACGCTTCAAGCGAGCTTTTTGCACAAAAACGCATATCGGAATATTTGGATATGGCGTTTTCCAAAACATCAGGGCTCAGCACACAAGTGTTCTTTGTGAACAAAGGCAATTTCGTTACGTATGCTGGAAATAATTCCTTGGACTACGAGTATTTAAGACGGTGGCTATCCCAAAATAAAATGGAGGAATTAGACAATTCGAGCGCCAGTCCGCTCATTTGGTTGAAAGGGGAAGGTCTGAAGCAGATTTATGCGAAGTCAATCGAATCGTTTTATTTTGCTGTGAAGGTTATTCGCGATCCAGATAACGGAGAAATGATCGGAACGTTGTTCGTAGGGATCCCAATGGATTATTTCGAACAGACCTTTGCCAAAAGTGGTACAGGCCAATTCCAACTGTTTACCTCAGAGGGAGAGTTGATTGAACAATATCCTAAAGAGCAGGTACAGATGGACAGTCGGCACGAATTGGAGGTACAAACGACCATCCAGCGGGCTAACTGGAAACTGGTATACCAGATTTCCTCTGTAAAAGTTACAGCGGAAATTTCTAAAGTGTTCGGTATTTATACTTTGATTCTATCTCTGTGTATACTAGCTTTTCTAATCATCTCAATCTTTATTGCTAGAACACTTCATACACCGCTGAATAAGCTTCGCAAAACAGCCGAACGATTCGGCAACGGCAATAGGCAAATTCGGTTCCAAGTAAGCGGTCAAGATGAGGTAGCTGTGTTAGGGAATGCCTTTAATCATATGCTTGATCAAATCAACCTGCTGATCGAAGAAGTGGAGCAAGAGCAGGAAGAGAAGCGAATGATCGAGTTAGACGCATTGTTTTCGCAAATTCGCCCCCATTTCCTACTCAATACGTTGAATTCAATCAAATGTAATTTGATAACGGATGGGGACTCCGTAAATAGCAAGCAAATCGACGCATTAATGAGCCTACTGCGGGCTTACATGCACGTTAATGAAAAGTGTAACTTGAAGCAGGAATGCAAGCTGCTGGGTGACTATGTCGAAATTATGCAAATGCGTAATGAGATGCAAGTTGATCTTCATATTGGGCTCGACGATGCGCTAGAGGTTATGGAGGTTCCGCGCTTATGCCTGCAGCCGTTAGTGGAGAATGCTATCGTACATGGATTTGCAAACGAATCCGAACAAGCTGCTATCTGGGTCAGTGCGCAGAGCGACGGGGTTCGGTGCCTCATCGAAGTGAAAGATAACGGTGAAGGCATGACGGAAGTGGAAAGGAAAGAGTTAATAGAAAGAGTGCTGAATGCTGCCATAGAGCCTCAAACTCCGAATCAGCGTATCGGCTTGGCTAACGTATATAAGAGGTTCAGGTTAACTTTCGGACAAGATCTTGATATGGACATTCGTTCTAATGAATATGGCGGTACTTCGGTGATGTTCACCTTTAACATACTAGGTACGCTGGAGAGGTGAGTCAGTAATGATAAAAGTAATGCTTGTTGATGATGATGCTCCGATGTTTAGGTTCTTACGATCATTGATCCCGTGGGAAGAAATGGGAATGCAAATTATCGGAACAGCCCAGTCAGGTGTGAAGGCGTTGCAATTATTTCAAGAATCCATACCTCAATTGGTCATTACGGATATTGGCATGCCCAAAATGGATGGCATCGAGCTTGCCAACCAGCTAAAGCTAATGAAACCTGATGTGAGAATAATCTTCCTCACCTGTCATGAAGACTTTCATTATGCTAAAAAAGCGGTCCAAGTGAACGCGGACGATTACTTAATTAAAGATGAACTTACAGCAGACATGTTAAAGCAAAGTATAGAGAAAACTGTCAAACTGATGGGATTCATGCAAAACAGCACAGAGAGCTTACTCTACCGAGAAGAGGTTGACAGAAACAGCGATCTTTTAAAGAGATCGTTTTGGAAGCAAATCCTATCCGGGGATCATTCTGAAATTGTTCTTAACTCAGGCAGAAGACTTGGTATCGACTGGAAGGCTCCCTACTTTTTGCTGGGCATGTTCCATATTGACTTTGCTTCACTCACTCGCTGTTACGGTTTGCAGGATATGCAGCTCATTTATTATGCGGTATACAATATTGCCAGAGAGATAGCCTCTGGTGTCAGCGGTTTATCGGTTTTTGCAAGCGAGGAGTTAGAAGTATATGTGGTTATGAACTATCAGAGGAATTTGGCGGTTAACGCTCAAGAAGAGTTTCGCCGGTTCGCAGGTGAGTTGAAGGATAAGGTTGAGCACTATTTGAAGCTTTCCAGTTATTTTGTCATGAGCTATGAGTTTCATGGATTAGCCGGAATGGCCAAGACGTATGAAGAATTGAAAGCCTATAACAGAAGCTTATTTTATGATAATGCTTCTTCCAAGATGATGTCATCCCGGGAAGTGCAGACACTTATGAACACTTATAATCCTAAAGGGGAAATCCTCAAGGAAACGCTGCTCCAGAAGTTCCGCGATCACGACTTTGAAGGCTTCGCCCAAGAAATGAATCATCTTGAGAACCGGCTGTCCGTCGAGAAGCCAACGCCTTCATCGATTATGCTTCATCTCTCCCAATGGATAAGGCTAATTGAATATGAAGCAGGGTATGAGGTAGACCGTACTTTATTTTATCAAGGTTTAGAAGGTACCATACGACTGCAAGAATTAATTCAGAGCATTAATGGGCGCATTCAAAGAATGATGTCAGATAGCGGCGACGGAGAAACAGCGGGAATCGATAAACAAAAGCTGCAATTGATTGACCGTTACATCATGGAGCATTTGTCGGAAACGATCTCCTTAGTGTCGATCGCCAACCATTTGTACCTGAATCCGAGTTACTTTTCGAGGTATTTCAAGAAAATGACTGGCGTTAATTTCACGGATTACGTAAATAAATATAAGATGAATCTGGCCCACCAGATGTTGAAAAACAAAGAGATGACCGTCGAAATGATCGCCGCCAAGCTGGGCTATTCCGATCGTACCTACTTTTCTAAAGTATTTAAGAAATATAATGGGATAAGTCCGGTCGATTTTAAAAATAAAGATAAGATTTTTAAGTAATCAATTCTAGTATTTCTCCAATCTGTCTCGCATCATTTCAAATAATAAGTTGAACACTATATCGTTATAATAATATTTTGGAAGATCTTCCATTAATTTTTGTTGGAATTCCTCTGTAGCCTTACTAACATAAAAAGCTGTAAAGTACTCTTGAAACGTCCATATTCTTTGCCCCAAATTATCGTTTTATGCGATCTGGAGCATACTGCTCTTTTCATTTGCATTAGCAATAGTCGAGTTAAGGGGGGGCCTTGATGACGGCAACACGCATAGGTTGAATAATTTAGCGAAATGAGGAAAGCATACCAAATACTGAAAATGTTTTCTAATCCGGGGGGGACAGCAGTGGAGGTTTCCTTCTCTAGACTGCAGATCGTATTTTTGTTGCTCTTATCACTTGGCATATCGAATCATGTGCTGGTTATTCCTCATCTCCTTCAAGCGGCGAAACGAGATGCATGGTTTAGTATTTTGCTCGCTTACCTAGCTTTGATTGGCTGGAGCTTGATCCTGTATCTTATTTTGAAATCAATAGGTAGGCTATCGTTTTATCTTTGGCTGAAAGGCAGGGTAGGTAAGTGGGGACTGTCGATCATAAGTGGCTGTATTGCTCTTTATTTAATAGCGGCCGGAATTATGATCGTATATGATACGACAAAGAACGTCAGCATATACTTTCTTCCTAGAACGCCTAATTTCATTGTCATTTTAAGTTTTATTTTTTTGGCTTACATGGCAGGGAAAGCAGGCCTCAAAACAATTGTTTATATGTCAACCATGTTACTGCCTATTGTATGGATGTTAGGAATCGGAGTATCTCTGATGACCAAGAGCAGTAAAGATTATGGCATGCTACACCCCCTCCTAAAGGAGGGTATAGACTCTCAACTATCTGGAGGTATAGTCGTTTTTGGTGGAAGCATTGATTTAATGGTTTTGCTTTTAATCCAGCATAAACTGAGTAAACCGCTGAATTATGGCGTCATTTTCGTAGTATTGACGTTATTGATAGGGCTTATTATGGGACCTACATTAGGATCCATTGCCGCCTTTGGTCCTTACCAAGCTGCAAACTTACGTTTTCCTGCTTTTGAACAATGGAGACTGGTGATGATTGGCAGACAAATCTCTCATGTGGATGTTTTAGCCGCATTTCAGCTGATGGCAGGCAGTATTGTAAGAACAGCACTGATTATCCATCTCCTATCTGAACTGGCCGTTGTCCAATCTCGCAAGTATCGACAAGTCGTTATATTGCTCAGTGCTGCCATCTTGTCGCTTCCTTCGCTATTCAAGGTCAGTGACATCAGAATGCAAGAGATCATCCATAATTATTTTTACACCTATTCGCTCTGGTTCGGAGTTGCTATAACAGCGGTTCTCTTTACGCTAACTTATGTTCCGCAACGAAAGGAAAAAGGCAATGAATCCATCACCTGAAGAATTGATGTTATTCGCAGAGCAGGACGCCTGTTTAAAGAATGGAAGTTTGTTGATAGGACAATTGCAAGAAGTATTCACACCGTATTCGGACATCATCTTTCCAGAAATTCCACAATTAGAAGTATCCCATCGATTGACTGCTTTCTTCTGCGAAGGCATGATTGATAAGACCGAATTGAATGCGTATTTCACTAGGGCATGTCAGTATATAAACCAGTTATCGATTCATATAGAGAAGGGTACGAAGTATTCGGAAGAAATGCCTCTATATGATTTGAATTGGTCGTTCAAAGACATGGTTGTAAATTTGTTTAGTGGCTGTTTGATTCTGTATCGGGAAAGTGATACTTACTTTTGGGTGGTAGATATTTCGAAAGTTCCCCAACGCGCCATACAGGAATCCAATACAGAAATCTCAATCAAGGGTGCCAAAGATGCTTTCACAGAAGACGTATTCACGAATATATCTCTTATACGGAAACGATTGCAAACTGCATTGTTATTTTGTGAAAAGTTCGTCATTGGAAGTTTAAGCAAAACTCAGGTATCTCTGCTATATCTGAATCATAAAGCGAACCCTGCGGTGATTGCAGAAGTGCGTAAACGATTGGAAACCTTTCAAACAGAAAGCATTGTTAGCAGTGGACAGTTGGAACAATGGCTATCCGACCGAACCTTTTCATTGTTTCCCTTGATTGATTATATCGGTCGGCCAGATTTCGTTGTTGAAACGCTGCTAAGAGGAAGATTCGCAATAGTGGTTGATGGGTCACCTATGGTACTCATCGGACCAGCTAACTTCCTTGAATTGTTAAAGACACCTGAAGATGTTCATTTTCCTTATCATTACGTGATGTTTCAACGCGTACTCAGGATATTCGGGCTGATGCTTAGTATTTTTTTGCCAGGCTTTTGGATCTCAATAGCGAGCGTGAATTTAGACCAGATACCATTTGCGCTCCTATCAACGGTAGTTCTCTCCCGTGAGGGGGTTCCGCTGCCTTCGTTTCTTGAAGCATTGCTTCTGATGTTTCAGTTTGAATTGCTTCGGGAAGCAGGCGTTCGACTGCCTAAGGCTGTTGGACAAACGATCGGCATTGTAGGAGGACTAATCATCGGAGATTCCCTCATTAGGGCTGGCCTTGCATCTCCGACATTGCTTGTAGTCATAGCACTTTCCACAGTGGCAGCGTTTAGTCTGGTGAATCAATCTTTGGCCGGCACAGTAAGTGTGGTCAGGGTATTTATTTTTTTAATATCTTCTTACCTTGGTATTTACGGCTTTATTCTGAGCATGTTCTTACTTTTGATCTATCTCTGCCGACTTGAGTCATTTGGATTGTCTTATCTCGAACCGATATCTTCATTACGACTGAAGGACTGGCTAGCTGGGTTTATCGTTGATCCGTTCAGGAGATCACGAGTTTCTTCAGATATGCTAAATAAACGGAAAAGGTGAAAGCGTTGAGGCATAAACGGCTATGTAAGTTAGTTGTGATGCTTGGATTATTGGTGGAGACGGGCTGCGCCACTGATGTCAAGGATATCGATAAGTTAAATTATGCATCTACCATAGGTGTGGATTATAAGGATGGGAAATATCATGGCTATATCCAATTCAATGATTTTCAGACCGTTGCCAAAACAACAGATACACAGAGGTCAGCTGCAAAAATTTGGGTAGGTGAGGGCGTAGGAGATTCATTTGAAGAATCTCTTTTTGATCTTTATCGAACGGCGCAGGAAAGAATTTATTGGGGTCATGTGACTGCTATTTTAATTAGCGAAGCGGCATTCAAGCAAGGTATTCGTAATATCTACGATAGTTTTGTCCGATACTATGAATTTCGATTGACCCCGTGGGTGTATGGGACGAGAGAATCAGTAAAGGATATTCTCAGCACAGGTGGTTTTTTTGGACAATCTCCACTTAGTACCATTCTTCATGAACCGACAGGGAATTACTCCCAAACTTCTTATATTAAACCTATCAAGCTTCATAGATTAATCGGTCAGATGAATGAGAATGGTTTTACCTCATGTATTCCGACCCTAGCCGTAAACAAGAAAAACTGGGTGGAAAAAAAGAATAAAGAACCTAAACTGATGATCGATGGGGCAATATTTCTGAAAAATGAAGTTTACAAAAGTTATATTCCGTTAGAAGAATTGACCGGACTTCGCTGGATACAGCCGGGTTCTGTACGAGCGGGTGTTGCAGTCCCGAGTAAGACGGAGCCATCGGTTCAAATGGTTGTCGAGAATCCCAAAACCAAGCTAAAGATGGTCAAGATAGATGATCATCTTCAATATGATATGGAAATGAAAGCGTCAGGATATATTGTCAGCAGAACCAACAATAAGTTACTGGGGTTTCAACAATTAACCCAGAAGTCGACAGATAGCATCGAAAAAGAAATTCGGAAGTCATTCATGGAAGGTCTGAAAAGGAAGACGGATATCTATAATCTTGAACACGATTTATTCCGTTACCATTATCAAGAGTGGAAGGCCATCTCCCAGGTGGAGGAGACGTTGTTAAATGAAAATGAGATCCGAGATATCCATATCCACTTAAATATACAGCATACGAGTAATGGAAAGAATTCGACTATACATAGAAGTGAGTAATGAAAGTCGGTATTTCCATTCCTCCTTTTACATCAAATATCGTGCATAAATATAAATACTAGAAAGAGCTACAGAGATCAGCATAAGTGGAAAACCATATTTCATAAACGTTCCTTAACAGCACTTCCGATCATGATGTTAGGGGGATCACCAATCAACGTTGCCGTACCTCCAATATTAGAAGCAAGAATTTGAGTAATTAAAAAGGGTAGGGGACTGGGTGGGACTGGGGAGCCTTGTTCTTTGCATAAAAAAAGAGCCCGACCAAGGCCCCTCTGTCCAAAAAAGAACAAAGGGAGCCTTGGCGACAGGCTCCTCCATAACGCAACAGTATTTTGTTATTTCATGATATGATCAAAAAATAAGTGTATGATACAGTGGCTTAAATCTATAATGCTTATTAAATAATGTCAATAGCGCTCGTATTTCTAAATCATAGCATGTAAAGAGCAACAGATTCAAAAGATACACACAAGACGTGGATAACCTGTTGATAAAACGACTGTTTTCGTGGATAACCGGCCAATGATCTGTGTATAAGTGCGAAAGTCTTGTGGATAATGCGTATTTTTGCTGATTTCATCCACAAACGAGCCTCGATATAAATTTTTAGTTAAAACTATCAACATCCTCCCTGCCTTGTTCATCCCTAAAATGATAATGATCCACATGGAGATCTAACCAACGATGTCGGAGGGAAGTTTCACGTCCGTAGTAGTGAAGCTCCTTCTGTTTGGTAAGTACGATGGCTTCGCAAGTGTCACTGCGTTTGGCGAGAAGGGACAGGCCGGCCTCTAGGCCAAGTGAGCCTAACAAGCGTGCCCATACATGGCAGGCTACGAGATCCTGACCAGCAACGGTACACTGCAGTACATCGCTGCTGGAGTCCCCATCTTTGTAATCTTCGAAGGGGCTGTAGGTAGATAGCGCTCCTTCTAGCATGGCAATTGCTCCTAACTTGGTGTCCCCGTTCCACGGATTTTGGATCCCAATCATCCACGGCTCCTGCTCGGCGCTAGCGGGTCCCCATACAGTTACATCGCCCTGAGACAGCAGACGTCCCCGCGAAATCGATAAGGTTTTCTTCAAATAGTCCGTTAACCGTTTCAGTGACCAGCTTTTGTCGAGTCCTTGCAAATGAATACAGGTATGCTCTGGGAGCATAACGGATTTGGTTGTCGGATTAACTCTCCAACAATGGGTTGCAGGAGAAGACATGTGTGTCTGCGTTGTTTCTCCTTTATATAGAAGAGGCGTATAGTTACCATCCGTGAGGGCTTGATACATTTCAGCAAGGAAGAGCACTTCTAGCATAGCGTTGGACACAAGGCAGCTTTCGCCAGCTAATGTATTTAAAAGGTTGATTTCACTGTCAGGGTGTCTGTGGCTGAATCGCTTCTCTTCACGCCCGAACCATTCGTTGCCGATCTCATGAATACGCAGCTGTTGTTGTTGCTCACCTTGCGGAAGTAGAAGTTCAATCGTCGAATCCATCGTCTGAAAGTGAAAAGGGAGGAACGTGTTTGTTGGCATTGTCATCAGGAATTCCTCTTTTCTGTCGAATCCATACTTTGTATGAGATCAGTATATGAGGGATAGCTGAGGTGGAATTGACCATTAGCTGAAAAATAGCTGAAGATACTAACTTTCAGCTAGCTTTCAGCCGCTGCTCAGATTGCTTTTAGGCAGGATATGGGATACTAATTGTAGAAGTCGTGTACGAATGAATTTCTCGGGGGAGACGATTGCACATGCGCCAATTAAAAGGGATCAAAATATTACTCGTCGATGACGAACCGCATATCTTAGAATTTCTTGAACTAGGTTTAACGAACGAAGGTTTTGAAGTGATGACGGCACAGGATGGCATTAGCGCGATCACAGCCTGCAATAAATTTCAGCCGCATATTGCGATTCTAGATGTCATGATGCCAGGCATGGATGGTTTCGAAGTGTGTCGCATGATTAAAAAGACGGACAATGTCGCGGTTATTATGCTAACTGCCAAAGATGAAATCGATGATCGGGTGAAGGGGTTAACGCTCGGAGCTGACGATTACATGATCAAACCGTTTAGCTTTGAGGAGCTGCTAGCGCGGATTTATGCGCGGATTCGAAACCATTTTCCCAACTTGTTCGGTGAGGTCGTTATTGGGCCGCTTCGCATGGACGATCGTCGCAAAGAGATCAGCATGCACGATCGGATTCTAGAGCTGTCGCCAACGGAATACGAATTGCTGAAATTTATGGCCATCAATCACGGTCTCGTGCTCAGTAAGACGATGATTCTGGATAAAGTGTGGGGCTATGATTTTGGTGGTGAGGAAAATATTGTGGAAGTATACATACGCTCCCTGCGTGACAAGTTAGGAGACAAGGAGCACAAGTTGATTCGCACCATTCGCGGCGCGGGGTATCGGATGGATTTGACATGAAGACGCGCGCTTGGTTCGCGGCTGTTTTCGAGACGAGATCCTTAAAGTTTCAAATTTTATCTCGCACTTTATTGGTCATGTCAGCACTCTTGCTGTTAATCGGCGTGTTTCAATATGTGTTCATGCAGCAGTTTATGTTTCAAAATAAAGCAGAGACGATCCGCAACCAGCTTGCAGCGCTGCCGCCAAACGTGTGGCTTCGGGCTGAGCTGGGGGGAGATAAGAGTACGAGCCCATTCTTGCCTAGGCAGGATTTCATGCGCAACAATCGGCAGGATAATTTCGGTGAAGGTCCGCGTATTTTCGTTCCGGATTTAACCATTGCCCTCATTGATGATAAAGGGGCCTACAAACTCGTTTCTTCCCAGGATGAACAGTCGACGTTGGAACTGGACAAGGAAGAATATGTGAGAATCCTGCAAAAACGCACGAAGAAACAGGATCACCTGATTATGAAAGACAGCAAAGGCAATGAGCAATTAGTTGTGTTTCATCAAATCGGGGGAGGGGAACCGGATCGTCCCCGCGGCTTTCAAGCGCTTATTCAAGCAAGCACGAACACGGCACCGATTAAGGATGTTCTTCTAAGGCAGCTGTTGAATTTCTTATTATTATCTTTGCTTGCGATGATTATTGGTTTGCTAGGCTTCCTGCCTGTGCTGCGGCGGACACTTGTGCCTCTGTCTAATTTGGTCGATACGGTAAAAAGCATTGACTCGGGCAACTTGAACGAACGGTTCCCTGACCATCAAGGGCAGGCGGAGATGGATCGCTTGGCGACTTCCTTCAATAGTATGCTAGAGCGGTTGGAATTTTCATTTGAGGCGGAAAAGGAAGCGAAGGAGCAGATGCGTCGTTTTGCTGCAGATGCTTCGCATGAGCTTCGCACGCCTCTAACCTCCATTCATGGCTTCCTGGAGGTATTGCTGCGAGGAGCGTATCAACAGCCCGAACCGCTGTTGAAAGCGCTAAAAAGCATGCACGGCGAATCCGTCCGCATTAACAAATTAGTGGAGGACTTGCTGCTGCTGGCCCGGTTGGATCGAACGCCGTCTTTCCAGAAGACGGAGGTGGACATGGACGATGTGCTTCATGAAATGGAGCACCAGCTGCGTCTGCTTGCAGGCGAGAGGGAGGTCACCTTCCTCTTGGAGCCGGAGGCACAGTGTCAGTGTGACCCGGACAAAATCAAGCAAGTCATTCTCAATTTGTTCCATAATGCGGTCCAGCATACACATCCTGAGACAGGTGAGGTGCGAGTCTCGCTTACGAAAACGGATACCGGCGTTGAGATTGCTATACGCGATAATGGTCCAGGGATTGCGCCAGAGCATATCGCGCATTTGTTTGATCGGTTTTACCGCATCGATTCCTCGCGGGCAAGACGCAGCGGCGGAGCGGGTTTAGGCCTGTCGATTACGCGCTCCATCGTGGAACTGCATGGCGGAACCATCCATGTGGAGAGCAGCGTTGGCGAGGGAAGCGCATTTATCGTGCGGCTGCCGCGATAGGTAAGAGAAGAAGAGGCTAACGCTGAGGCGTTGGCCTCTTTTGCCGTTGGGGCGCAGCAGGCTGGGAATACACCTTCGGCGGCGGAAATAGATGGATTTTATACAGGTAAATTGGATGAAATTCGCGATTTTGAGCAAATAGATGGATTTCCTGTAGCTAATTTCAACTGATATGACCCCTTTCACGGGAATCGCCAGAAATAGATGGAGGAAATACAGGTAAACATTGATATCGGGAAATTGTGCGGGAAATAACTGTACGTTATACAGTTAATGGTTAGCGGGGGATTCATCCCGCGCGGATAGTTACGGATGCTTACTATAGGTTATTGCTGAACCTCTCGTACCCCCACCAACATAGCAGCTAAACACGCAACGTTATCGCCTCAATCCCATAACCAGCTACACTGCACCTCTATGTGACACTACAGCTTGTCCCATATACATAAACCAAAAGGCTAACCCTGAATGGTCGGCCTCTTTCACATCTACAGCTGCGAGACGAGCTTACGGCTTTTGGGGCGAAGTGCCCATGAAGCCATGACGAGCGCTAGGAATAGCAGCGGTTGGGCAGCAAGCGCGAAGCTGTCGCCATTCAAAAGGTGCGAAGCGGCAGCTCCCGAGAGCTCGAAGAAAAAGCCTGCGTATGCCCACTCCTTCAGTCGCGGGAAACGCGGGATTAGAATGGCGATGACAGCCATCAGCTTCCAGAAGCCAAGGATGGTTAGGATATACTCGGGATATCCGAGCCCAGTCAACGTAGCAATTTGCTGCTCACCATGGGTGATGAAGAAGAATCCGCCGATGACGAAACTTGCAGGCCCGAGGATTGTGGTCACCCAGTAAGCGATTAACTTGTTACGCTCTTTACGATAAGACATCAGACAGAGTCCCCCTCTTTCAGATATGTGGTCATATAATCCTTATTCTACCATAAAGTGTTCAAAAAGCGAACACCAGTACGCAAAAATTTAAATCGAAAATTCCCTTGGCATTTTCAGCCAATTCTCAGATAGCTCTCAACCAACCTTCAGTTTACGCTCAGATGGGTTTCAGGTAAGGGGGATATACTTGGTTTTGTAAGGGAAACACACAAATCCAAAGATGAGGTGGAATACATTATGAAAAAAATTAGCAGAAAAATTCTCGCAGGATCACTAGTAGCATCTTTTGTCATCGGAGTTGGCTTAGTAGGAGCCTTACATAATGAAGCGTTCGCAGATACAGTAGTAGGCAATTCCACAAGCACAGCGGCACCAAAGGCAGGACAGGGTGGCAAAGGTTTCAACGATAAAGGCCGTGGACAAATGGGAGATCGCGGTGGTTTCCGTGGCGGCAACGTGATCGAAGAAACGGCAACGATTCTAGGCGTTGAAGAAAGTGCCGTGCAGGAAGCACTTAAGGCTGATAAAACATTAGCAGCTTTCGCCGTCGAAAAAGGTCTAACCAAAGAAGATTACTTGTCCAAGCTCATCGCAGCTGAGACCACTAAGATTACAGCAGAAGTAACTGCGGGTAAGCTAACGCAAGAGAAGGCAGATGAGCGGATTAAAGGTTTGAGCGACCAGTTAACGAAACAAATTGACAGCACGGGCTTCAAGGGTGGTTTCCCAGGCGGTCCTGGAGGTAAAGGTGGTCCAGGAGGCTTTGGCGGCGGATACTTCGGTAACCCAGAAGTTATCACGACCATTCTAGGTCTTACACAAGATGAGTTGAGAACTGAGTTAGAATCAGGCAAATCCCTTGTAGATATCGCAACAGCGAAAGGGATTAGCGAAGATGATTTGATCAGCAAAATCAAAGACGGTATGACGGATTCGATTAAGAAAGCTGTTGAGGAAAAAGGTACGGCACATCAGCGCCCTGAAGGCGGTCAAGGCCGACCAGATCGCAAGGCGTCCGCACAATCAGCAACACCAGCCCCGACTGCAACTAACTAAGGGGATGCTATAGGATGTTATAGGAAGCTGCTCACTATGTGAGCGGCTTTTTGTGCTTGGTGTGGCAGGTTGGAGGTGGCAGATTCGCAGTAATGTAGCTAGATAGGGGGAATTTAAAGTAGCTAAATTAAAATAAATGGAAATATACAGTTATTCTCGCATGAATTCTGGTTTTAATTCGATTAACTGTAAAAAGTACAGCTAATTTCGAACTATCGAGCAGAAAACGTTAGAAAGCGCAGAAATAGATGGAGTTTTTCCATTTAAAAGCTAAATTTGAAGGAAAACCAGAAGATTAGATGGAGTTTTTCCAGTTATTTGTGCGGATGCGGACGGTAGGTGGCCTTTGGGGTGCGGAGGCGTGCAGGAACTGGACGGTAGGCGGTCTTCGGTGGTGCGGAAGCGGACCGGAAGTGGCCTTTGGGGCTGGAGGTGCCCCCCGTCACTCCTCTCCATTTTCAGCAAACACTCAGCCCTCGTTCAACTTACTTTCAGCTTACACTCAGACAGGTTTCAGTCGCCCCTAGTAGACTACATCTTGTGAAGATTGTACGACCTAGGCAACGAGTGTTTAGGTAAACCGGGAGAGGGGTTATGACGGATGAAAGCAGGCAGTAAAAAAAGGTGGCTTATTGTAGCCCTGGCAGCCATCCTGTGTGGGGCAGGTACATACTACTATGTACATAATAATGCGAAACCAGCTGCAACGGCAGCACAACAAACGACAATGAAAGTGACCAAGGGCGCCATTTCGATGGCTGTATCCGGTACCTCCCAATTGGACGCTAAGGATAAGCAGAATATCGTGATTCCGATCGAAGGGATCATCAAAACAATGAATCTAACCCAGAATCAAGCGGTCAAAAAAGGCGATGTGCTCGTCGAGCTTTCTGTCCCTTCAACGGAAACGAATCTCAAGGAAGCGCAAGTGACTTTGGGACAGCTGGAGAGTGATTTGGCTGAACTGAAGTCTGAACAAGGAAATATGAGCGTATCCGCTCCGATGTCAGGCAAGATTACGTTGAATGCTAATTTCGATGTTGGCAGTCAAGTGAATAAAACGACGAAGATCGGTACGATTTCAGATACAACGCAGTTTAAGGTGAAGTTGCCATTCTCATTGCAAGAAGCTGTTCAATTGAAAAAAGGTGACCCTGTAGAGCTCAGCGTAGATGGCTACTTGTTATCGAAAGTTGGGGCTGTTGATACGATTGGTCACGAAATCAGCGCCGACGCGAGTGGAAATAAAGTGGTATTGGTCGATGTACTTGTCGATAATGACGGAACACTATCGGCAGGTTTGAAAGTCAAAGGCAGCATCGGCAGCGGCACGACCAAGATAGCGTCCTCCGATCAGGCTGAGCTGGCTTATGTGCGTACGGCGTCTATTTTCTCCGAAGCAAGCGGAACCGTGAAAACGTTAAAATTCAAAGATGGTGACACGATTAAACAAGGCGATCTTATTGTGACCCTCTTTAACGACGACCTCCAAAAGAATGTTGTCGCCAAACAATCCGCCATTGAAAGTCAGAAAATTCGTGTCAGCGATGCCCAGCAGAAGGTGGATCAACTAACGATCAAAGCACCGTTTGATGGCGTGTTCTCGGCGGATTTTGCCAATAGTAAAAATAATGTCCTTCGGAATTACCCGGTTGGCGCGCAAATCAATGCGAATACCACCCTTGGTGCAGTGGCCAGCCTAAGTACGATGCAGCTCGCAATAGCTGTGGATGAGCTCGATCTAACGAGCGTGAAGGTAGGTCAGAAAGTTAACGTAAAAGTCGATGCAATTGCAGGAAAAACGTTTACAGGCGAAGTGACATCTGTATCCAATGTCGGTACAACGACGAATGGCGTGACCACGTATGATGCGGTTGTAGCTATTCCTAATACAGCTGCTAACGATTTGAAATATGCGATGACGGCAACGGCTGAAATTCTCATCCAAGATAAGAAGGACATTCTCGTTCTTCCGATACAAGTAGTGACGACAACAAGAGGCAAGTCGACGGTTACGGTGAAGAAAGCCGATGGTACAACCGAAGAGCGTGAACTACAGGTCGGTATTCGCAGCAAAACGCAAGTTGAAGTCCTAGGCGGGGTCAAAGAAGGCGATGAAGTTGTCACGCCGGTTCGCAGAGCGACAACGACAACGAACCAACAAGGGCAAGGCTTCCCGGGCGGAGGTGCCTTCCCAGGTGGTGCAGGCGGTTTCCCAGGCGGTGCTGGAGGAGCTGGCGGCGGTGGTTTCCAAGGTGGCGGTAATGCTGGCGGTGGCGGCGGAGCGCGCCAATAGGAGCTAATCTCGCCCGGAAAGGAGTTAATGGGATGAATATCATTGAGCTAAATGGGATCACGAAGAGTTACACCCGTGGTGCGGAGGAATTGCAGATTTTGCGCGGTATTACTTTGCATATTGAAGAAGGGGATTTTGTCGCGATTATTGGTCCCAGTGGATCGGGAAAATCGACGTTGATGAATACGATTGGGCTGCTCGACAGCCCGACGTCGGGTTCCTATACATTAGATGGCGTAGCGACTGAGAAAATGTCAGACAACGGACTTGCTCAGCTGCGCAATCGGAAGATCGGATTTATTTTTCAACAGTTTAACCTGTTGCCAAGATTAACAGCGACGGAGAACGTCGAGCTTCCGATGATTTATGCGGGAATCCCTGCCAAACAGCGAAGAGAGCAAGCCCAGCGTATGCTTGAGAAGCTTGGAATGGGCGCGCGTGGACATCACAAGCCAAGTGAGCTTTCGGGTGGACAGCAGCAACGGGTAGCGATTGCGCGAGCATTGGCCATTTCACCGTCGCTTATTCTAGCGGATGAACCGACAGGTGCGTTGGATTCGAAAACGGGCATCGAGGTGCTTGAGTTGATCAAAGAGTTGAACCAGCAGGGCAACACGATTGTGTTAATCACGCATGATCATCATATTGCAGACAATGCGAAGCGTGTGGTGGCACTGCGGGATGGCGAGATTATCAGCGATATACGCAATGAAGCTTGGACGGTTGAAGTGCCTAAGCTAGAGGAGGCGCATTCATGAGAATTTGGGAGCTTTTCCAAATGGCAATGAGCACGATTCGCTCGAATCCGCTACGAACGATTCTGACCATGCTAGGCGTTATTATCGGGGTTGCTTCGGTGATCACGCTTGTATCGATCGGTCAGGGAACATCCAAAGCCATCGAAAAGCAATATGAAGGACTGGGAACGAATCTCCTGACAGTTAACCTGATGGGAAACGGGCGCGCCACACAGTTGAATTACGATGAATTCATGACCCTGGAGGGCACAGCCGGTATCTCGTCCATTGCACCCACAATGACACAGAATAGCTCCATTAAATTCGACCGCACTACGGAGAGCTACAATGTGATCGGAACGAATGACCGTTATTTGGAGTTGCAAAAAGGGAAGATGGCCAGCGGACGTTTCCTCGCGCAAGCGGACCTGGATTTCCGCAATCACGTTGCGGTTATCGGGAGTGAAGTGGCTACGAAGTTTTTTGGCAAGGATGATCCGATCGACGAAGAAATTAATGTGAAGGGCTACATGTACACGATTATCGGTGTTCTTCAAACGAAGGGCTCGAATACGAGCGGTACCTCACTCGACAGTTCCGTGTTAGTGCCGCTGCCAACGATGAGTCGGGATTTTAAGCTAGGCAACATTCGAACTGCCTATGTAGAAGCATCCTCTGGTGATCTCGTTAGCCGTGCACAATTAGCCGTTGAAGCTTACCTATATCAGAAGTTTAAAAGTACAACTGGATACAATATTTTGAACTCATCCGAGCTCATTAGCGCAAGACAAACGGCATCAAGCACATTGACTAATCAATTGGTTGCTGTGGCAGCGATATCCCTGCTTGTCGGCGGGATCGGGATAATGAATATTATGCTCGTCACGGTGAGTGAGCGAACGAGGGAGATCGGGATTCGGAAGTCGATTGGGGCGAAGCGGAGAAATATTTTGCTGCAATTCCTAGTCGAAGCTACCTTGATTAGCGGGATGGGCGGTTTGATCGGTTTAGTGGTCGGAGTCGGTTTATCGCTGGCCTGGCCGTATATCAATCCAAGCCAAGAGACGAGCCTATCGCTCGACGTTGGGTTTTACGCGTTCTTATTCTCAGCACTTGTTGGTGTCATCTTCGGTTTATATCCAGCGAATAAAGCATCGAAACTAAAACCTATCGACGCGCTGCGTTACGATTAGGCAACAGGAGGTAATACCATGATTCGTCAACTAACATCGATTGGACGTATGTCCAAAAACTCACTGAAACAAACAAGTCTGGCTGTGCTGCTGACAGGAAGTTTGCTAGCTGCCTCATGGGCAGCTCCAGCGCCTTCTGCGCACGCGGCTTCTGAGGGTGTTTTTATCTCGAAGGATTCCTATTTTATGCTAAATAGAGCGGCACTTTCGTCTTCATCCTTGCAATTCTCAGTCCTGTTCCATAATGGCGAAAATCAGGCGTTGGATTTTAACAAGTATGGTGTACGCGTAACAGATAGTGCTGGACACAGCTATACGGCTAATTTGAGTGAGAAAAAGAGTGGCATCGTGAATGGCGGGCAAGAAGAAAGTTTCCGCTTCTACGCTAATTTGCCAGCTGGTGAGAATGCCGCTGATCTCAAAGTGGATGTATTCCGCTGGGATTACAATAAATCGGATTTCATGAACCATCTCGGCGAGCTGCCGGTTGCCTCTGTTATTCAAGAAGGGCAGCTGGAAGCGCCAGAGGAAATCATCAGCTTGCGCACGCTGGACAGTACACTTGCGAGTGATGCTTCCCTTGCTTTTGGGCTGGGCCAGAGCGTACGTGTGACGGAGAATGGCAAATGGTATATGTACACGCAAGTCGCAGCGAAGAACTTAGGGTCTAGCAGCGTGAAAGTACCAGCAAACTTGCTGGCTAGGCTTATCGATGCCAATGGAATGAAATACACGGCGACGGTTGCGAGCGGGGCAGATACGGCTATTTTGCCTAATCAGTCTGATACCCTGACGCTCAAGACGCTTATTTCCAAAGGCACGCCAACAAGCGGTCTGACGTTGGAATATTATTATCTCAATCAAAGTGAAGATATTTCACTGGGAACTCTGGGGATGAATGCATCGCTGAATACAGTAGCTTTGGGCGTCAAGCAGAGCTATGCAGGGCAGCAAGACGGTGAGAACGTGACAGCGAAGGCAACCTCGTCTACGTATTCGGTTCAAGCGGATGGTGTCCACGTGCAAACGGTGGTTACATTAAGTAACGATGGGGAAGTAGTCGCACCTATCCCTGCGTTGTCAGCTTCCTACCAATTCGGAGACTCAGGCTCATCCGTGTCATCGACGGATAATACTACGCGCAATGGCTTTCTAGCGCCTAAGGAGACGGCGACGTATTACTTCAATGCGACATTGCCTACAGGCGTCGATCCGAATGCGACACAGCTTGTGCTGTGGCAGAAAGCTACGGCGAGCACGGGAAGCACGACGGGAAGCGGGACAACGACCGGAACCGGAAGCAGTGGCGCTACGACAGGTAGCGGTACATCGACCACAACAGGTAACAGTGGGACAACGACTGGAACTACGGGAACTACAGGAACTACGGGAACAGGAACAACAGGGGCAGGGCAACAGCCTGTGGCTGTGTTCGTGCTCAAGGGCGCAAGCGTAGCCCAAAACGGCTTCACTACAGCGGTAAACTATGAGCTTGGTACCAAGCTTGTTCTGGGCAGCAGCGTTGTGAATCCGAATCTTGATGTATCACTCATTGAGCTTCATGCGCATGAGAATGACGATCTTGGTTACAAAACCGCGATCGCCAAATATAAAATCACGAACAACGGCACGAGCACACTCGCACTGCCTGACCTGCAGAACGAGCTTATTGATAATAAGGGAAATGCGTATACGGGCTCTCGCCAAAGCGCGGCGGCGACGCAAATTACACCAGGAAGCTCCTATGTGGTTAGCTACTCCTACTTGCTTCCTAATAAAGGAACTGATGACGTGGATGACTCTTTTGCACTGAATGTGTATGATGATAAGTCTGTGTCGGAAGGCAATGTGTCCGCAGGGACGTTCAAAGTAGCCCTACAGGAAGAAGGGGCAGGAGATACCATTTCCATTTATCCGTTCTCGCTTAAAGTGAAAGACAGTTCGATTAGCTGGACGTATAGCGGTGGAACTTACTCCTATGTGCTCAGTTTGGATATGGATATTACCCACGAAGATCAAGTTATTATTGATTCTAATTTCTCCAAAATTCAATTCGAAATGGTCGATTCTCTCGGTCGTATCGTAGGCACCCAAGATGCTTCACTCATGGGCACGGGCAAATTAACGAGCGGCAGCCAGCGAGTAACCATTTCTGGATTGAAAAATGAGCAGGTGGATTCCGGCATTACAGTCAATATGTACGAAGTCATTAACACACCGAACGGAACGGCGAAGCGCCTTCTGAAGCAATTTAAGTAAAAGAGAAACAGCCCGACCCTTGAATTTGCTGGGGGTTGGGCTGTTTTTTGGCTTATTAGCCGATGAATACGAAAGCCGAAATACCAGAACGAACCGTACGTGTACGGAAGATGACGCCGTCTGCATCAAATGTTCTAAGCACTAAAGTACGAGTAGTAGGCGTGCCAATTGTGCGGAATACGGCAGTTCCAAATGCATCAAAGCGAGCAGTTGCAAGGCGGGTTCCATTTAAAGTGCGAGCCTCACAGAAAAAGCCTGAAGTGACAAAAGGAACACCGGCGTTATCTACCCAAAGGATAGTAAGTCGTCTAAGTGTTTGTGTAGGGCCGAAGTTTTTGCCCAATGGGACGCGCGTGTACGACTTGCCTAACTTGCCAGAGTCTCTGAGAGTAGGGATGCTACGTTTTGCGTTTGACATGTATGTTTCACCTCCTTCTCTCTATCTGCTTATAGTAGATGTCGAAGGAGGCATGCCCGTTAACTAGATTTACCTATGAAATAGAAAATGTGTGAATAGAGTGTTAGTTTAGTAGATTCGGGTGGTGCGGGAAGGAGCCCATGGTTAAACTTAAGAAGAGCGTCTATAATAGATGTATATAGGAACGAAGGAGGGGATTGCATGCGAAAACTAACACTTCAAGATATCCAATCTAAAGTGCAAGTAACGAATGACGTAGTCAATCTTGCCGTTGCTAACTTTCGTGAAAAAACAAGAGAGCAAGGCTATGAGATGTCCCGTAATCGCCCGAGATCAGAAGACGAGATTCAAGCCTTAAACTATATTGCTCGTTCGACTTTGAGGAGAGCTTTGACTACCGGCAGCATCAAGTATGATAAAGAAAGTCGGGTGCTGTTTATTGCAGAATATATCTAAAGCTAAGGAAGCACTTGCGTTGCTTCAAGATAAGAGTAAATTTGAAAAAATGCTGCATGTAGCAGCAATACTAACTGAACTAGTGCAGCCGCATGGTATTAGACCTATCATTGTTGGAGGCCTTTCTGTTGAAATATATACGTTAAAAGGTTATACCACGCAAGATATTGATTTTGTAATGGATGGATATGATATTGCAAATGAGATATTACTCCAGCTTGGCTTTACGAAATTAGGTAAGAACTGGATTCATCAATCATTGGGGATTTCAATTGAAATTCCATCTAATTTCTTAACAGGTGATTATAATAAAGTTACAGAGCTCCAGGTTGCTGAAAGAACAGTTTATATCATAGGCATCGAGGACATCATCTTGGATCGCTTAAGAGCAACGGTACATTGGAAGTCAGGTGAGTCTAGGGAATGGGGATATCGGATGCTTCTTATGTACTTAGAAGAACTTGATGTTACGTACATAAATGGACAATTTGAACATCCACTAGAAGAGGCCGAATTCAATCTATGGTTAAAAGAAGCAACACAAGAGAAATTACGGATTACTATTCTTAATCAAGATGATTCCATGGGCACCGACCTTAAGTAGGGTCTGTGTTTTTTTGTTTATGCTCTATTCAAACGAGTTAGTGTCATCCAACCGAATAGCGGCAGGATAATGCCTCGACATGTTGAAATTTCTGGAAAGAGTATAAATCGAGAGGTGGGAAACCATGAACGACTTATGGGCGGGAATTGAATGGCATGAATCAACCCCAATCTTAAACAACTTGATTATTTCAGGAGATGAACTGACGTTTAGCTCGCTTTCACCTGGGCTTGAAGCAGATGTGGTTAAAATCACGCTGGGAGAGGAGCATTTCGTCCTTAAGGTGTGGAACAAGCGTTCGAATCCTGAAGTCCTGCGCCAATATCACCTTTTGGATGCTCTTTATGGTCAGGGAATCCACGTTTCCGAGCCGATTGGCTATGGGCGTACACAAGCTGGGGACAATGTATTGCTGACCCGCTATCATGGTGCGAAAGTAACGAAGGTAAGCCCGAGCATTTTCAAGAAAATAGCTGCTGTATTTGCTGACATTCATCGGCTGACAACGGATGGATTGCAGGGGATGGCGGTTGCTAGGTATGATTTTGTTGCGTATTTTTTCCCGGGGATTGAGGCGTTCCCAGCAATGAAAGAGGAACTGACCCGTCTCGTCGCTTCCGTAGATATTAGAATGGATCGGATTATTCACGGCGATTTCCATTTAGACAATTTGCTAGAGGAGAATGGCCAATACACGGTGATTGACTGGACGAACGGGCAACTGGGGGATCCTAGGTATGATTTGTCTTGGGCTTGCCTGCTTCTACGCATCTATGTGAGTGAGAGCAAGAGCCTGACTTTCTTGTACAAATATCAAGAAGAAATGCCCATGGCGACAGAGGAACTGGAAGTCTTTGAAGCGCTTGCCTGTTTGAGATGGCTGCTGCTCGACCGAGTTGCTGGTGTGGCCAAACACGCTGACACGATGAAGAAGGTAAGGAAAATCGTTAGGGATAATCGCTTTATCAATGACCGTGTGCTTCTGTAACTGTGTATAAGTTATCAATTATTGGAAGGTAGCGATACGCACAAAAACTGCTATAATGGTCCTTATTATTCAAACCAATTCAATGATAGGGTGGTGCTTGATGTGTCTGCTACGCCGATAAAGGTGTTAATCATTGATGATGAACAGCCGTTAAGACATGAGCTTAGGACGATGCCGTGGCATTCGTTCGGAGCCGAACTTGCAGGGGAAGCTGAGAATGGCGAAGAGGCTTTGGCGCTGTGTGAAGCCCTGAAGCCGGATCTTGTTATATCGGATATCACGATGCCCATTATGGACGGATTAGAACTTTTTCGCGTAGTAAGAAAGAGATTTCCGCTTATTCAGTTCGCACTGTTAACCTGTCATAGTGATTTTCATTATGCCCAAGAAGCACTCAAGCTCGGAGCCTTGGATTATTTAACTAAGCTTTCCTATGACGAAGAGGATATGAAGGCGCTGGTTGAAAAGGCGAGGGAAGCGATTAGGCGTGAAGTCGATCTGAAGCAATATGAACAAGAACGGATGAAACGGGAGATATCCAGTCTGCCAGAGTCCGAAGCAAGCGACGTTCGAAAGATTAGAAGAGAAGTACTACTTGCTCAAAAAGTCATTGAGAATAGGCTGGGGGAGCCCATTACGCTAGTTTCTGTATCAGCAGAGGTTGGTCTGAGCTCGTACTATCTTAGCCGACTGTTTCGGGAAGAAACAGGGGAATCCTTCAACGATTATGTGACCAGGCTGCGAATGGAGAAAGCCATGATCCTGCTTCAGACCACACAGCTTAAAGTGTACGAAGTGGCCGAACAGGTAGGTATACCAAGCTACCGGTATTTCTCACAGCTTTTCCGGACTTGGTCCGGTGTAGCACCTACAGACTATAAAAAGGGCTGATGACAATTATGAAAGCGCTTATCTCATGGTTTAGTGGTTGGAGTATGTTGGCCAAACATTTTCTTTTCTTATCCCTAGGAACGCTAGTTCTGCTAGGGGGACTTGCCTGGATCAACTTGCGCGAAGCAGAGGATTTGTTCCGGAAACAAGTCGTTTCGGATGCCCAAATTATTATTGACCGAACCAATCTCTATATGAATGCTTATTTAGACAATGTGCAAAACATACTTCTACTCATTTCTACCCGTGAAGATCTACTAAATGAAGGCATGGAGAAGGAAGCTTCAGAGAATCTGCGTGCCTATGCGAAAATGAACAGTACGCTCTATAAGTCGCTCTATTTGGTTCGTGAAGATGGCACTATCATCTCCAACTCTCAAACCACCTTTGAAATTATCGGAAATCCTCAAATCCCCCTGTTACTTACAAAAGCCAAACAAACCTACGGCATGTTTATTTCCGAACCGTATCAATCCTCCATGTCGGGAAAAACAGTCGCCTTCGTTCTGCCCATACAAGGTTCTTCGACAAAGTCATTTAAAGGAATGGCTGTCGTGGAAATCGATCTCGTTCAGTTAACGAGTTTGATTGCCCAATTCATGAATACGAAAAATCAAACATTCTCAATCATCACAAATAAAAGGAACGTTGTTCATGCCTTTGATGCTAGTCTTCCTCTAAGTTCCTATCGCTTGCTTCCGTACAACACGACTGTTTTTCCGCCAGAACTGAATGCAGGTTTCGTTGACCAAATAGCGGAACTTCCACTTGGCGCGTCAGAGATGCAAGGAGCAGAAGGTGACTTAGTCGCTGTAAAATCAGGAATGAACAAGCTCGGTTGGTATTTTGTGGCCTTCTATGAAAATAGTTTTTTCTATCATAATATTAGCAGTCTCTACCGTACGTTTAGTACGGCGGGAGTTTTTTGGATTTTCCTTGTATTGGTCAGTACGTATATGATAAGTCGCTACATTACATTGCCCGTGCGTACCTTAGTTGCGAAGATGGACCGGGTTCGTGATATGGAGGTGCTTCACACCATTCATGTGACTGGAAATGACGAGATTGGCCGCATGGCGCGCAGTTATAACGCGATGATGGAGCGTATTCATCATTTGCTGCATGAGACCAAGGAAGCAGAACGGAGGAAGAAGCAGTTTGAGCTGAAAATGCTCCAGAGCCAAATTGCCCCGCACTTTCTGTACAACACCCTCGCCTGCATTAGCTCTTTGGCTAAACAGCACAAAATCAACGAGGTTCGGGAAACAATCAAGACGCTTGTAGGCTTATTGTCTTTCAGTTTTGATAAAAGTTCGGAGTTCGTTACTTTGAATGATGAGCTAGAAGGGCTACGCATGTATGCTTACATTCAGAAAGTACGGTATGGCGATAAATTCACAATGGAGATCAATGCAGCTCCTGAAACGCTATCGAAAACGATACTGAAATTAACCCTGCAGCCACTTGTGGAAAATGCTATTTTCCACGGGCTCGTCCCGTTAAAGCGCACGGGAACCATTCGAATTCGAACGAAGTGTCACAAAGATAAACTGATTATTACGGTCAGAGATAACGGGCTTGGCATGGACTCGGAACAGTTGGAGGGTATATTTGCGGAGAGACACAAAGCACCGAGCAAACACAGGTTTACCGGGATCGGGATTATGAATGTCCATGAGAGAATCGGCCTGCATTTTGGTCCTGAATACGGCCTGACCATTTTCTCTATTCCGGAAGTTGGTACATTGATCCGTATCGAGCTTCCATCTGTAGAACATACAGAAAAACAAAAATAAAACGTTTGCAAGAATTCGCACATTTTCGCAGGATCACTGTATATTTTCCAAAGAAAGCGCTTGCTATACTAAACGTAACCCGTTGGAAGCGAGTACAGAGATGGAAAAGAGGTGTCCTTATGGAACAGCAAATCATGATTGAAGGGCAAACAAAGGCGGGGAACAAGGTAAAGGAATCCAGGTTTAAACTATCCGCTAGGCAGGTTTGGGCCTTCCGTGCATTTTACCTCATGCTGTTACCCGGTGTTGCCTACTACATTATATTCCGTTACATTCCCATGTACGGTGTTATCATTGCGTTTAAAGATTTTCAAATATTGGATGGCATTCTCGGCAGTGGTTGGGCGGATCCGTGGTACAAACATTTTCAAACGTTTTTTAATTCTCCGTATTTCGGACAGCTCATGGTCAACACCTTCGTCATTAGCATTTATAAGTTGCTGTTCGGAATGGCTCCACCAATCATTATGGCGTTGCTTCTCAATGAATGCAGATTTCGCTGGTTCAGAACTGTTGTCCAGACGCTAACGTACATGCCGCACTTCTTATCTTGGGTCATTATTTACGGGATCTTAATTGCACTTCTATCGCAAAATTCCGGCATCGTCAACAGCTGGATCGAAGATGCTGGCGGACAATCCATCGGATTCATGACATCGATTGATTACTTCCGTACGATTCTGGTGAGTTCGGAAGTTTGGAAAGATCTGGGCTGGGGGGCCATTATCTACTTGGCTGCCATGACAGCAATTGATCCGACCTTGTATGAGGCAGCCCGAGTTGACGGTGCAAGCCGTCTTCGGATGATTTGGCACATTACGCTTCCAGGTATTCGAAATGTCATTGTGCTTCTGCTCATTTTGAAGCTGGGACATATTATGGATGCCGGTTTTGATCAAATCTATATTCTTTATAACATTCAAGTGTACCAAGTTGCAGATATATTGGATACCTGGGTATTCCGAACAGGACTGCAGCAGCTTAACTTCAGCCTCGGGGCTGCCGTCGGTTTGTTCAAATCCGTGATTGGGCTCGTGCTGGTCCTTGGTTCCAATCAATTATCTAAGAAGTGGGGTGAGGGCATATGGTAAGAGGCTGGGAAGACCGGATAGTCAATACGATCGTCGTTATTATTCTCGGGCTTGCTGGGCTGGCGGCGATTCTACCGCTGATGTATGTAATCTCCGTATCCATTACCCCATTTTCTGAGGTACTGAAAAACGGAGGCTTCATCCTTATTCCGAAATCCATCACCTTTAGTGCGTATCACAAGCTTTTCACAGAAACGAATATTCCAAAGGCTTTCTGGATAACGATCTTCATCACCATTGTAGGTACGATTGTAAACCTAATATTGACATCCCTAATGGCTTATCCACTAAGTCGCCGCAATCTGCCAGGTAGAAGCTTGTTCCTTCTTATGGTCGTCTTTACGATGCTGTTCAGCGGGGGACTCATTCCCACTTATTTAGTTGTGAAGTCCCTAGGGCTCTTGGATTCCGTCTGGTCTATGATATTACCGAATGCGATTTGGAGTTTTAATATTCTGATTATGAAAAGTTTCTTTGAAAGCCTTCCTGAAGAGTTGTTTGAATCTGCACGGATGGATGGCGCAAAGGAATTCCGCATTTTATGGCAAATCGTATTGCCGCTCTCAATACCATCTATGCTCACAATTGGCTTGTTCTATATGGTTGGCCATTGGAATGAATTTTTCCAAGCAATTATGTATGTAACAGACCGCAGTTTGTTTCCTTTGCAAGTCGTTATTCGTGAAATTCTCATGCTCACCCAGCAACCGCTGGAAAATGCTGAAAATATGCTGCCCACTGAAACGATGCAAATGGCATCCGTCGTCGCTGCAAGCTTACCCATTATCCTTGTATATCCGTTTATCCAAAAGCATTTCACCAAAGGCATGCTTATGGGCTCTGTCAAGGGTTGACCCCGTATGCCTGATGATCAGGACTGCAGCCTGATAAACAGGCAACGGCGACATATTGCACCAACAATAACTTTGAAAGAAAGAAGGGGTATCTATGAAAAAGAAATTGCTTGTACCTATGCTTCTCGCTATGACTTTCACCGGTGGAACACTCATTGCCGGCTGCAGTGGAGCACCTGCTGCAAATAAACCCGCTGACAAACCAGCGGAGAGCAGCAAAGCGGTAGCTAGTTCTAAACCAGTTAAGCTTGATATCATTGAGACCGGCAGCGGTCTTCCTTCTCCAGATCAAGACATTATTAAGCAAGAGATAGATAAGGCGTTGAACACAGATCTTAATCTAACTGTATATGCATCAGGCGATGATTACAAAAATCAGTTAAATGTACGTATGTCTTCTGCGAATTTCCCAGATTTGTTCGCTGTAGACCGCCAGCAACTAAAGCAATTCACAGATCAAGGGCTTCTTCTTGACCTAACGCCTTATTTAGACAAACTGAAGCCGACCAGAGACTTTATTGGCGAGGACAGCTTGAAGAAAGGGATGCTAAACGGTAAAACGTATGCGATTTCGAAATCGCCGCAGGTTCCCTACAATACGTATTGGATTCGTCAGGATTGGTTGGATAAGTTGAATCTAAAAGTCCCTACCACACCGGATGAATTGCTCGAAGTCGCCAAAGCTTTTACAGAAAAGGATCCTGACGGTAATGGGAAAAAAGATACGTATGGCCTCACAGGCGGTAAAGTTGGTGCTTTTGATACCGTTTTCGGAGCCTTTGGCGTTGGTCAAGACGGTGGCACACCGAGCATCTATGTTAAAGATAATAAAATGGTGAACGCGCTATATGATTCTGGAATGAAAGATGCGCTTGCTTTTGTTCAGAAAATGATCGCTTCTGGTTCTGTGGATCCTGAGCTTTTGGCCAATAATGGTCTTCAACATCAACAAAAGGCGATTAAAGGGCAAGCCGGTATCGTTTATCTGGATTGGCCGAATATGACGAAGGACCAATTCGTTGAACAAATGAAAGCGGTTAATCCGAATGCCAAATGGGTGCAAGTCGATGCGTTGAAAGGTCCAGGCGGTAAATATGCAAGCGTCTACGACATTGGGAAATCAGCAGCGATGTATGCGATTCCGAAGTCGCTTGAAAAAAATCCGGAGAAGCTGCAAAAGGTCATCGATTTACTTAATTATGTTTCATCGAAAGATGGTTCCATGCTGGTACAATACGGCGTGAAGGGCAAACACTACAATCTCGAAGGAACGAAAGTGGTACCGACCGATCTGATGGGCAAAGAAGGTGGTTACTTCTGGTTGTATCAATTCGCAGGACGACCGGAAATGGAGTATTTGACAGTGAAATTCGGTCCGCAGGCCAAGTTTATGGAATTTGCAAGTAAACAGCCGCATATCGATGGATTGGCAGGTTTCGTTGACATGCCAACCGGCTATAATGCCGCAGACGCGAGCCGTTACATTGAAGAGGAGTTTTCCAAATTCCTGTACGGCAAACGTCCGCTTAGCGAATATGACAGCTTCCTTAAAACATTGGAAAGTTCCATGAATTATAAAGCGTATTTGGATGCAGCGGAGAAAAGAATTAAAGAGCTCGGCTACTTGAAGTAACATGGTGAGGAAAGGAAGGAAAGAGTGCTTCCTTTCCTCGCTTTAACGCTGTAATTTACTCGTGTAAATAAAGGGATTACACCATCAAAAGGAGTGAATCGCTATGACGACGAATAATTTGGACATTCCTGCTTTAATCCAACAATTTAATGAGAACGGTTATTTGATTCTACCTGGCATTTTATCGGAAGATAAGGTCAACCGGTTGAATGCCGCCATTGATAGGATTGTTGCCGAGGAGCCGGAATCCCTGGCGTATAACATCTATAACAGTGTGGAGCGTGAAGATGAAATTGCTTCACTGATCGACGAGCCCTCACTGCTCCCGTTAATGGTCAATCTGCTCGGCTTTAACATTCAACTGCATATCTCGCATTTGACCATTCGGAAGCCGAATCCAAACGATGTGAAAACCGAGTCACACAGCTTCATTAACTGGCACCAAGACGGACCGCATCCGCAGTTCCCGAAACAAAACGGCATCACCTCTACGTATTACATCAAAACGTGCTATATTCTGAGCGACATGTCACAGCCGGATCGCGGCAATACCAAAGTAATTCCGGGCTCACACAATAAGCCGTTTCATCCGGAAAGTCAGGACGTGAATGGTCAAGTGGCTGGCGAAGTACAAGTCTGTGGTAAACCTGGGGATGTATTTATTTTCCCACAAAATTTATGGCATGCTGGGGCGCCTAACCGCTCTGAGTTTACACGCAGACAATTATTTCTGGGGTACAGTCCGATTTGGATGAGACCTATTGATTACCGCACCGCATCTGACCGGTTGTTGGAAAATGCGTCACCTGAACGTAAGCAGTTATTGGGCGTTGTTGACAAAGATCCGTTTAAATACTACGTCCCACAGGAAGCCATGGTACCTTTGAAGGCGCTATACGTGCAGGATGCTGGGAAAAGTGTCTATAAGTAAGCTCGGTACAGTGAAACATAGGGTAAGCAGAAAAAGATGCAGCTAGGCGTTCTTATCCGGCTGAACCCACATATCCCCGGCCCAAGTATGAATATGATACCACCGTTCACCTTGCGGATCCGTCCATCGTTCGAAGGCATTAACGGTTTGAGCCGATAGCACTCCGAAGGTTGGAAAAGGCATCGTCGGAAACAGATAGAGCCTGACGTCCTTCGATAGCGTGAGTCGTTCATTGAATGCTTCAGCCCCTACAGGCTCCGCAAACTCAGGCTGAATCCAAAAAGTATTGCCATCCTGGGACCGAACATGGTAGACGCCATTCTGTGTTTTTTCCAAGGCAAATACTTTCTGTGGAGGAATCATTTTGACCTCTGAAGGACTTTGCAGACGATTTGATGTATCATAGTTCTCCATATACAAGGTTTCGGTCGGCAGATCCATTTCCTGATTCACAATCTCCATATCTAGTAACATTTGAGGTTGAGAGACAACCCACATATCTCCTAGCCACGAAGTCTCAATGCGATAAGAGTTGGTTAAATACGATGCAGGTGATTCAAATACGGCATTCGCATGAACCGTTTGCGGGGCGAGTACAGCATCCGTCCTCGTCGATAGAGAAGGTTGCGTATACAGATAGGAGTCCCACAGCAGTGCGATGTTCGTATCAAGCGGCTTGACGATGCCAATTCTGTCATAATTCAGGTGCATCCAGAGATCACCTGCCCACGTAGTCTTAATTTTAATCCATACCTTTTCCCCGCGCTGTTTGGTGTACCAATCTGGCTCCGCTTCAACCGTAGTCACATCTTGAGGAGTGAGTGCTGCGAATGGTTTGCGAGATTCGTCTGTTGTGGCGTAGAGCGGTGTGTGCTCGAGTAAGGTGATGACTGGTGGGATAATAGGCGGAATAAATTCTTTGCGCGGCGGTGGCGCAGCGTGTGCATGTAAAGTGCTCATAAAAGTGAAAGTGATTAACAAAACAGGGACGAGAGTAATGACATTCCGGATTCGTTTTTTGAATGGCATTTACGGTTATCACCTCAATTTCCTAATGTTGTAAATATAGACTCGTTAGAGAGCTGAATGGTTGCGGAAGGCATCAATTTTCTTCAGAATCATTTAGCTCTTGACGCATTATAAAATAATGGGTAATATTACCATAATCTTAGTAGAGTGGGGTAATCATATGTATACTTTGATTCTAGGACAGCTTCATCATCATGAAAGGCGTTAACACATTCTTATAGTTCAGGGATGGGTTAACGCTATTCGCGCTTCTCATCCCTGCGATCTATAACGCGCAGGCCTTGGGGTCTAGCGCGTTTTTTAATTCAGCACATAGAGATGACGTAAATTAGGGGGAGAGATTTATGTACATCAGATATCATGGAAATTATGCTAGTCCTAAGACGAAACAACCTTATGGCATTTTTGTTGTTATTTATCACTTATACCGTGACGGGAAGCTTTCGGAAAGTGACATCAAGTTGTACCTAGATACGAAGGAATGGTTCGAACAGAATTTGCCCAATCCACCTTTCTACGATGATAACAACTCTGTACATGCAATAACCTGGTTTAAGGATGATAATAAGACGCCAGAGATGAGATTCCACTTGCAGTCATTCATTGATATTGCTAAGAAATACAACGTCGAAATCATGAGATCCATGTCCAAGGAACTTCCTGGCATACTGATTTATGAAGATGAATACCAAGTTGGCATCATTTCTCGTGAACCTAACGAGTTAGTGAGGAAGAATAAGAACATAGTTCTTATAGGTATGTCTGGAGCCGGTAAGAGCACCTTAGGTGTTGTGCTTGCAAAAGCGTTAGGAATGGACTTCGTGGATACAGATATTGTTATACAACAACAGGAAGGTAGATTGTTACAAGAGATTATTGATCATGAGGGTATCGAAAGGTTTTTGGATATCGAAGAAAGAACCGTTTCCAAGTTGCAACTGAAGAATTGCGTTATATCTACAGGTGGAAGTGTTATCTATTCAGATAAGGCTATGAATATCCTTCAACAACATGGTCAGATCATTTACTTGCATGTTCCCTATGAAGAAATTCAGAGAAGGCTAAAAAATGTAACAACCAGAGGCATTGTGATAAAGAAGGGAAATACGCTTAAAGATGTTTACGAGGAGAGAGTCCCTTTATACACTAAATTTAGTGATATTACTATTAATTGCTCTAATAAGGAGATTGAACAATGTGTTAGCGAGATGATAGATTTGGTGTCCTGGAAAGGTGTGTAGAAAACAATTAAGAGTATAGCAAATCCCCGTCGCTGAAAATAAAATACGGCAATGTTTGTCAAGGAGGCCACCGAGTGATCCTAGAATGGAAGAAAAATACGCGGCTTGACAGTATTAAAATACTTGTTAACGAAATGTTATTTTCCATTGGAAGTAGGGTTGGAAGACATGAAGCAACAGTCTACATGTATGGCGTTTCTACATTTTCTTCAATGCTCGCCATGAAGCGAGGGCATAATCAAGAAATAGCAGCGATCACTGGACTGCTTCATGATTATTATTTTTTCAAAACTGGAATCGCTGATTTTCCTGGTCCTAATAGTGCCGAAACGGTGAGAGTAATATTACGAGATACAGGGATGTTCACCAAAGAAGAGCAGCTTACGGTGCTCCGGGCTATCTTTTACCAGCAAGATAACAGTCGAAGCAATGATCCCTATGAAGAAATGATTAAGGATGCGATTACACTTCAGTTGTATTTTCAAAGTATCGTCTGCAAATTATCTCGAATGGATGTAAAACGCTTGGAAAAGCTGCTTAATGAACTTGGTTTTCTTGGTGAGTCACTAGAGGAGATGATGGTCCTTCAAGATGAGGAAACGAGACCAAGATCAAACGAAGACAAACGTCGAAAGTTGGCCGATATTGCAGAAATGCTTGCAGGGAAAGAAATAATCGGGGTACCAGGGGATAAGTATTATCAGGATATTTGTAAATATTGGCCGGATGCGAATATATATAAGGTTCTGATGAATAGTTGGTGTGCATCGTTTGTGTACCATACGTGTAGGTTGGCTGGATTTCTGTTGCCTATTCGGTATCCGAATGGGATCCATAGGTTAGCTGGTGTAGGTGCGTGGCTAGAGTGGTCTCAATTACCCGAAACGGGGTTCTTCCATCAGGACGAGCAGGCTGGTTTTACGCCTCAACGCGGTGATATCGTCATCTACGATAAGCTTCTATCTGACCAAGCACATGATCATATTGGGATTGTTCTTGCCATCAACGAAAGTCAAATTTTGGTTGCGGAAGGCAACAGGGATAACGATAATTACTCTAGCATTTTTTATAGGGATAGAAGGCATTGTATTCTAGGTTATATCCGAATCGACAATAACTATCAATATCGCTTCAGTGGTGATTATAATCCATTGTAAGCTTTATCCCATATACATGAGGTTGAGAGGGGATATGAAATGAGTGAAACTAACATCCACGAGACCCAGCCTGAGCAAATAAAAATGTATAACAACGATAATTTTGTTGATGAGGATCTTCGTTCTATTCAAAATGTTGAAGGTGGAGGACCAATTAAAAAAATGGATCTCCATACAATGCCGCGTCCTCTAAAAGCATTCGGTTATTTTTTCATCTCCATAGTAATGATATTTGGTACGATAATCGTCGTCGTCAGTCTTTTACGTTAAATCCGATAGGGTAAAGTATAAAAGTGGAGCAGTTTAGCCAAAGGAGAAAATTGGAATGAATATCCAAAAAAGTAATTCCACTGGGAGTCATGTTGCTCGCCCTTATGATTTCGGGATGTGTGGATAGGGAGGCTCACCTTCAAAATGGTGAATCTGCATCGCCGCATATCTCACTGCCCATCACAACTCCGTCGACTACAGATGTACACGTAGCGAAAGAAGATAACACAATCCGAGCAATAGGAACGCATGCGGACGGGCGACTGCTCGTCAAACCTGTGAGCAAAGCGAGTGTTGCCCCCTTGGGGGCACCTAGCTGTTTCGGAGTGGAGACTGATCTCCGTTGGTCAGGAGATTATGAGGTGGTATGGGAACCCAAATCCGCGGGGAAGGAAACCTCAATTCTTACATTTCCCATTGACTTAGAGATTGTACAACCCAATGACTCACCGGTTATCATGCAGCCATTTGCTCTTGAAGATACGAATATATTTGCTTATGTTCCTCGTTATACGGATTGTCATGGACTTGAAACTTACCTTATTGGTGTAAGTAAGGGGAGGGCTTTTCCGATAACTTTTGAGATGAAACCTGAAGTGAATTGGGCTTCTATAAACCAACTTCCTCGACATCCATTCAAGGTTGCTGGCGGAGAATTGATCGTGACTGGCGGTTATGGGGCGGGACAGGATCTCATTAACATCTATCATTTCAGATATGATCCCAAGAAAGCGTCAATGATTCTACAAAGTACAAATCAGGTGAAGCCAAGCGAATTATAACCGGGACTCCCCGACTTGACGCTTGCCTGGAGTGGGATGCAATGGAACCTATGGAAATACGGGCCTTTCTGGAGATACCACGTACCGATTCGAAGCTGTCGGACAAGGTGATTTTTCTACTTATTCGACTGTGAAGCTCCCCGTACAAACATTGATTGGGTTGAATCCGTGAGTGGGGGGAGTGGAAGGGGGATGAGTCGTAAGGTAAAGGAGGAAGTTGGAGCAAGAGGAAGATAAGAGTATGAGTAGCTCAGATGGAAGGACGGTAACAAGAGTAGTGAGAATATTAGCAAGAGTAAGTTGTATGAGTACGAAGTATAGATAGAAAACAAGAGGCGGTTTCAAAGTCTATGTAGACTTATTGAAACCGCCTCTTCTTCGTTATTGACCCATATGATTTAATTGGATTTTCTCCATCTATTTGAGACGGATTTATCTAATTCGGGTTATTAACTGTATTTCTTGTAGTTAAATCTCTTCCATTGTCTCGATTTTTCAAATTTCATAGAATTTACCTGTACTTTTTCCATCTAATCACGAAAATACCTCAAATTCGAGAGCATTAGCTGTAGTTTTTACATCTAAATGTGATGCGGCAGTGGGACATCCCTTTTGCAATGCCAGTGTGAAGAATTAGTCAGGAAAAACCCACTTAAAGTAGCCTAGTCAGTCCCAAAAGTTAGTTTAGTCCGATTTTTCCGAACTAATTAACCAATTAAGGCAGCGAGATCTGGATAAGGACGTTTTAAGTGGGCAAAGTCGGACTAAAGCTGCTAAACACCGTCAACGCTCGGAATTAAGTGGGTAAAGTCTGACTAAAGCAGTCCAGTACCCCCGATTAAGCTGTCCTGATGGGAGTATAAACTCAGCGCTACTTCACGTCATACCCCTTCGCGATGGATGGTTCGATCCATCGCTTCTCGGTATGCTCGCGGCGCAGAAGGACGACGCGTTCGGGGTAGACGTCGACGATCAGGCTTTGGCTGAGCGCCTGCGTCTCGGGCTCATTCTTAGCGCTCCATACCTCGCGGACGGAGGCGCTGGAAGCGGCAAGGAACTTCAGCTGCTTCACTTGGCTGGTCGTTTCAACGTTCCAGTGGGTGTGCCCACTGAACAAAATGACGTTCGGGTGCGCGTCAAGCAGCGCACGCAGTTCCTTGTGCTGGACGACGCCCAGCTCCTGATCGGTCCCATCCAGCGTCTGCGGCAGCGGCTGGTGGAGGAACACGAACACGGGCTTGCCGGCATCCGCCGAGCTCGCCGCTGTGAGTCGCTCGCTCAGCCAGCCGAGCTGTTCGGGAGAGAGGTACGCATCCTCGTTGATGGATGCGTCCACATCTCTATACGCTTCCCCGCTAAGGAATAGGAAGCGGTAGCCCTCCACGACAAGCTCGTGATACGGCTTGTCATAGCCCATCATGCGGTTGAACAACGCAACCGCATCACCGCTTGTCCACGAAGTGTTCATCTTCGTGTAATCCATCTTGCCATTCGGCGCGTGGTACACGCCGTAGTACTCATGGTTGCCCATGGTGGCCTGCACAGGGGCATGAGGCTGGCGGCTGAGCAGCCCCAGCAAGCTGCGGTAATCGCTCTCACTGCCATTCGTGAGATCTCCGTTCAGGACAAGCAGCTTGCTATCCGGGCGCAGCTCATGGTGATCCGCGAGCGCTTGCCGCAGTAGCAACTGGGAAGACGAATCCGTCGATATAACATGAACGTCGCTCATGACCGAGAAGGAAAACAACGGTGCAGCGGTTTTAATCTCGTTTTTCGCAACAGCTTTCAGCTCTCCTTGCACAGCAACGTTTTGCATCTCAACCTGCCCAGGGGCAGGTTGTGCCTCTTCCTGCGCAGTAACGGCTTCCAACTCTCCTTGCGCAGCCGCAATTTGTATCTCCCCCTGCACAGCCCTAGAAGATTGTGTTTCTTCCCCAACAGGGTTAATCAACGCCAACCCCAATATAACAACGAGACCACTTCGTATAATAGATAGGAACATAGAATACCAACCTTTCTTATGTAAATTGTCGTGATTATCTTCCTTTATGTCTTTTCTTTAACCATAACTTTCGCACTCTAACCATTGTGTGCCCATTATCTTGACCTCTACCGGCTTCAACCTCACGCCCTACTGGTATTCCCCCGCAAAAAAGAAATTATTTAACTACCCAATTTTTGTAATTCGCTTGACTTTAACGTTACTTGGTTGTATGGTTAATTACATGAGTAACTAACCGATGTAGTAACGAAAGTGGTGGTGAGGATTGTGGGATTTATGATGGATGATAGCCGCCCGATTTTTGTGCAAATCGCAGAGAAGATTGAAGATGACATTATCGAATCACGCATGCCGGAAGAATCGCAGGTTCCTTCTACGAATCAATTTGCAGCCTTTTATCAGATCAATCCGGCAACGGCAGCGAAGGGTGTTAACCTGCTGGTAGACCAAGGGATTTTATACAAGAAGCGTGGCATTGGGATGTTTGTAGCGGAGGGAGCGAGGGCTAAGCTGATGGAGAAGCGGAAAGAACTCTTTTATGAGCAATATGTGGTGACGATGGTGAGAGAAGCCGAGAAGCTGGGCATAACGGTAGCGCAATTAACTGAGATGTTACGGAGAGGGGAGAAATCATAATGACGAACGTTGTTGAGGTAAAAGGACTGACGAAGTCCTATGGTAAAGTGACGGCTGTGGACCAAGTAAGTTTTAAGATAGAGCCTAACAAAATTTACGGCCTACTCGGCAGGAATGGCGCAGGCAAGACGACTATCATGCATATGATCTCCGCCCAGCAGTTTGCGACTAGCGGGGAGCTTAAAGTGTTCGGCGAGGAGCCATTTGAGAATAGCAAGGTACTGAATCAAATTTGTTTCATTAAAGAGAGCCAGAAATATCCGGACACGTTTCGCATTATAGATGTAATGGCAGTGGCCAAATCGTTATATCCGAACTGGGACGAAGCCTATGCAAACTCACTAATTGAAGATTTCCGACTTCCAATCAAAAGGAAAATCAAAAAGCTGTCCCGAGGCATGCTGTCCTCTGTTGGGATTGTGGTGGGACTCGCAAGCCGTGCGCCATTGACGATTTTCGATGAGCCATATCTCGGCTTGGATGCAGTTGCGAGAGTACTTTTCTACGATCGCTTGCTGGAAGACTACGCAGAGTATCCGCGTACAGTTATCCTTTCTACGCATCTGATTGATGAAGTGAGTCGTATGTTAGAGCATGTGCTCGTGATCGACAACGGGAAATTGATTCTTAATGAAGATGCCGATGCGCTTCGCGGCAGAGCTTGTATGGTTTCTGGCTTGAAATCAGCGATAGACGCCTTTACACGTGGGAAAGAAGTGCTCGAACGCACGGCAATTGGTTCTGCTGCAACAGCAACGATCATCGGTGCTCTTTCCGCGGAAGATCGTAAATACGCCGAAGAATTAGGACTCGAATTTACGCCGGTTTCCATCCAGCAGCTTATCGTTCATCTGACACGCACGCAAGTGACGGGAAAGGGGTCTGAATCCTTATGAATCGAGTCAACCAAGTTGTAAAGATGCATCTGAGGAACAAGTTCACGTGGTTCTTGGTTCCATGGGCCATTCTGGCCGCTAACTTTCTAATTAATGCTGTCATCGCCAGCTCATTGAATGACGGTGAAGTTGTAAATACGGGTGCGCTTGCGTCTATCTTTGTCTATACGTTGATCACAGGCACGCTTACGCTCAAAGAAACGTTCCCATTCGCCATTGGTCTTAGTATTCGGAGAAAAGATTATTTCCTCGGTACAGCCTTGACTGTTCTGATCGTCAATGTAATTTCAGGGAGTGCCATGACGATACTCGCGGCCATTGAACATGCTACGAATGGGTGGAATGTGAATTTACATCTTTTTGAAATCAAGTTTCTAGGCGATCTACCGTTCATCGGCATACTAGGGATTAATATCATCCTGTTGATCAATTTGTACTTCATTGGATTTACCATTTCGAGCTTGCATCGCCGATTTGGCGCCATGTCCATGTACATCTTTTTTACAGCGGGGCTGTTGCTAGGGACGATCTTGTCTTACACGATGACACATTTCGGGCTATGGGTTGAACTTGCTCATTGGATAGCCAATAACTATATGGACTTATTCTGGTGGATGATCCCGATGGTAGGCGTCTACATGATCATCTCCTATGGATTGATTCGCAAAGCTGCCGTATAAAAGTACAAAAAGAGCCTCAGAAGAATCACTTCTGCAGGCTCTTTGTTTATCGATTAAGCTGTCAACTTCGCTAGGTAATCATCCAATTGTTTGAATGTTCCGCCGAAGCCTTGCTCCATGGAACCTTTCATCGAAGCGTAGAACCCAATTTCTTCTTCTGTCGCGTTGATCGGGCCGCCCTTCATGGTAATAATGGTATGGCCGTCTTCTTCGGTCATCGTTAATTCAGTAATGATTTCTAGTGGGAAAACAGAGCTGAACGGTGCACGAATGATATTCCCATCGCTATCTGCAAACGAAGTGACATACACCAATTTCGTAGGAGCTTCTACTTCGCGGTAGGAGAATCTTCCGAACATTTCGAAGCCTTCAGGGCTCTTCATCCCATAATGGAATATGCCTCCTGGACGAACGTCCAATGCTTTCACCGTCAACTCCATACCTGTCGGCCCCCACCATGCTGCTAGATGCTCCGGCTGTGTCCATACGCTGTACACAAGCTCAAGCGGTGCTTTCACGATACGCGTAATCTCCAGTTGAACCTCAGTACCATTCCCTGTCATTTCAAAAGCATTTTGTTTCATCATTACCACGCCTCCATCGTTTCAAATGTGTGTGATTCAGGACCGACTATTCGTCAGTCGGCTTCGATTCTTTGGCTTGCATTGCCTGTAAATAGGCTTCCATGCGATCAAACTGTGTTTCCCATAGGCGACGGAAGGAACCTAGCCAGTTCTCCATGTCTTGAAGGGACTGCGGCCGCAGTTTATAGAGCCTTCGATTCGCTATGGGCTGTACATCTACAAGTCCTGCTTCACTAAGTACACGCAGATGTTTGGATACTTGCGGTTGACTTAGGCCGAGCCGCCCTGCAATCTCCCCTACCGTCAGGGGACCGTCTCGCAGAAGCTCAACCATGTGCAAGCGATGTGGTTCGGCAAGAGCACTGAATATCGTATTCATGCATTGAATATAACTTAAATGGAATATTCCTGTCAAGGAATATTCATGTTTCTATGTATCTATCATTAATTTCCATAGGAAATGTATAGAAACCTTACTTTTAGCCGAGTCTAGTAGCTATAACTCTATTAATTTTTTTCTAGGAGGAGCTATAACTATGACCTTTCGTAAACTATGTATATCGACCTTATCCCTCATCGTGTTACTTGGTTTGTGGTTCATGCAATCCAAGGCGTATTCGTATCCGTCAAGCTTTGATGATATGTCTATGTCACCTGTCTATGTGGCCTCTTCAACTGAAAGCTCGGATACTTCAACAGCTGAAGCTCCAGCCGCCGCAGCAGTCGAGCAAGCAACGACAACGTACAAAGTGAGCCGAGGAGATACCCTGTTCCAAATAGCCAAAAGCTTTGAAATCGCTGTCGATGACCTTATTTCTGCCAATTCGATATCGAATCCGAATCAACTGACGATTGGACAAAGTCTAACCATTCCGCTTGTCGCTGTCGCATCTACCTCATCCGAGAACCAGCCCAAAATTATCAAAAAAGTCATTAACACAACGCTAACCGCGTACACCGCGGGCTTCGAATCGACAGGCAAAAAAGCTTCTCACCCCACATACGGGATTACATATAGCGGAATCAAAGCTAAGGAGGGACGTACGATTGCTGTAGATCCAGCCGTTATTCCCTTAGGATCAACAGTATTCATCGAAGGCATTGGTATCCGAAAAGCGGAAGATATCGGCTCAGCGATTCGCGGCTCTCGCATAGATGTCTTCATGAATGATTTGGGCCAAGCACAGGAGTTTGGCGTGAAAAAGAACGTGAAGGTGTACGTGTTAGATAGGGAAACCGTGTAAGGTTGAATGCGCTGGATGAAAGGAGTTGCCCATGGGCAGCTCCTTTATTGCGTGGTAACAGCGTTCAGATAAGGGGATGCCCGTCTATCACAGGTCGTAGACCCACCCCGACTAAGGTCTAGGAGCAAATACCGTCCACGGTCCGTTTTGGAAAGACGCGATTTTACCTAGAATAAAGACATGAAGAAGACGACGACAAACAATGAAAGGCGGTGACGAAACGATGAAAAGAAATACAGGTTTAGCCGCTCTGCTAATCGCATTCGGCGCACTGATTTTATTCAATAAGCTAGGCTTTCACTTAGGAGACTTTATTGGATCGGTGATGGGATATGTGATCCCCCTCATCATGGTTGGACTGGGTTACGTAGGGATTAAGAACGATAAGAAAATAGGATGGGTAATTGCCGGTATCGGTATCATCATTCTAGTAAGTAAGCTGGCAGGTTGGATCATTATCCTTCTAGCAATCGGATTAATCGGATATGGATTTTCCATGTTAAAGGGAAGAACAGCTTAATGTAAAAGCAGTACAAGAGATGAATACAGAGTGTGAAAAAGGTGGAGTGAAGATGAGCCTATTTAGGCGGATGAGAGATATAACCGTGGCAACTTTAAATGAGCATTTGGAGAAGTCAGAAGATCCAGTACGCTTGATTGACCAGTACTTAGCGAACCAACGTGAGCAGCTTGTGCAGTCGGAAAGGCTGTATCAGCAATGCGTGAGTCACGCAGCATCACTTCGGCAGCAATATTTAACCGCACTAGAAACGAAGGAAAAGCGCGAGCATCAAGCGCTGCTGGCTCTGAAGGCTGGCGAAGAACATATGGCACGCATCGTGCTGCAAGAGAAATTGCAGGCCGAAGAGAAGAGTGCGCAATACCATGAGTTGTATGAGCAGGCGAAGCAGTCCATCCTGGAACTGGATGAGGAGCTGCAACAACTGAAAGCAGATTACAAAGAAGTCGCAGACAAACGAAGCTACTACTTGGCTCGTATGGAGTCCGCTCGCTTGCAGCAGCGAATGCATGCTCGCAGCAATGTCGCACAAGATGGGGCACCGCGGATGTTCGGCCGATTGGAAGAGCGCGTATCCGATATGGAGCTGCACGCCAGAACGCTTCGCGATGTTAGGAAGATGGGTCGCGAAAGCTTCTACAGTGGGGGCAACCCGGCTGTAGATGCGGAAATGGAAGCACTTCGCAATAGACTGAAACAGGAGGGAACACAGGATCATGAACAAACTATACCGCTCACGAAGAGATAAGAAATTAACGGGCCTATGCGGGGGACTTGCAGAAGCCATGAATGTAGATGTCACACTGTTACGTTTACTAGTCGTGATCACCACGTTTTTCACCGGAGGCACCGTCATTTTCGTCTACTTTGTAGCGGCGATTGTTATTCCGAAAGAACCCGGGTTTGATCAGCCCCCATTTGACCCCTATGCAAGTTCGTATGATCGTCACAACTATACAGGGGGAGCATGGAATCATAAATCCCATAACCACCATAACCACCATCATCACCATAACCATCATAACCACCGCCAAGCTCCACAGCCGACTAGCAAGTATGCTTCTTATGAAGCTAGCCAACCAACGAACAACATCGATGAGATGATGAAGGACATTGAGAAGAAGGCATTACAAAGAGAAGTTGATGAACTAAGAGCCAAAGTCGCTCGTTTTGAAAAACAAACATTGGATAGTAAAAAAGGAGACGTGTAAACCATGGGTGTATTCACAAGAATGAAAGATATGACGAAAGCTTCAATTCACGAGGTATTAGATAAAATCGAGGATCCAATCGTAATGTTGAACCAATATCTTCGCGATATGGAGCAAGAAATTGCCCAAGCTGAAGTAACGGTTGCTCGCCAAATCGCAAGTGAGCGCAAGCTGAAGCAGCGCCTTGAGGAATCCGTTCGCTTAGTAGCTGACCGCGAAGCGAAAGCATCCGCAGCGATCAAGAACGGTCAAGAAGCGATTGCTCGCCAGGCTGTTGAAGAGAAATTGTACCACGAAGATAAAATTGTTGAGTACACAGATCTACATGCTTCTGCGAAAGCACATGCAGACGAGTTGACACAGCAATTGCACGAAATGAAAGATGAGTTCTACAAAATGCGCAACAAACGTAACGAACTTGTATCCCGTGCGCAATTAGCGAAAGCTAAGAAACAAATGGCACAAGTATCTTACAACGGTGTGATCGAAAGCGGCAACGCATCCCGCGGTTTCCAACGCATGGAAGAGAAGATCATCCAGCTTGAAGTTGAAGCTGAGATTGCTCGCAAGCCCTACGTACCTGCAGGTACACTGAGCAGCTACTCGCCGATCGACACAGCGAAGCAAGCGAAAGTAGATGAGCAATTGAACCTGCTCAAAGAGAAATTGAACGGTCCAACTGCTGAATAGCAGCTTGGGTAGTGAAGTGCGGAAAGCCCCTCCTGGTGAGGGGCTTTTTTGGCGTTTACTAGCTGATTGTTGATTCATTCAAGTTAACGTGTACAATTAACAATAAAATCCGACAGAGACCGATACATCGTTCAATCCAGAAGTGGGAAGCTATGTATAGTCCACAAAGGAGTCAGTCATGGAGACGTATTGCAAGGTATTAATAGTTGATGATGAGATGCTGGTACGTCAAGGAATCAGACATCTACTCGATTGGGAAAGCGAAGGATTCCAAATCGTCGGCGAAGCTTCTAACGGCCAGGATGCGCTTGACATGGTCAAGCGACTCGAACCCAATTTGATCCTGACAGATATTGTGATGCCTGTTATGAGTGGAGAGGAATTGGTCAGAGTTGTGAAAGGCCTATATCCGGAGATCGAAATCGTGGTGCTCAGTTCCTATGGTGAATTTGAGTATGTGCGCTCTACGTTTCAGAACGGTGTAGCTGATTATTTATTAAAGCCTAAATTAGATGCGAATTCGCTGTTAGCTGTATTGAAGAAGACTGTACAGGGGATGCCAGCCTTTCGACACATGGAATTAACGAATGATAAGGGGCAGTCTGTCGATTACGTGTTGGACAAGCTGATTTCTGGCTATGCCATGGAGATAGATGGTGCGGAGATGGGCACGCAATTCCCATATCCTTGCTTTATTTTATTCGTTGCAGATATACAAGAGGGCTCATCCTCTTCGTTGATGAAGCGAAACGAGGAATGGATCGAAACCTTGCTGAAAGGCTTGGTTCAGGATACAGGGCAGCCATTTATCATTCGTCGTCTGTCCCATCAAGACAGCCATATCCGGTTTTTGCTGAATACGGAGGATGCTGGCAGAATGGATGCCATTCATGTATGTGAACAAGTGGTGGATGCTGGCGTGAGAGGGGGCTCCTCTTTCTATGTGGCGCTTAGTCAAAGTTTCAAGAGAGTCGAAGAGCTTCATGACGTGTATACGCAGGATATTCTCAAAGTGTTGGATCACCGTTTCTTTCTATCGGATCAACAACTGCTCTTCGCTGATGAACTGATGGAGCAGGAAGAGAATAGTGATACATTTGATTCAGAAGCATTTGCGGCCGAACTGAATCATCAAGATTTTCAAGCAGCTTTTGAGCGTCTTAGCCGTTATGTAGCGTCCATGCCTGGCAGGTTGGATACGGATATGTTCGAGTTTAAATCTTTTCTAGGCCACAGCCTATTCAATATTATTGTCTCTTTACTGCACTTTCACTATGAGGCTAGGACGCTGGATGAAGCGAAGTATGAGTATTTCCGTGCCATTCATGAAGCCAAACATATTGGGGTAGTGCGTGCTCTTCTAGCTAAATTTCTCAATGAGGCGACAGACTGTGTGACAGGAAACAAAACGAGCGCTCCAGGTATCCAAAAGATTTTAATGTATTTGGATGAACATTTTACAGAACCGCTGACGCTGACAGAAGTAGCCAAACAGTTTCATTTCAACCCGTCGTATCTATCTAATTATTTTACCATTCATAATAAAGAAGGCTTTAATGAGTATTTGAATCGTATTCGGATTGAGCGTGCGTGTGAATTGCTAAGAGATACCTCACAACTGATGTCGATTTCAGAAATCAGTGCGCTTGTTGGCTACTCCGATCATAGTTACTTCACGAAGGTGTTTCGCAAGTTGATGGGGACTTCACCTAGCCACTATCGCAAAAAATGAAGATGAAGGGAAACATAGGACGTATGGGGGCATGGTTAAGAAAAATCGCCGATCAAAGTTTATTCAGTAAGTTATTCCTTGTCATGGTGCTCAGCATGATCACGGTCACGGTGGCTACCTCGTGGGTTACCGTACAAATGTCAGAGAAGCTATTCGTACATACCTTTAGTATCACGAATTCCAAAATTATAGAGCAAATTAAAAGCGGTCTGGAATCCATTCATTACTCGAATGTTAATATTGCCATTAACGCCGCGCAAAGTGGTGCAATTAAACGATTTCTGACGGAAGGAGATACCGATTCGGTAACCAACTCCAAAGTAACTTTCGACATGAGTGAACAGATGAGGAGAATCCAGTCAGGGATTGGCGCTAAGAACATGGGGATGATCATTTCGGGTATGAATGGCAAAAGCTATATAAGTGACCGTACCTATTGGTCCGGTTCTTTGGCAGATTTAGAGCGAAATCCGATTACCCAAGCGTCGCGGGAGCAGCAAGGACGGTTGTTGTACAGCTACTTGGGTGAAGCGGCGGCGAATAGTGGAGATCAAGGTTTGGTTGCCACTAAAGCGCTGATCGATCCTGTCAGTAAAGAGGGGTACGGCCAGCTTTATATTATCCAGAAAGAAAGCGATGTAAGATCCATCTATACCAGTTTTACAAGTGATGGGAATGATGTGATGATCTTGGATCGTCAGGGGCTAATCGTTTCAAGCAACCGAACCGAGCTGATCGGTACGACATCGAAAGAGCTCTTAGGCAGTGTTCAAAAGATTCAGCAACAGGGCTTAGCCCAGGATGAAATGAAGATGTTCGATAAGGACGTCATCGTGTTGGCGGAAGATTTGCCGTTGTATGACTTTTACATCATGAATGTTATCGATAAAAAATTGACACTGGGTCAAATGCTTAATCGGAAAGCGATTTTCTTCATTGTTGCGGGAATCGTGGCTATTGCTGTGCTCATTGTGTATGTAATCACGCGGAGATTGACACTTTCGTTACGGAGGCTTGTTAAGAAAATGTCCACGGTGACGAAAGAGAATTTCCACAATTATATGGCGGTAACAGGTACTTATGAGACAAGGGAACTTAGTCGATCTTTCAATTTTATGCTCGATGAATTAAATGATTATATTAGCCGGCTTGTGGATACGCAGAAAGAACAGCGCAAGGCAGAATTGGCCGCGCTGCAGCAGCAGATTAATCCGCATTTTCTATATAATACCCTGGCTTCTGTTAATATCCTTGTTCAGCGAGGGAGCCAAGAAACTGCCACTCAAACGATTCATGCGCTTATTTCACTCCTGCAGAATACGATCAGCAATGTCAAAGAAACGATTCCTGTTGTACAGGAATTGGTGAATTTGAAGCATTACGTCTTCATTAATCAGATTCGTTATGGCCAAGGGATTAAGGTCGATTACTTTATTTCACCGGACTGCATGCCTGCGCAAGTGCCTAATTTGATGCTGCAACCTTTTATTGAGAATGCATTTTTTCATGCTTTTAATAAGAAAGGCACGGGATATATCTATGTTATTATCACGAGGGAGAGGGATACGCTGCTCTGTGAAGTCGTTGATAACGGGGATGGCATGGAACTTTCTAGTCAGGAAGATGAGATGCCCAATCCCACAAGTGCAAGGCAATTGTTCACAGGAATTGGCATTCGTAATGTGCACGATCGCCTAGTTCTTTTGTACGGAGAGGAATACGGAGTTGCCATAACAAGTACGTTGGGACAAGGCACCAAAGTATCGATTACCCTTCCATGGCGTACAGAACAGTATACATAGAAGTATAAAAAACTAAAATAAATACAAAATATAAAAATAATACAAATGACCAAGAGGGGAAGGGATTTCAGAGACAATAAAAACGCTAATTTCAGTAAATATCGTTCTAACAAGACGATTTACCCAAATGATATTATCTATAAGTAAGCACTTACAAATTCAAATCATCAGGGGGATCATATGAAGAAGCAAATTTCTACGGTTTTACTTGCAAGTTTTATGCTTTTGACGGCATGTTCAAGTAATTCGTCAGATACATCATCGACGACTACGCCTAGCGGCGGTGCTGCTAGCACTAGTAAAGAAATTACGGTTTGGGCATGGGATAAGAACTTTAATATCGCAGCTATGAACTTAGCGAAAGACGCTTATGCGAAAGATCATCCTGATGTGAAAATCAATGTTGTTGAATATGCGCAAGATGACATTATTCAAAAGATGAACACTGGTTTGAACTCTGGTTCAAAGTCAGGCCTGCCTAACGTTGTATTGATTGAAGATTACCGTGCACAGAGCTTCTTGAAAACATATCCAGATGCATTTGCAGATATGTCCGCATCCATTAAAGCTTCGGATTTCGCTGAATACAAGTTAGGTCCAACAAGCTTAAACGGTAAACAATACGGTGTACCATTTGACTCCGGTGTAACGGGTCTATACGTACGCAGAGATTATTTGGAACAAGCTGGCTATAAAGTTGATGATCTGAAAAATATTGACTGGCAGAAATTCATTGAAGTCGGTAAAGCGGTTAAAGCCAAAACAGGTAAAGACTTGCTGACACAAGATCCTAATGATCTGGGTCTAATCCGTATGATGATTCAATCTGGTGGCGCTTGGTACCTGAAAAGTGACGGTACAACTCCGGATCTGAAAGATAACGCAGTGTTGAAAGAAGCTTTCGAGACGTACAAAGAAATCATGAACGCGAACATTGTTAAAATCAACTCGGATTGGAACTCCTTCCTAGCTGGTTTCAACAGCGGCGCTGTTGCTTCTGTACCGACGGGTAACTGGATTACACCTTCAATTAAGTCACAAGCTGATCAATCTGGTAAATGGGCGGTAGTTCCTTTTCCTAAGTTGAAGAATACAGCTACTTCCGTTAATGCATCTAACCTTGGGGGAAGCTCCTGGTACGTATTGAACTCCACTGGCAAAGAGACAGCAGCTGACTTCCTTGGCAAAACACTCGGTTCTGATGTGAATTTGTATCAAAAACTAGTTACTGACGTAGGGGTTGTTGGTACTTATAAACCTGCTGCGCAAGGCGAAGCTTATGCGAAAGCCGACGATTTCTTCGGTGGCCAAAAAGTAATTTCTGATTTCGCAACATGGACGGCTCAAATTCCTAAAGTCAACTATGGTCTGCATACCTATGCGATTGAAGATATTCTCAAAGTTGAGATGCAAAACTACCTGAAGGGTAAAGACATCGCGAAAGTATTCAGCGATGCTCAATCCCAAGCAGAATCCCAACTTAAGTAAGTTTCTCTTCCCATTAACCACTGGAGCGCTGACCTCTGAATTGCGAAATATGCAAAACAGGGGACAGCGTTTCGATTTTTCATCGTAAATGATAGGAAGGATTTGAATCTAATGAATTACTCAATGCGTAGCCGAGCAAAGCTTACGGGATGGCTGTTTATCGCTATTGCCGTATTGATGATATGTTTGTTTTACTTCTATCCCATGATTCAGGCTTTGCTGCTTTCCTTTAAAACAGGTGCGGGCGCTAATTTACATTTCAACGGGATCAGCAACTATAAGCGACTCTTTAGCGATAAGACGTTCATTACGGCTGTTAAGAATACGTTTATCTATTTAATTATCCAGGTGCCGGTCATGATCATTCTGTCGATGATGATTTCTGTATTGTTAAATGATAGCAAGCTCCGCTTCAAAGGGTTTTTCCGTACAGCTATTTTCTTGCCTTGCGTAACTTCACTTGTTGCCTACTCGGTTGTGTTCAAATACTTATTTGGCAATGATGGTTTGATCAATATGGCGTTAATTAAGATTCACTTGATTTCACAGCCTATCGCTTGGATTTCCGATCCTTTCTGGGCGAAAATTACGATTATCCTTGCCATTACATGGCGCTGGACAGGATATAATATGATTTTCTTCCTTTCCGCTTTACAGAATATTGATAGCTCTATTTATGAAGCAGCACGTATTGACGGAGCATCTCCGGTCAAACAGTTTTTCCATATTACTTTCCCAATGCTTAAACCCATTGTTCTCTTCACGTCCATTACTTCGACGATTGGTACGCTGCAATTGTTCGATGAGATCATGAATATTACGAAGGGTGGCCCAGGTAATGCTACTCTCTCGATATCACAATACATTTACAATCTTTCGTTTAAATACACACCTGATTTTGGCTATGCAGCAACAGTTTCCTACTCGGTTGTTGTCATGATCATTGTGTTATCTGTCCTTCAAATCAAATTGGCGGGTGATAAAAAATGATAGCTCTAAGACGTACAGTCATCTATGTCTTCCTTACAGCTGTGGCGATTATATCCATATTTCCGTTCCTGTGGATGGTCATCAGTTCCACGAATCTGTCTGTCGATGTTACGCAGGGTCGGATGCTGCCAGGATCGCATTTCATGGATAATTTTCATAAATTAACAGAATCAATTAATCTCATTCCTGCACTGTGGAATTCCCTGAAGATCTCGTTAACGACAACCATCTTGGCCTTACTGGTCGCTTCGCTGGCGGGCTATGCCTTCGAAATTTATCAGAGCAAAGCCAAAGATATCGTATTCAATTTACTACTTGTCTCTATGATGATTCCGTTCGCGGCGTTGATGGTTCCCCTTTACCAAATGTTTTCCAGTCTCTCAAGTGCAGTGCCACTAATCGGGATCAACACGATGAACGCGGTCGTCTTGCCGACGTTTACAACAGCGTTTCTCATTTTCTTCTTCCGTCAAAGCACCAAAATGTTTGCGAAGGAGCTGCTGGAAGCTGGGCGTATTGATGGATTGACAGAGTTAGGATTGTTCTTCCGTGTGTACATGCCAACGATGAAAACAACCTATTCAGCTGCCGCTATCATTACCTTTATGTCAAGCTGGAACAACTACTTGTGGCCGCTTATCGTCTTGCAAACACCAGAGAAACGAACCATTCCATTGCTAATTTCCAACTTGGGATCTAGTTATTCACCGGATTTTGGGGTGATCATGACGGCTATTGTGATCTCCACACTGCCGACAGCGCTCGTATTTTTCTTAATGCAGAAACAATTTGTTGCCGGTATGGTAGGTTCTGTCAAATAGTAATTAATTAAAGACCCTTCGTGGGTCTTATTTTTCGGGAGGCATAGCGACATGAAACATTCAGAACCAAGCCTTGATTGGCTGCAAGATGTACGGGTATTCAAAGTAAACCGGTTGGAAGCCCATTCGGATCATCGTTATTATCATACAATGGCATCTGCAGAGGCAGGTGCACCTATGGACATGCGGCACAGCTTGAACGGGCGCTGGCAATTCAGCTATGCGGTTAACCCCGCAAGTCGTGTGCAATCATTTTATCAATTAGATTATAACTGCAACAGTTGGGAGCATATCCAAGTGCCTGGTCATATCCAGCTGCAAGGTTGGGGGCAGCCGCAATATGTCAACACGATGTATCCGTGGGATGGTGTCGAGGCGCTTCGTCCTCCTCATATTTCGAAAGAGCATAATCCAGTTGGCTCCTATGTGAAAAACTTTGATTTGCCAGATACGATGGTTGGCAAGCCTGTCTATATTTCGTTTCAAGGCGTGGAATCGGCCTTCTATGTATGGTTGAACGGCGAATTTATCGGATATAGCGAAGATAGTTTTACACCTGCTGAGTTTGACTTAACGCCGCATATTCGTGAAGGTGAGAATAAACTGGCTGTTGAGGTCTATCAGCGCAGCACAGGAAGCTGGCTGGAAGATCAGGATTTCTGGCGGATGTCGGGTATTTTCCGCGAGGTGTATTTGTACACGGTGCCAAGCGTGCATGTCTGGGATATGCGTGTTAAGGCCGATTTGGACGATGCTTATGAGCAAGGTTTGCTTGAGATTGAGCTCAAGCTTCGCAATGAGCATGCGGCATCTGCTCGCGCTAAGCTTGAATTAAAGGATACGGAAGGACGTGTGATTCTCTCTGAAGAAGGGGAGTTTCGTGGAGGCAACGTAGCGTTCAACCTTTCGGCAGGTACGGTTCAGCCTTGGAGTGCGGAAAGTCCATATTTATACGCCGCGTGTATTTCGATCTACGATGAGAGCGGACATGTAGTGGAAGCCATTGTCCAGAAGGTAGGTTTCCGTCGTTTTGAAATGAAGGATAAGCTGATGTGCATCAATGGGAAACGTATAGTTTTCAAGGGTGTCAATCGACATGAATTTAACTCGCGCAGCGGACGAGCGATTACGAAGCAGGATATGCTGTGGGATATTCAAACGTTGAAGCGTAGTAACATTAATTCGGTGCGAACGTCTCACTATCCCAATCAGACCCTCTGGTATGAGCTATGTGACGAGTACGGGGTCTATGTGATTGATGAAATGAATTTAGAGACGCATGGTTCATGGCAAAAGATGGGCGCTATCGAGCCGTCCTGGAATATTCCAGGTAACGATATGCAGTGGCAAGACATCGTCATGGATCGCGCGATTTCGATGGTGGAGCGGGATAAGAATCATCCGTCGATTCTCATTTGGTCGTGTGGAAATGAGTCCTATGCGGGGCAAGTGATTCTTAATGTGTCTAACTATTTCCGTGAAACGGATCCTACGCGACTTGTACACTATGAGGGAGTTTTCTACGATCGCATTAATTATGGTGCGACGAGCGACATGGAAAGCCGCATGTATGCGAAGCCAGCGGATATTGAGGCGTATCTGAATAGTCAGCCTGATAAGCCATATCTAAGCTGCGAATACATGCATGCGATGGGGAACTCCGTCGGCGGCCTTCATAAATATACCGAGCTTGAGAACAAATATCCGATGTATCAAGGTGGCTTTATTTGGGATTACATCGATCAGGCGATCGTGCAGAAGGACCGAAATGGCCGTGAGTTTTTGGCGTATGGCGGGGATTTCAAAGATCGTCCAACCGATTATAGCTTTTGCGGCAATGGCCTAGTGTTTGCTGATCGTCAAATTACACCTAAAATGCAGGAAGTTAAATTCCTGTATCAAAATATCAAGTTGGAACCAACGCGTACTCATATTCATATCGTGAACGAGAATTTATTTGCGAATACAGACGATGTGGTACTGGTGTACCGTCTGTTGCTTGAGGGAAAAGAGATTGCCGCGGGGCAAGCGAATATCGAAGTTGAAGCACAGAGTGAATTCAGTCTGCCCATTGAATTGCCAGATGTCGAAGGAACGTCAGGTGAGTACTGCATTCAGGCCTCCTTGGTTCTAAGAGAAGCTACGTTATGGGGGGATGCTGGATTTGAGACTTCGTTTGGGGAAACGACGTTCGTGGTTGGAGCAAGTCATCTGCATGAACAGCCGTCTGGCGAAGTCACCGTCGTTGAGGGCGATGTCAATATGAGCGTGACAGGGAAAGGCTTCATCGCCATTTTCTCGAAGCAAGTAGGATCGCTCGTTTCGCTCAAATACGAGGGTCGCGAAATGATCGCCACGCCGCCTGCGCCTTTATTCTGGCGGGCAACGACGGATAATGATAAAGGCACGGCAATGAGCTTTACGGCCGGAGCTTGGTATGCTGCCAGTTTGGCACGCAAATGCGTCAATTGGGAGATACGCCAAGACCAAGGTTCTGCAACAGTCATTTTCGATTACAAGTTCAGCATTCACACGGATGTTTCCGTTCGCATTGCGTACACGGTATTAGCGAATGGCACGATTCGCGTGAATACGCAGTACAAGGGTGCCGCGGGTCTGCCGAATTTGCCGATACTCGCTGTATCGTTCAAGATGTCAGCGGATTATAGCCAATCCGAGTGGTATGCGATGGGGCCAGAAGAAAACTATATCGACCGTAATTTCGGCGCTCGTTTAGGCGTATTTAGCCGTCCAGTAGAGCAATTGCCTACGCCTTACTTGGTTCCACAGGAATCCGGCAACCGTACGGGTGTCCGCCGCGTGAATGTGACAGACGTGTCAGGCGTCGGATTGTCGATTCAATCAGATCCACTAGCACCTGTAGAGTGCAACTTGTCGCCGTACACGGCATTTGAGCTAGAACATGCGGATCATGCCTATGAGTTGCCAGATGTGCATTACACGGTTGTTACCGTTGCGGGCAAACAAATGGGTGTTGGCGGGGATGATAGCTGGGGCGCACCTGTCCATGCCGAGTATCAAATCCCGGCGGATCAAGAGCTTCAGTTTGAGTTCTTCTTGTCTAGTCAGCGCGTACCTTCAGAAGCATAGCGTGATTAATAAAAAGGCTGCCAAATGGCGGCCTTTTTGTCGTAGAGCGAGAGCGGGGGCGGGGGCAAGAGCAAGAGAGAGAGAGAAAGTTAACGGCCCAAAGGGGCGTTAACAGGGCGAGCTTCGCGCTGTGAGCGCAGATAAGGCCCGAAAGGGGCCTTAAAGCGTCGCGCCGAGGCGCCGCGGAGCAAGAGCGGGGAGTTAACGACCCAAAAGGGCGTTAACAGGGCGATCCTGGCGCCGTGAGCGCAGATAAGGCCCGAAAGGGGCCTTAAAGCGTCGCGCCGAGGCACCGCTGAGCAAGAGCGGGGTAGTTAACGGCCCAAAAGGGCGTTAACAAGGCAGGCTTGTCGCCGTGAGCGCAGATAAGGCCCGAAAAGGGCCTTAAATCGTCGCACCGAGGCGCCGCGGAGCGGAACAAGAAAGTTAACGGCCCAAAAGGGCGTTAACTGGGCGGGCTTGTCGCCGTGAGCGCAGATAAGGCCCGAAAAGGGCCTTAACTCGTCGCGCCGAGGCGCCGCGGAGCGGAACAAGAAAGTTAACGGCCCAAATGGGCGTTAACTCGGCGAGCTTGTCGCCATGAGCGCAGATAAGGCCCGAAAAGGGCCTTAAATCGTCGCCCCGGGGCGACGCGCAGCGGAACAAGAAAGTTAACGGCCCAAATGGGCGTTAACTCGGCGAGCTTGTCGCCGTGAGCGCAGATAAGGCCCGAAAAGGGCCTTAACTCGTCGCGCCGAGGCGCCGCGGAGCGGAACAAGAAAGTTAACGGCCCAAAAGGGCGTTAACTGGGCGGGCTTGTCGCCGTGAGCGCAGATAAGGCCCAAAAAGGGCCTTAAAGCTTATCACATTTGGCAACCCGCAGGCGCTGATTTTCGTGTAGAATCGTGGTGGATCACCAGTAAATTTCGAGAAAATAAGACAAACGTTCACGCTCTTCTGCACAATTTCCCAGGAAATAGTAAGCCACTTGTCGAAAGTTAAGTGCATGAATGTTTCGTATAGGTAACAAGAGTTGGAGGTCAATTTATGCCTGAAGTGGTATCCATCGGACCGCTGCAATTGCAGGGGAAACTAGTTGCTTTGTTATTGGCGTGTGTGCTCGGATTTTGGCTGATGCGGCGTGTGTTGCGACGTTGGAATGGGATAGTGGGAGTGCGTGAAGCGTGCGATGTACATAAAGAGCCTGAGGCTGCTCGAGTACTTGTAAGAGGATTGGACGATGTGATCTTAAATGCGGTCTTGATCGTGTTCTTTACTTGGCGCTTAGGCAGTCTGTTGACTCAGCCATCCCTTTTATGGGAGAGTCCGATGAAGCTGCTTCTAACAGCGGGCTCTAAGATGGAGATCGTAGTAGGTGTCGTGCTAGCCTATATCTACCTATCGTATCAGGTACGTAAGCATGGTATGGCTTGGCGAGTTTTGCTTGATTTGCTCGCGGTTGGTGGTGCGTCAGCGATGTTCCTGTATGCGGCTTTGACACCTTCTTTCGGACTGCCAACCACATTGCCTTGGGGGATTGGCGTGGAAGGCACGGTGTCGAGGTTTCATCCCCATCATGCGTACCTAGCAATTTTATTGCTACCGTTACTGGTGTGGCAGCAACTTTGGATAGCACGTTCGACAACAGTACTAGGAACAGGCAAGTTGTTGAAACACAGCTTGTTCTATGGCGGTGTGGCGGGGATGATTGCGAGCTTTTTTGTTTTGGCGGAGCCTACCGCGGTGTATCTTACTCCTGGGCAGATAGTGAACTTACTCATGCTAATCATTGGAATGAATCTCCCTATTTTGTCACATACTACGGGCAGAAGGGAGCTGATGGATATGAGTCAGAACGATTCCAAAACGCAAATCCAGCAAGAACAGCAAAATCAAGAGCGCGATAAAAAACCTGCAAGTAAAGAGGGCTATGATAAAAAATTGGATGGCCCCAATCGCCCATCCACATGAGTCAAGATCAGAAAAAGTCGACCACCTCTAAGGACCAGAGTGAACTTGATCCCTACGAGATTGAATTCCTGCCACAATTTGAGCAGGGAAGAGGTCCACGAGCGCCATTTGTGAATGAGTTTGGGGTAACCATCGGTGATCATGATTATGAATCTGACAACTCCCCTTTGGAGCAGTGGACATCGGACACGAACCCTGAGGACATGGCGGGAGATCAATGGGTGCATCCTTTTAAGGATGTTGGCTTCCAAAGCGCCCAAAATCGGGAGATTTTTGAAGAGGGCGTGGCGCCGCAAGGTGGCATTTTTACCCATGCAGATAAGAATGTGGCCACTGTGACGTCTGAAGCAACGACTAGCAAAAAGAATGATGAAGCGGAAGCCTAACAGCTTTCGCTTTATTTCTATGCCAAGCAGCTGGGACATTGGACTTTGCTTTCACCGCTAACGGATGTATAATATAAATTGTAGTCATTACGTTTTAAGAGTAACTATCAAATCCTAAGGGGTGGCACATATGGCAATGTCTTTTGATTCCTACATGAAAGATATGGTTAAACCGATGAGAGAAGATTTGACTCGTCTGGGTATTACAGAGCTTCTGACTCCTGAGCAAGTAGAAGAAGCAATTGAGAAATCCAAGGATGGCACGATGCTGCTTGTCGTGAACTCCGTTTGTGGCTGTGCAGCTGGTCAATGTCGTCCAGGTGTTGCGAAAGCCCTTCAGAACGAAACTGTACCTACTTACACATACACTGTGTTCGCGGGTCAAGAGAAGGATGCTACGGCAAAAGCGCGTGAATTCTTAGCGCCATATCCGCCATCATCCCCATCCATCGCGTTGTTCAAGAACGGTGAGCTAGCTCACTTCATTCAACGCCACCAAATCGAAGATCGTTCCGCAGACATGATTGCTGGCGATTTGATTGGTGCTTTTGAACAATATTGCAAATAATATATGCAAGGACGATAAGGGCCCTACCTGCTGATTGGTCAAGACCCCATTTAATGGACACTGAAAAAAGCCCTAGGATATAAGCTGGCGCCGGTACTCAACCGGCGTCAGCTTATTTAGTTTTCTCTGTGCTCTTTCCTCGTTGTAAAAACGAATGAATTCCTCAATTCGCCTTTGTGCATCCTCAATATTTCGGATATCATAGGGATAGAGAGCTTCCACTTTCAAATGAGAGAAGAAACTTTCCATGGAGGCATTGTCATAACAATTGCCTCGGCGAGACATGCTGATTTGGGCTCCAACCTTTGGCAGCATGTCGTGGTAAGCATGAGACGTGTACTGACTTCCCTGATCGCTGTGAACGATCAACCCTGGGATTCTATCAGTCACGTCTTTATGCATTTCAAATGCCCTTCTAAACGTTTCTAGGACAAGTGGATTGTCATTATACTTACTGATGTGATAGGACACGATTTCACCGTTCCACAAATCTTTTACAGCGGATAAGTAAATTCGATCATCGAACACACGATATTGCGTAACATCTGTAACCCACTTTTGATTGGGACCGTCGGCAAGGAAGTCCCGTTTTAGCAAGTTCTCAGCTATTCTGCCGTCAGACACAGCTGCTTCATGGCTTGTTTGATACTTATATTTACGACGGATAATTGACTTGATGCCAAGTTCACGCATAAGGCGTAGCACCTTCTTATGATTGACGATAAGGTTGTGCTGACGATACAACTCATCTTGAATTCGCCGATATCCTAGAATCTTCTTGCGTTGCTCGTAGATTGCTAGGATTTTGAGCTTTAGCTCTCCATCTGGATCTGTCTTGCTACGCTTTACATAGGCGTAGTAGCCACTTCTGCTTACTCCCAAGTAAGAGCATAGGCTCTTAATATTCTGCTCGTCCTTCAGTTCATCAACGACGTAGTATTTCTTTTGGGCACCTCCCGATTCAAGATTTGTAACCACTTTTTTAGCACATCTACCTCTAGTTGCAGTTGTCGAATCACTCGCTCCTGCTCTGTCTCTGTGCGAAACGGCCTTCCACGTTTGTCCTTGAAACTTTCTTCCCCGCGCTCTCGGTACTTCCTCATCCACTTCTTGACCCTGCCCTTATCATGAATATCCAAATGTGCTGTAATCTCTCTATAGCTCCATCCCTCAACCACATGTAAACGAATTGCTTCTGTCTTAATGGATTCTGGATAATGCCTAAACGTTTGTCCTTTAATCGCCATAAAAGATACACCCCTTATAATTCATCGGTTTACCCAGGGGGTTTTTCCAATGTTCATTATAAGGGGTGCACTTCAGATGAGCAGGTGGGCTCTTTCTTTTTGGAAGCGAGAGTGGTGATAGTCGGAAAATACGACTATCACCAGAGAGCAGAGGCGAATGCAGGAGCGATAGTCGAAAGAGTCGACTTATGGATAGGGAGAGAGGTGACTGGCTCCCGCAAGTCTAAAAAATTGACTATCTCTGTAGCCCCGGTGCCCTTACAGGCAGAGATAGTCGAAATAATCGCCTATCTCAGTAGCTCCGGTGCCCTTACAGGCAAAGATAGTCGAAATAATCGCCTATCTCAGTAGCCCCGGTGCCCTTACAGGCAAAGATAGTCGAAATAATCGCCTATCTCAGTAGCCCCGGTGCCCTTACAGGCAAAGATAGTCGAAATAATCGCCTATCTCAGTAGCTCCGGTGCCCTTACAGGCAGAGATAGTCGAAAAAATCGCCTATCTCATTAGCCCTGGTGCCCTTACAGGCAGAGATAGTCGAAAAAATCGACTATCTCTGCAGCCCCGGTGCCCCAACGGGGGTAGATAGTCGAAAAAATCGACTATCTCCACATAAACCAACGCCCCCCTCCTCGCCACCGCCGAGATTCAGCATCCGTTTTTGTAATTCCTGCGGATTACACTTTGAAATTTGGGAGCCGAAAGTCTATACTAGATCTCAATGAAGGCATCATTCCCAAAATATAGATAAAGGTGGAGAGTTGCATGAGCTTACAAGCTGAAATTATCGCAAAACTTGGCGTTAAACCGGAAATTGACATTGATGAAGAGATTCGCAAGCGTGTGGATTTCCTGAAAAATTACGTGCTCGGCGCACACGCAAACGGCCTGCTGATCGCAATCAGCGGCGGTATTGACAGCGCGGTGGCGGCAGGGCTGTGTAAGCAAGCTACAGACGAGCTAACAGCGGAAAAAGGCAAAGAATACAAAACCATTGGCGTATTCCAGCCTTACGGCCAGCAAGTGGACATCGAGGATAGCTACGCTGTGGCGAAAGCCTTCGATTTGAAATATCAAATCGAGAATAACATCGAAGAGGCCGTCGACGAGATTGCCATCGAAGTCGAATACGGCCTCAAGCATATCGGCGTGCATCAGCACGTGAGCCGCGGTGGCAAAGGCAACATCAAGGCACGTACGCGCATGGTCATGCAGTATGCCTTGGCTTTCGAGCTCGGCTTGATCGTCGTGGGCACCGATCACGCCTCAGAAGCAGTCACCGGCTTCTATACGAAGTACGGTGACGGTGCCGTTGACATCACGCCGCTGAGCACGCTGAACAAGCGACAAGTGCGCTCGCTTGCGGCGAAGATCGGCGTGCCGCAAAGCGTGCTGGACAAAGCCCCGACAGCTGGGCTTTGGGACGGGCAAACCGACGAGGATGAGCTTGGTATCACCTACGGTGATAACAGCGACTACCTCGAAGGCAAGCAAATCGATCCAGCTGTGCAAGAGAAGCTGGAGAATCAGTACAGGAAAACCGAGCATAAGCGTGTGCCGATTCCGGGAATTTAAGATTACGATAGAGAGACCATCCCAGTTTGATAGGGATGGTCTCTTTTCATTTCTCCAACGGCTCAGCTTGACAAGGTTGGATTACAGTTGTAATATTCAAAGTGTATTACAGTTGTAATCCAAGTGAAAGGAGGAAACCAGGTGAAGACGGTCCCACATATTACGGATGCCGAATGGGAAGTCATGAAGGTGCTCTGGAACGAATCGCCACGCACGGCGAACGAAGTTATTGATGCCATGCAGGAGCGGACAGAATGGAAACCCAAAACAATTCGAACTTTGTTAAACAGGTTAGCGCAGAAACAGGCCATATCGTTTACGCAAGAGAACAGGGTGTATGCCTACTTCCCTTTGGTGTCTGAGGGGGAGTGCGTGAAATCGGAGACGCAATCTTTTCTGAAACGGATTTACGGCGGGGCGTTTAAGCCGATGCTCGTTAATTTTTTGAAAGAGGAGCAATTGTCGGAGGAAGACATCAAAGAGTTAAAAGATATGCTAGATGGTAAAAGCAAATGATAAGGTACCTCAAATGGGCAGTGCTTCAGCAAGGTTCCACGTCTAGGAACGGAGGGAGGGCTGATCGTGAACGCTATGACTGAACTTCTTACAGGTATTTTTAAATGGATTCTATCCGTGTCGGCCATGGCCACCATAACCGTTGTGTTCATCATGCTCATTCAGCGCATCCTTCATAATCGGATAAAACCTAGATGGCACTATTTCATGTGGTTATTGGTGCTCGTAAGACTGCTTCTCCCTTGGGACTTTGAGAGCCATTTCAGCATCTATAATTGGCTATCGTACCCGGAAAGTATTCACGAATTCGATCCAACTGTGGCGATCAGGACGCATGAAGAATTGCCAGGTACGGCTGCACCAGAGAATCGCTTGTACAAGTACGCTATATCTATTTGGCTGCTAGGAATCGTCCTATTTGCGACATATACATGCGTGATCAATCATAAATTTGCGCGGAAAATAACGAAAGAAACGAAACCGATAACTGACATCAGCATCACCCAGTTGTTCGCTCAATGCCATCAGCTAATGTCGATACATAAACCTGTCGCGTTAGTCGTATCGGACAAATTGTCGATGCCGACATTATTCGGCTTTTGGAAACCATGCTTAGTTATACCGCAGTCGGCCCTCAATAGTTTAAACCAAGAGCAATTACGACATGTGTTCCTGCATGAACTAGCCCATTGCAAACGAAATGATATTGGCGTCAATTGGCTGATGCAATTTCTTTTAATCATACACTGGTTTAATCCAGTACTTTGGTACGCTCATCAACGCATGCGTGAGGATCAAGAGATCGCAAGCGATGCTTTAGCCCTTTCTTATATAGAGCCAGCAAAGAGAGAGGCGTACGGATATACACTCATACAATTATTGGAAAATTATGTCCGTCCCGTAAGTGTGCCAGGTAACGTTCATTTATCCGGAAATAAGTCACAGTTAAAAAGGAGAATTATGATGATAAAACACTTCCAATTTAATTCCTACCGTTGGTCGTTCCTTGGTTTGGCTGCCGTTGTTATTATTAGTGGTTGTTCATTGACGAATGCGAGTGTAGATAAGAAATCAGCTGCTGAATCCCATCCACCAATTGTTGATCAAAAGATAACCGAGACAAGCTCGTTAACAACGGGAACGGATAAAAATAATACCGCAGCAACCGTAGATGAAACTAAGGCTGCTGACGTCGTCGTGACACCAACGACTCCGACGGTAGAATCAAGTCCAGCGCCAGCAACACCAGCGCCCGCCCAAGTTGTGGACGGATCAAGGTCGGAAGCTGCAGCAGCCCAAGGGGCGGAGGGCTCACGATTAGTACCTACAGCGGTGCCAGCAGCTGAGCAGTCAAGAACAGCACCTGCGGCAGTCCCAGCACCTGTGCGATCAAGAACAGCACCTGCAGCTGCGCCAGCAGTGGAGCGGTCAAGAGCAGCAGCTGCAGCAGCCCAAGCAGCTGAGGGATCAAGAACAACTCCCACTGCTGTCCCGGCAGTGAGAGAGTTAACAGCAACTCCTACAGCTGCTCCTGTAGCGGAGTAAACTTAACTGAAGAAGACCCGAGGCAGAATGATGCCTTGGGTCTTTTTTCGTGTGGCAGCCACAATATAAATGTAAAAAGTACATCTAATTCCCCCGTACCGCAGGCGATTTCGCGATTAACTGTAAAAAGTACAGCTAAATCAAGCTAGATTAGCCGTTTCGTTTATTTTAACGGAAACTAACTGTAGAAAATCCATCTATTCCTCTTAAAGGGGGAAAATCAGCAAGATTAGCTACATAAAATCCATTTAATTTGTTTGCTGCGGCGGGAAGGTAGATGAAGGATGGCGAGGTCGGGGTTCGGGGTTGGGTTTGGGTTTGAGGTCAAAGTCCACAATCCAACATCCAAAAAATAGTAACCATAACTGAAATTTGAAGCCTTACATCGGCAAATGAGAACGCCTATAATGAGAAAAGTGAAAGTGCTTACATGAAGAAGACACAGGAGGTGCAGCCAGCAATGAAGACGGAGACGGAAATCGTTGCTCCGAATCACAAGTCAGTCCACTTCCGCAGGTCAGCGTCCCGGCTGCTCCGCATGGTCTATGCACAGCGATATTTGCAGGTTATGGCCTTGCTCGGCGTTGCGTGGATGATCATTTTTCACTATGTTCCCATGTACGGGATCATCATTGCCTTCAAGGATTTCAATATTGTGAAACCCATATCCGCTGCACCCTGGGCAGGGCTTGGGCACTTCAAGGCTTTTCTGGAAGATGATAATCTGGCAAGTGTCATTACAAATACCGTCGGGATGAGCGTACTCAAGCTCGTCATCGGCTTTCCGCTTCCCATTGTGTTCGCTTTATTCTTGAACGAACTCCGTTCAATCCGTTTTAAGAAACTGGTTCAAACCATTTCCTACTTACCCCACTTCTTATCTTGGGTTATCCTCGGAGGCATACTCGCCACTTGGTTAGCTGACGTTGGCCTAGTCAACAAGCTTCTGCTAGCGCTCCATATTATCCAAGAGCCGATCAGCTACTTGGCAGAACCCTCGTATTTCTGGAGCATTATCGTCACCTCGGATATTTGGAAGGAGCTTGGCTGGTCGGCGATTATCTACTTAGCTGCGATGTCTGGCGTATCCCCAGATATGTATGAGGCGGCTACAATCGACGGAGCGGGACGTTTTCAGAAAATGCTCTATGTCACCCTTCCCTCGATTAAAGGAACGATTACGATTCTGTTCATTCTTTCGGTGAGTGGTATTCTGAACTCCAATTTTGATCAAATTCTGGTACTCAAAAACCAACTGAATGCCAGCGCCAGCAACGTAATCGATGTGTATGTGTATGAAGTAGGTCTTCGTCAGAGCCGCTTCTCCTATGCTACGGCGGTTGGCTTGATTAAGTCGCTTATCTCACTCCTGCTGCTGCTTTCAGCGAATTTCATTACCAAGCGGCTCAACAACACGTCGCTATTCTAAAGGCTAGGAGGTGAACCAACCATGCTCTCCCTGAATCGCAGAACCTACCAAGAGGCTGCCTTCGATTATTTCAATTTTATCTTCATGCTAGTCATCTGCTTCGTAACCATCTACCCGATCTGGTACGTGCTCGTTAATTCCTTCAATGAAGGGAATGACGCCATGCGAGGGGGGATTTACTGGTGGCCACGGGTGTTCAGCATCGACAGCTATAAGGCGGTTTTTGCGAATAATGGCATCATGCTGGCCATGGGAGTCACTGTAGCGAAGACGCTGATCGGTACAGTAGTTCACGTGCTTTTTACAGCGATGGTTGCCTACGCCTTCTCCCGCAAAGAGCTCATTGGCCGCAACGTTTACATGCTGATCGGTACGGTTACCTTATTTTTCAGCGGAGGCTTAATTCCGTATTATCTGTTAATCCGAGATTTAGGGATGCTCGACAGCTTCCTGGTATATATCATTCCTGCGATGTTCAGTTTTTTTGATCTCATTATCTTCTTATCCTTCTTCCGAGAAATACCGGATGCCTTAGAGGAAGCGGCGAAGATTGATGGCGCGAATGATTTCAAAATCTTTTATCAAATTATCCTGCCGGTGTCCATGCCTGTCGTCGCTACGATTGCCCTCTTTCATGGCGTCTATCAATGGAATGATTACTTTACCGGGATGATTTATATTAACAAAAGCGAACTTCAACCGATCCAGACGTATCTCTATCGGGTCGTTGCGCAGTCCAGCTCCAATCAAATGATGGCAGCAACGACGGGAAGTGTAGCGAAGACGGTATCTTCGCAGTCGATAAAGCTTGCAACGATGGTTGTGACCACATTGCCGATTGTGCTGGTGTACCCGTTCTTACAGAAGTATTTTGTAAAAGGTTTTATGATTGGCTCTATTAAGGGGTAGTCATGTCAATCTTCATGCAACGCTGGTGGCCAGCTCTGTTAATCGAACAGAGATTACACATAATGAATTCGAAAAGGGGAAACGCCAATGAGGAAACCACGCAAAACGCTAACGACTTTGCTTGCTTTATTTACAGCTTTTTCAATAACTGCCTGTACCACCGATAAAGAGACCAGCACCAGCACTACAAGCCCAGAGGCCACCAAAGCAGCAGAAACGGCTGCACCGCAATCCGCTGCGCCTGTAGCTAACGCGAATGATCCAGGTTGGAAATCCGATACAAAGCCGATTACGTTTGATTGGTACCTCAACTTTTCATGGTTTCCGAATAAATGGGGCGTTGACGCCACATCGCAGTACATCACCAAGAAAACGGGTGTGAATATCAACTTTATCGTCCCTGCGGGCAATGAGAATGAGAAGCTGAATACGATGATTGCTTCCGGGAAGCTGCCTGATTTTATCACGCTGGGCTGGTATGAAGATGCCGTGAAGAAAATGATCGAAGGCAACATGGTGCTTCCGCTGAATGAGCTTGCCAAACAATATGATCCTTATTTCATTAAGGTAGCTGACCCGGCTAAAACATCGTGGTACACACAGAAAGATGGCAATTTCTACGGCTATCCGAACGCTTCCTCCTCCTCCGAGGACTATAAGAAATACGGGCAAAACTTCGTATCCAACCAAACGTTCCTTGTTCGTAAAGATATGTATGAGGCGATCGGCAAGCCAGATATGAGAACACAAGAAGGGTTCCTGAACGCGCTTAAGGCGGCGAAAGAGAAGTTCCCTGATGTGAACGGTCAGCCGCTGATTCCGCTAGGTTTGCATGAGTTCGGAGACTTAGGGAATAGTTCATTGCTGGATGCGGGTCAAAATGGTTCCATGCTGCAGAATTTCTTAGCAATTCCGTATGAAAAAGATAATAAGCTCTACGATCGTTCCACGGATCCAGAGTTCGTGAGCTGGCTCAAAACGTTCCGTAAAGCCAATGAAATGGGCTTGCTGGCTAAAGATATTTTTATCGATAAACGCCCTCAAATGGAAGAAAAGATTGCCCAAGGCCGTTATTTCGCCATGTTGTATCAACGTTCTGATTTAGCGAATCAAAATATTTCCCTGTACCAAAAAGATCCGAACAAAGTCTATATTGCCGTTGACGGTCCAGCTAATGCTGCCAAAAGCCCGCCAACCCTAGCAGGTCCTGGTATCTCTGGTTGGACAGTGACCTTGATTTCCAAAGACGTGAAGGATAAAGCAAGAGCGATTAAATTCCTGAGTTACCTCATTAGTGAAGAAGGCAATAAAGATTTGTACTTGGGTGAGAAAGGCGTAAGCTATGACACCAACAATGGCAAAGATCAATTTAAGCCAGAAGTGCTGGATCTTATGAATAAAGACCGGGCTGCTTTTGATAAAAAATACGGCTCGTCCTACACCTTCTGGATGCTGATGGATACGAACATGAACTTGCAGTGGGCACCGCCTAGCGTGGAACCGATTAAACAACCGGAAGACTGGACGAAAGGGAAGTCGAAGAGCTTCTCGCAATACGATAATATTGTTCCGACGGGGACATCTGAAGAAGGGATTGCCAATACGAAGATCGCCCAGGCATGGGGCAAAACGCTGCCCAAGCTGCTGTTAGCCAAGACGGATGCCGAATTCGATCAGTTGTTCGATAAATATCAGAAGGATCGCCAGGCAGCCGGATTGGATAAAGTGAAAGCCTACCAACAAAGGGAATTTGAATCCAACACGAAGAAAATTGCCGCATCTGCGAAGTAAATCAATGAATTGACCTGAGAGCCCGAATCTATCGGGTTTTCGGGTTTTTCGCTGCCAATGAACGGGTCGCTTATCTCACAAATACTTCCCGCACCTAGCCTGTTTTGTATTAAAATAAGAGAACTACCGAAAAGAAAGACGGGATATGTGACCATGGGAGCCATGCTGGGCAAAGGAAGAATGCGGCTTACGCAGATGACGAATCGGATTTCGATCCAAACGAAACTAATCGGTGCCTATATCATCATCATTTTGATTCCCATTATATTGATTTCTTGGTATTTATTTAATGAATTTTACCAAAATACGATCCAAGACACCGTGAACAATAATCAATATGCGTTAGAGAGCGAGAAGGCGAGTATTCTTAACAATATTGAAGCCATGGGACGCGCAGCACAGTTCTCCATCACGGACAAAGAGGTTATTCAATATCTGCATAGCGCACATGAGCTTGAAGTTTCTGAACTTGTGGATTTTAATATGAATACGTTTTCAAATTTACAGCGTCTCCTGTTTAATAATCCGAGTATCGCCAATGTTCGCCTATTTACAGATAATCCGAATACCGAAGAGATTTGGCCTATTTTTCTCAAAGAAAGCCGAATTGCCGATCGTTCCTGGTACAAGGATGTGTTGGCGCGCAAGGGTGAGGCTCGGTGGGGAATTTTGCAGAACGAGAAAGATATTATGAATCGGTACAACACGGATAATGAAGCTAGCTGGACCTACGTATCCCTCTTGAAAGAAATTTATTATCCCAAGGATACCCGCGTTGCCATTCTTGAGGTCGATATGTTGATGGAGAAGTTTTTTCAGAAGCTGTTCAGCCCCATTCAGGATGGTCAGTCACATATGCTCGTGATGGATCGTCATGGCGGGATGTTTACGGGGAATGGCGATGTGTTTTTCAAAGGCATGAACATGGAGCAGCTGCGCCAAGCGTGGAATGCCAATCAGCATCCGGAGGGATCTAATTTCACGGTTATCATCGGGGATACGCCGTACCTAATCTTGGCGACGGCCATCGATAATCTGGATGCTCATTTGCTGAATGTAGTGTCCCTGAAAGAACCCGTGACGCAAATCCGCCATACCCGGAATTTATTTATCGCAGCAGCCGTTGTGTTAATTGCGCTCCTGTCAGCGATTACGTATTTCTTACAAGGGTTAATTTTGAAAAAGCTGCATATCCTGCGCGATTCGATGAAAAAAGTGCGCAGAGGGGATCTCAACGTCCAGATTAATATGGACGCCGGCGGCGAAGTGGGCGAGCTTGCCCATCATTTCCGGCAAATGATGAAGAAGATGAATGAGCTCATCGTGGAGGCTGTGAACAAGCAAGCGGCGACGAAAGAGGCGGAGCTGAGTTCGCTGAAGAATCAGATCGATGCCCATTTCCTCTACAACACGTTGGAAAATTTGAAAATGATGGCGGAAGTCGAAGCGCAGTATACGATTTCGAATGCGTTGACATCCCTTGGCGCGATGATGCGTTACAGCCTTAAGTGGTCCAGTGATCAGGTTCAGCTGCGCCATGAAATCCAGCATATCCAGAATTACATCGCAATCATGAACATTCGCTATGATGATAAATTAGAGCTGAAATTGGATATTCCCAGCAGTTATCTAGAGCAGGAAGTGTTGAAGATGTCGCTGCAACCTCTTGTGGAGAATGCCGTGAAGCATGGCATTAACATAGAGCGGGCTAGACGAGAGGGTGTTACGATCTGGATTCGTGCGAGCCAGAGCGAGGAGGGCATGCTCATCGAGGTTGGGGATAACGGCGCAGGCATGTCAGCGCATCAGCTTGAGGAGCTTCATGAGAAGATGCATATGGAGGATGCTTATTTTCATAACAAATATGGAAATAGGCCTGAGCGTGAGCAGGAAGGCAATGGCATCGGTATGCGCAACGTGATGCAGCGAATCCAAATGTACTATGGGAATGACTATGGCATTCGGGTAGAGAGTGTGGAGGGGACGTATACCAAAGTATTCATGAGGCTGCCTTATTTGATATTATCTGGAGGAATGTCTACGGATGAGAAACATACTTATCGTTGACGATGAGAAAAATATCCGGCTCGGCTTGAAAGCTATGATTGCCCGCGAATATCCCGAAAGGTATACGTTCGAGTTTGCAGAGGACGGCGCAGAAGCGCTGCAGCTGTTGCAACGTACCAAGGTAGACATTGTCATTACGGATATCCGTATGCCTGTGATGGACGGGATTGCGCTGATTAATCGTATTCAGGAGCTGGTGCTGAAGCCTGCGGTTATCATTTTAAGCGGACATGATGACTTTCCCTATGCGAAGGAAGCGATTCGCTGCGAGGTGAAGGAGTATCTCCTGAAGCCGATTATTCGAGTTGAGCTGTTTAGCGCCTTAGTTCGATTGGAAAGTGATTTCAAGCTCAAAGAGCAAATCTCAGAGCAATTGAGCAGTTCCTTGCAGCAACGAGAAGCTTTCAAGGAGAGTCAGTTAAGTTATCTGCTCAGGCATACGCATCTGGATAGGGAAACGATTCGGAACAAGCTGGGGCAGATCGATATGGCTTGGGTGGAGGCAGGGTTTCAGATTGGCGTGCTTCAGTACCGGGGAACAGCTGCAGGGATGGGGCATTCTGAATTTCTCGCTCGTATCCAAGATGAGCTGGCCCATGTGCCAGACCACTGCCGTGACCGGCATGCGATTGTCCTGGACAAAGAAAACCAGCTAGTGCTCATCGCCGAGCAGAGGGATTTGTTTCCGTATTTGGCGGAGCGGATCGCTGGCGCGGGTTATTTCATGTACAGCATGGGGGTAAGCGACTACACGTGTGGCGCTGAGCGATTGCAGCCTGCGTATATGGAAGCGCTAGAGGCGTTGAAATATACGTTCTTGCAGTCGGGACCAGGCAGTGTGAACTATGAAACGATTCCTCCTAAAAATAAAGATTTCACTGTGCCTGTCGCTGCGATTCAACGAATCGCCAACATGCTCGGAACGGATCGCAACAAGGAAATGTCTTCGCTGCTGTTGGACATATTGGACATGAAAACGGTGACTCGGTTCGATATCGCCTATGTAGAAGCTGTGAGCAAAGCTCTGAACGAGCTTGTTTTCGATAAAGTGTTTCACGTCTATGGCGGAGAGTCTGTGGAAATCCTGCGGCTGTTCAAGAAAGTCGGGGATATCTCGAATTTCTATTATTTCTCTGACTATTTTCATAGTGTCGAGGGGCTGTTGGACCGACTGAATGCCTACGTGCGCACGATGAAGACATTTCATATCGATCACAAGGAAATGAAGAAAGCGACACAATTCATACAGGAGAACTTTGATAAAGATTTGAATATGGCGATGGTGTCGAATCATGTTTCCTTCAATTACTCCTATTTCAGTCAGGCCTTTAAGGAGTACACGGGTGAAAGCTTTGTTCATTATTTGAAAAAGCTGCGCATTGAACGGGCACGCGAGCTGCTCGCGACGACTGACTTCAAAGTTTACGAGATCAGCGAGCGAGCTGGCTTCGAGAATGTGAAACATTTCAGCCGTGTATTCAAAGAGATGGAGGGGGTTAGTCCCCAGGAGTATCGGGATCTGCGTGAAGTGATCAGCTGAGCGTGAAAAAGGCCGCTCAGAAGTAGATTCTTCTACTTCGGGACGGCCTTATGTGTGTTGGCACGCAGATGCCCAGGATCTACGGCATGCGCACGCCGCGGGAGCTTTCGAGCAGCGCGTACCACTCTTCGCGCGTCATATTGTCCGCGATGCGAACTGCGTCTGCACAAGCGACGATGCGTTGTGCAGAGGAAGTGCCAATAACCGGCTGAATGCGTGCCGGATGCTTCATGAGCCAGCCGAGCACGATGGCTTCGGGCGTCGTTTCTTTCTCATCAGCCAACTTCTGAACGAGTGCGGCTGTTTTCTTCACGGTGTCAGGCGCATCAGCGATGTCGCTGCCAGAGAATTTACCTTTGGCAAGCGGGCCCCATGCCTGGATTTGAACGTCATTCATTTGGCAATATTCCAGGATGCCATCTGCGAAGTTAACGCTGGCGCCAACTTTCTGATTCACCAGAATGCCTTGTTCAACCCAGTCTACGCGCGCCAAGCTCATCTCCAATTGGTTCACGACAAGCGGTTCCGGCAGCGAGTTTTGAATGAAGCGCATTTGCGCGGAGGTCATGTTGGACACGCCGAAATGGCGCACCTTACCCGCAGAACGCAGCGTATTGAAAGCTTCTGCGATTTCTTCCGGCTCCATGAGCGGATCCGGGCGATGCAGCAGCAAGATATCGATGTGCTCGACCCCGAGACGGCTTAGAATGCCATCGACGGAGCTTAGGATATGCCCCTTGCTAAAATCAAAACGCTGCGGGTTCTGATCATCCTGAAAGCGGATTCCGCATTTCGATTGCAGAATGATTTGATCGCGCAGATCGGGTCTGTTCTTGAGAACCTGACCGAATACAGTCTCAGCATTTCCTCTTTTATAAATGTCAGCATGATCGAACATCGTAATGCCAATCGATAATGCGGCTTCTACAGCCCTTTCAGCGGTGATGTAATCTTCCTTGGTTAGTGGATTCCCTGCCCAGTCTCCGCCTAGTCCCATACATCCGAATACGATTCGGCTATTCGAAATCCCGCGTCTTTCCAGTGGCATGATTTTCACTATGGTGGCCTCCCAGCTCTAATTTCTAAGCCTAGTATAACGCCTGTTGGAGAATGATATAAGAGCTGAAAATAGAGTTACTTACTTACCTAGACGTAAGCAGTGGTCCATTTGAGCTTGTCTTCCCACTTGACCTTACGAGAGGAATCGGTTAAATTGTACGCAAAAGGCAGTTCTGGATAAAGAGAGGATCGGCTAACGATGATCATTGGGGTCGGAACGGATTTGCTTGAAATAGAGCGGGTACGCAGCATGTTAGAGAGCTCATCGGGTGATCGATTCATGGAGCGGATTTTAACACCTGCGGAGCGGGATTTGGCGCAGAAGCGCCGTGGAAGACTCGCGGAGTTTGTATCGGGTCGCTTTGCAGCGAAGGAAGCGATTGTGAAAGCGATCGGCTGCGGAATTGGCAAGCAGATTGGATTTCAAGATCTAGAAGTGCTTCCGGACACGCTAGGTAAGCCAGTGTGCACCGTGAAGGATGCGGCTTTGCTGCGAGCGGGCCTCCCAAGCAGTTACCGTATCCATATCAGCATCACGCATACAGGCTCTATGGCTGCGGCTTATGCGATCGTTGAGCAGCTGTGAGTAGCTAGTTCCGCACAAGCTGCATCACTAGCGGATGAAATAACTGGATTTTCTACAGCTAAATGGACGAAAATCCTGCATTTAAAACAAATAGATGGATTTTCTGCTGTTAATTTCGGCCGATGGAGCTAAACTAGCTCGATTCGGCGAAAATAGATGCAGAAAATCCATCTAATCGTTGAAAAACGTGATTTTCACACCAAATAACTGGAGGTTTTCCAGTTATTTGGTGTGGACGTGGACGTGGACGTGGACGTGGACGTGGACGTTGGCGTTGCTCCCCGGTGGTATTGCTCCCCCAAGAACCTCCCTTACCGCGCCCAAACCCGCAGCATATACCCACTAACCAATAGACTAATACCGCCCATTCCTTCGAGAATCACATCGGAGTACCCCAAGTACCAGACGCCCATTATCGCGGTTAACGCGAATAACCACAACCCTAGATAAATAAGGGACCTGCCGAGCAGCAGTCCAACTTGGACGAACCCAATGGCGAGCAAGAAAGCTCGCAAAATCGGCGCAAATAGCTGATTCACCGCGCCAATCGCCTCTAATAAAGCCACGGCAGCAACGAGCATAGCTCCTGGCAGCACTAGGAATATTGGGCGCCCCCATCCGATGTGTTCCGTATCTTCATTGGTCTGGCCAGCGTTTTTCCTCATCCCCCAAATTTGGATCAAACTTGCAACCACAGCCGTAACGAAAGCCGCTTGCTTCAGCCAATCCAAATCGCGCCAGTACAGGGCGAAATCAACCGCAGCACTAAACACCCACTCAGCACCCCAAATGAACAATAGCGGGATTAAGCCCTGAGCTTCGCGCAGCCAATCTTTTCTTTTATTTTCGAGTTGCTGTTGGTTTTGCGTGATTTTGTTTTGCATACATTCACCTCTAGTTTTATGTTCCGCACTTCTCGTATAATGGTACCATGTCCATTCATTCATCCATTATAACTTGAACACGGCCTATAGAGAAGGAGAGCACATGTACAGCGAAGAACAACAATTGTATTTCTCCAAGAACTTATTGGATTGGTACCAGACACATAAACGTGATTTACCTTGGCGCAGAAGCAAAAACCCTTATTATATATGGATTTCCGAAGTCATGCTGCAGCAAACGCGCGTGGACACAGTAATCCCGTATTTCCATCGATTTGTGGATCAATTTCCAACTGTAGAGGCATTAGCGACGGCACCAGAAGAGAATGTACTTAAAGCGTGGGAAGGGCTCGGCTACTATTCGAGAGCAAGGAATCTTCAATCCGCAGTTAGAGAAGTGCATGAACGTTATGAAGGCATTGTCCCGCAAAATAAAGCCGACATCTCCTCCCTCAAAGGCGTCGGGCCATACACTTCAGGGGCGATCCTGAGTATCGCCTACAATAAACCAGAGCCTGCTGTCGATGGCAATGTGATGCGCGTGCTTTCGCGCTATTTTCTCATCGAAGAAGATATTATGAAGCCGTCCACGCGGACGATTATGGAGAAGCTCGCGCGCGAGCTCATTCTGGAAGGGACCGCCAGCGACTTCAACCAAGCCCTGATGGAGCTGGGGGCCATGGTATGTACCCCTAGGTCGCCGCACTGCTTGACGTGCCCCGTCATGGCGCACTGCTCGGCACGTGAAGCGGGCATGGAAGAAGCGCTTCCGATCAAGAAGAAGGCCAAACCGCCTCGTCCTGAATTGCGAGCCGTGGCGCTCATCGAAGGGACAGGTGAGAACGCAGGCAAATGGTTGATCAGACAGCGCCCGCAGGAGGGCTTGCTAGCCCGCATGTGGGAGCTCCCCCATGTGGAATGGCCGTCATCCGGATGGCAATCCGATGAGCAGAATATGTCCGAGCTTCGCCAAGCTCTTGCCGATCAAGAGCAGATCGGGATTCAGCCCGATGAGTGGTTCATGGATACGGAACATATTTTTAGCCATATTGTGTGGAAAATGAAAGTATACCGTGCCAAGTTAGGTGACGCGAATCGCCCAAGTACGGGGGAAGAATGGATTCCGTTCCATTATCGTTGGGTTGGGCCGGAGGATCTCCAGAACTATGCGTTCCCCAATGTATTCGTACGAATCATGAGAGAATGGCAGGAGCAATGCGAAGCGTAATGCCAAGCAACTGACGACAATTTTAACGAATCTCAGCTTGAATGCCTTCAATATTTGTTAAGGTGATGAGTTTTTTATCTATGAGAATAAGTTCATCATCCAGCAGTTCCTGCAGGACCTTGGTGACGGATTCCCTCACCGTACCAACTAAGTTGGCAAGCTGCTGATGAGTCAGCTTTATATCAATAAGTAGACCGTCTGGCGTTGAGATACCGTGCTGTTCAGACAAGCGAAGAATCGTTTTAATAATACGTGAACGCACGCCAAGGAACGTCAAATCATAGATTTGATCATTGGCATGTCGTAATCGTTGCATCGTCGTTTCCAGGAGCTTTAGGCATAGCCTAGGGCTCTTTTCCATGAACGAAGTGAAGGCAGTTCGACTAAGTACATACATCGTGCTGGCTGCCATGGTTTCTGCTGTTGCCGATCGGGTCATGCCATTACTGAGCAATGACATTTCTCCGAAGAAATCTCCGTCCCGGAATAAAGCTAATGTGACCTCTTTGGCCTCGTCCAAACGATATATTTTCACAACACCTGAATGGATCAAGAATAGTTCCTCGCCAACTTCGCCTTCTTTAAAAAGGATAGTTCCCTTTGTTGCTTTCTTAACTGTAAAAAGTGGTGCAATCCCGACCAGATCTTCTTCCATAAGCTCTTGAAAGAGGGGGATGTTGTGAAGTAATGGAACAATGGATTTCAAGGAATTGTCACCTCATTTCCGCGTTGAGTTATTAACTTCATGGTACAACGAGGCTCCATGCACGTAAAGGGAAATCGCTAATTGAGACTTGATGTCATGAGATTCATTTTCCTGGAATATCAATGGGGAGTAGAATCCATGCTGCTGTTCGTTGATAACAGGTAAAGGAGTCGATGCTGGGTGGAATGGTATGTCAAGGTGTTATCGAATTATGTAGGATTTTCAGGCAGAGCAAGTCGGAAGGAATATTGGATGTTCGTTTTGTTCAATATTATTATTTCGATCGGGTTAGGTATTGTGGAGGCTATTATCGGGTTGGATCAAGTCTTGTCGGGCCTATATTCGCTATTTATCCTTTTACCGTCTCTAGCTGTAGCCTTTCGAAGATTGCATGACACGGGTAAAAGTGGGTGGTGGATACTGCTCGGCATCATTCCCTTGATTGGGTTTATCATTCTGCTCGTGTTTTTCTGCCAAGATAGTGACGTCAACGATAATCAATATGGTCCCAATCCGAAGGGATAGCTAATTGCATATCGCGGTTTCCAAGAGCTTCAGGCATAGCCTGGGGCTCTTTTCCATGAGAAAAATAGCTCAATCTCTTCTCGGTACAGTAACACTATGAATATAAAAATAGGTAATAAAACAAAAAAAAGCGACCCTCAGGGTCGCTTTTCAAATCCGTATTACTTCGCTGCGTCGTAACGTTTGCCAACTTCGTTCCAGTTAACAACGTTCCAGAAAGCTGCGATGTAGTCAGGGCGTTTGTTTTGGTAGTTCAGGTAGTAAGCATGCTCCCAAACATCAAGACCAAGAACCGGCGTTTCGCCTTCCATGATCGGGCTGTCTTGGTTTGGCAAGCTGTACACTTTCAATTTACCAGCTTTGTCAACAGCTAGGAAAGCCCAGCCAGAGCCAAAACGTGTAGTTGCAGCAGCAGCGAAGTCTGCTTTGAATTTATCAAAGCCGCCAAGCTCGCTGTCAATTGCAGCTGCTAGTGCGCCTGTAGGTGCACCGCCAGCTTCTGGTCCGATTGTTTCCCAGAATAGGGAGTGGTTAGCATGTCCGCCACCATTGTTACGAACAGCAGTACGGATATCTTCAGGAAGGCTGTTAAGATCAGCGATCAGGTCGTTAAGGGATTTGTCATGCAGAGCTGGGTGTTTGTCCAAAGCTGCATTCAAGTTAGTTACATAAGCGTTATGGTGACGATCGTGGTGAATCTCCATCGTTTTTGCATCGATGTGCGGCTCAAGAGCCTCGTTAGCGTACGGAAGAGCTGGTAGTTGATGTGCCATTGAATAAATACCTCCTAAAAATTATGTAGTTTCAATTTCATTATGAATGAACCAAGCTAATAAAGCAACATTTGTGTTTACTAAGTCGGTCGTCTGAAGTAGTTACTAAGTAGTTACCCAATATTTTTCCTAATCGTAACTCTATCGATAATCAGATGCCACGCCGTTCCATTTCCCGTGTAATTTGATTGTGCATAGCTGTATCTTGCTCATGAAGGTAGGGAGATAAGTCGCTCATCGTACGGTGGAGCTGGAGCAGTTCGATTTCAGTCCATTCTTCCGGTTTCTTCGTGCTTAGGAATTGGAAGTCTGGAATCTCACGGGGATACTCGTGCGCTGTAAGTTCATGATCGAGTTCATCTTTGTGATCTGACAATAGGATTCACCTCTTTCTTTAATGAAATATCCTCCTATAAGATGATGCTTTTTGAGACATCTCATACATGGAGTATAAGGTTTCGCCCATTTTCCCTATTCTAGTTAGGGCTTGAATCGTCAAACTCCCCAAATTCTCAGGTTCATAGTTCTGTCATGAGTTATGCAGTTGAAGATTAAAGTTAGAGGATGATGAACTTCTAGCATGCGAAAAGTGCCACTCGGAATCCGAATCGCATCGATAGGTTTCATTCCGAGTGATAGATAACGTTATGCTATAGTTCTATATCTTGAAAAAAATCGAAATATACCCGAATAAGGTTATGGCATAGCGTTAATGTCCTTCTACAGGCTATTATTCCAATTAGAAGTATTAATAACGTTATGCCATCGTTCTATTTTCTTTGAAAGTACAGCTAGTAACCCGAATAAGGTTATGGTGTAGCGCTATTTATTTGAATAAACTCATTGGGACTCCTAAACCCCCAAAATATAAGTCCTTACAAATTAATACACAATTCATGGTTTTGTTTTACATTGTTCCTTGGCGGATCCCATTTTATGCGTCTAAATGGCTAGGTCATAAGGATTTCCAAGGAGGTAGAAAGAACTAGAATAATCAGCAATTATAGGTGCTGAATTAATGAAAACGCTTGCATTTAAGCGCTTTCAAGAGATAAAACGAAAAAAACAAAGTTTTTTGTGAATTTCACCACATTTTCAGCAGGATTTCGTGTTTTTTTGTCGTATTTACTTCTTTACCAGAAAATTAATCTCTACAAATTAATATGGAATTGGGAGAGAACCGTATGCATGTTCGTTCATTTCAACTTGGTGATACCTCTTCGGTTAAAGAACTTCTAGAAGACGTTCTGTCGGAAACCTGCTATGAAGAGACGATTGAAGCCTTCGCACGTCAGCTTTCGTGGGACACGGAGCTTGTTTTAATCGCTCAAGAAGAAGAGCAAGTCGTAGGCATGATTATCGGCACGATCGATAACAACAATGGCTACTACTATAGGATCGCAGTCGCAACAGCATATCAACGTAAGGGTATCGGCAAAGCTTTGATCGAGGCAATGAAGCAGCGGTTTCTCGGGCGGAATGTTAAGAAAATTATGGTAACAGTAGATGTGCACAACGAAATGGTGTTGCCTGTGTATGAGTCTGCTGGTTACAGTTCAGATGACTTTTCCAGAACCGCTCATCGACTTAGCATTGTGAAAAAAGTAAGCGTGTAGTCTCTATTTGTTACGGGTAGGGAAATAAATAAGTTTGCTTATAGGGAGCATATCTGTGCCGCCATTGCAATTGGGGGTCAGATATGCTTTTCTAGTATAATAAGGTAACGTTTCGGCAGCAATTTACAGAGGAGCTTTGAACATGGATAATTTCACGCCGTATGTGATAAAAAGCTTCAAACACGACGGGCATCTCCACCGCATGTGGTTGACCAATTGGCGAGTTCCTGCAAATATGCTCCATGAAGAGCATCAGAAACAGGGCATGCTTGTGTTCATTAATAGTCAGACTAAGATTCAAGAAGCGGATGGTAAAGAGTGGGTTAGCCGTGTTCCTGGGGTTTCTTTTTTTATACCAAAAATGTGGTTTAATATCGTAGCGCTCATGGAGGAGACAGGCGTGCGCTATTACTGTAATGTGGCTTCTCCTTTGTATGTGAATGGGGACGTCTTAACGTATATCGATTATGACTTGGATGTGATTCGGTTGCCCGATCGAACCGTACATATTGTCGATCAGGATGAATATGAGCGTCATAAGCTTGGTTACCATTACTCGGCACTTGTCGAAACGAAGGTGAAGGAAGGGCTCGCAACATTGCTGACGTTAGTGAATGAGGACAAGCCTCCTTTCCAGGATGACATGGTGATCTACTATTATGAGCAATGGGAAAAGTATAAGAGCGGAGGCGGTTGAATGAGCTCCTACGTCAGGCGGGAAGATTCGAAAAGGCAAATTTCTGCACAAGGGTATGTTCATGAATCCAAAAGTTTCGCGCACGAGCTGTGGGATTGGACGAAATCCATTCTCGTAGCTCTTCTTGTTGTTATCCTTGTTCATCAATTTGGCTTCAATCTATCTACGGTGCGCGGTCACTCGATGGATCCAACGCTTCGCGAAGGTGAATGGCTCTTCGTGAACAAAGCGATCACTTATTTGAAAGCACCGAGCCGTGGTGAGATTGTTATTCTTGAAGAACCGGAGAAGTTAGCGTTACCTCAGCACCCCTTGTTGGTCAAAAGGGTCATTGCAATCGCAGGCGACGAGGTGCAGGGCCGCCAAGGAGCTCTTTATGTCAATGGAGACAAAGTCTTGGAGACCTATACGGATACGCCCATTCAAGATGGTGACTTCGGCCCGACAGAAGTCGGACCCGGCGAAATCTTCGTTATGGGCGATAATCGGCACTTCGCAGCAAGTGCAGACAGCCGTCTGTTCGGAGTCATACCGATCAGTCTCGTTCAAGGACGAGCTGACTTCGTGTTATGGCCGTTAGACATGGTGGGAAAGCTGTGACTATAACTCATTAGATAAATGTATAAAGAGAGGGATGAGCAGATTGGCGGTTTCCTTACCTAACCCAACAGATTGGCGCAAGCTACAACAAGAGATCGTGGAAGCCGCATCCTCCCTTGGCATTGATAAGATCGGCTTCACGTCCGCGGAGCCGTTCCACGCATTGAAGGACATCCTTCTCCGCCACAGGGAGAAGGGCTTCGAATCCGGCTTCGAGGAGCCGGATATCGAGAAGCGGGTACACCCGGAGCTGAGCTTCGAGGCGCCGCGCTCGATCATCTCGATCGCCGTCGCGTACCCGTCGAAGCTGAAGAACCCGCCCCGATCGGAGCCGGGGGCGTATCGGGGCATGATCTCGCGCTCCTCGTGGGGGAGCGACTATCACGACGTGCTTCGCGACCGGCTCGCGAAGCTGGAGGCCTTCATAGCCGAGCGCGTGCCGGAGGCGAGGCTGATGAGCATGGTCGACACCGGTGCCCTCGTCGACCGGGCCGTTGCCGAACGTGCCGGTATCGGCTGGAGCGGCAAAAACTGCGCCGTCATCACCCCCGAATGGGGATCGTGGGTATATTTGGGCGAAATGATCACGAACATCCCATTCGAATCCGATATAGGTATTATGGACCAATGCGGGGACTGCACGATTTGCATCGATGCTTGTCCAACAGGGGCGCTAGTCGGCCCAGGGCAGCTCAATTCGAGCCGCTGCATCTCCTTCATCACACAGACCAAGGGGTATGTGGATGATCAATACAAACGCAAGATCGGCAACCGACTCTACGGCTGTGATACGTGCCAGGTCGTCTGCCCGAAGAACAAGGGGATGAACTGGACGCATCATCCCGAACTGCAGCCTGACCCGGAGAAGGTCAAGCCGCTGCTCATTCCCTTGCTCACGATGTCGAACAAGGATTTCAAAGAGCAGTACGGGCGCATTGCGGCTTCCTGGCGCGGCAAAAAGCCCATCCAGCGCAACGCAATCATTGCGCTCGGCAATTTCAAGGACCGCACCGCGGTGCCGGTCCTGACAGAGCTGCTGCGGAGCGATCCTCGCCCGGAGATCCGGGCTACCGCAGCGTGGGCGCTCGGGCGCATCGGCGGCGACGAAGCGTTCGCCGCTTTGCATAAAGCCGCTGCGGCTGAGCAAGAGCCGCAGGTGAAGACGGACATAGAGAAAGCCATAGCTGCGCAGAACATTCAAGCAGTGGCCGTACAGGAGGATTAAAATGAAACAGCCGCAGGAGACAGTCTTGCTGACCTATACCGAGATTGATTCTCCCATCGGTCCCCTTGTGCTTGTGGCTTCCCCGCAAGGCCTCTGCAAGGTCGAGTTCGGTACGTATGAGCAGAATCGAGAACAACGTGAGCGATGGGCAGAACGTTGGTATGGAGCGTTTGAGCTGAGCGAAAATGCAGAGCAGCTCGCGCCAGTAGCGGAGCAATTAACGCAGTATTTTAAGAGAGAACGAGAGAGCTTTGAAGGGGAGCTGGATCTACAAGGGACGGATTTCCAAAAGCGTGTATGGCTGGCCTTGCAGACGATCCCTTATGGGGAGACCGCATCCTATAAACATATAGCGGAAGCGATTGGCTCGCCCAAAGCGGTTCGAGCAGTAGGGGGAGCGAACAATCAGAATCCCATTCCTGTCATCATTCCCTGTCACCGGATCATTGGAGCTGGCGGCGAGCTCGTGGGTTATGGCGGGGGGCTTCCGACCAAAGTGCACTTATTAGATTTGGAACAACGAACACTGTTCTCCTAGCAGTTCAACAATTACAACATGTGGAGTGAATCCTATGAAATATGTGCATTTGGATTCGGTGGAGGCTGGCCAATACCTGGGGCGTACGATATATGCCAGCAATGGGGCTATTTTGCTTTCGGAGAATGTGCAGCTAACCGTATTTATGATTAATACACTGAATCGCATTGGTGTTACGATGATTTACATCAAGGACCCGAACCTGGCGGATGTAGAAATTCCGGAAATCCTGTCGGACGAAACGAAGCAGCTAGTGATGACGCAGATGGGGCAGACGTTCGCCGCAATACAGTCGGGCAAAGAGTTCAACTCGCGGAATGTCAGCATGTCGATCAACACACTATTAGATGAAATTATGAAGAATCGTGATGTCCTCGTACAGCTAAGCGATATCCGGACAAAGGACAATCAGATGTACATCCATGCGATGAACGTGTGTATGATGTCTGTGCTCATCGGGATGAATATGGGGATGAATACGACGCAGTTGAAAGATTTAGCCATGGGGGCCTTGTTGCACGATATCGGGAAAGTGGAGCTGCTCACAGACGACGAATCGGACGATCCGAGGCGGCACCATACGTGGCGTGGGTTTGAGCTCTTGAAGAGTAAGCGTGAGTTCAATCTGCTCATTGCCCATGTGGCCTTTCAGCATCATGAGACATTGCATGGAGAAGGCGTTCCGAGAGGGATTATGGGCGAAGAAATTCATCTCTATGCCAAAATAACCGCCGTCGCCAACATGTACGACAACTTGTTGTTTGATATGTCCGCAGGGCGCCGTAAGCTGCCGCATGAAGCCTGTGAACATATGCTGGCGCTGGCCGAAACGAAGCTAGACCTGGATGTGTTGATTCAATTTATGAAAATCGTCTCGATCTATCCGACAGGTACTTCGGTTCGGTTGACCAATCGGGAGACTGGCGTTGTCGTAGGTCAGCACAGAGGACTTCCGACTCGCCCGATTATTCGAATTGTGAAGCAAGATGCTTCAGATAAATTGCTGGAGATCAAAGAGATCGATCTAGCCAAAGAAACAACTGTTTTCATTGAACAAGTTCTTTAATTTGTAAACCGTGGAACAGTAATGATATGATAGAACAAGCATTCTATTCTAAATTTCGTACAAGCAGGGGGCACAGATTATGTGGAGTTATATTATTCCCATTCTCACATTAATTGTTGGTTTGGTCGGCGGTTTCTTTATTGGTGTATTCTATTTGAAGAGACAGTTGGAATCCATGCAGAACAATCCTGAGATGCTAGCCAAAATGGCGAAGCAAATGGGTTACAACATGAATAAACAACAATTGAATAAAGCACAACAAATGATGAAAAATCAAAATTTCAATCAAAAACGGAAGTAAAATACATTCTTAATTTTAAGAACTAGGGTGGAGTGATAGAGAAGATGGCATCCATCGATTATAAAAACGGTCTAGTTGCGGAGAATCGCGAGCAGATTGAAAGTCATGTCCGTGAAATCCTGCGACTGATTGGTGAAGATGTAGATCGGGAAGGACTTCTAGATACGCCAGCACGTGTAACGCGTATGTATGAAGAAATTTTTGCAGGATATGCAGCAGACCCTCGCGAAGTGCTTGGGGTTACTTTTGATGAACAGCATGAAGAGCTTGTTATTATTAAAGATATCGTTTATTACAGCCAGTGTGAGCACCATATGGCGCCTTTCTTCGGGAAAGTTCATGTGGGTTACTTACCGAGCGGTAAAGTGGCGGGTCTCAGCAAATTTGCTCGTTTGGTTGATGTAGTTACACGCAAGTTGCAAGTGCAAGAACGGATTACCTCTGAAATTGCTGACATTCTATTCGATGTACTTAAGCCGCATGGCGTCATGGTTGTCGTTGAAGGTGAGCATATGTGCATGTGCGCAAGAGGTGTGAAGAAATACGGCAGTCAAACCGTAACATCCGCTGTGCGCGGCTCCTTCCGTAAGGATGCTACACTGCGTTCGGAATTTCTATCCTTATTAAAATAAGAAGAGAACCAGGGAATGTGCATGAAGACAATGGTCTTGTGCAGCGTTCCCTTTTTTTAGTTGAATACCAGGTTAGACTTGTTGGGGCATGGAGAATATAGTATTCTTTTTAAAATATAATCCTTCTGCATCAGGGGGTCGGATGGTGACTATTGTACATGCTCTCGCATAAACTGATAGCAGTGTGTGCAATCGTTTGAGTAGCAAGAGGGCTAGAGGAGGCAAACATATGAACAACATACGGAAATATCGGCCTGGTGAGGCAGCTTCCTCGAAATGGAGTGAAGAACGGGATGAATTTGAACGGGATTACGCAAGGTTAATTCAGTCGCCGACCTTTCGGCGCTTACAGGGCAAATCTCAGGTATTCGGAGCGGGCTCGGGCGATTACTACCGGACACGTCTAACGCACTCCTTGGAGGTTGCACAGATTGCGAGAGAAGTCGCGAAGCGTTTAGAGCGGACCAATCCCTTTTTGAGCAAAAGAGAGCATCCAGGCCTGATCATCGATCCGACCGTGGTCGAGTGTGCATCCATTGCGCATGACTTCGGTCATCCGCCTTTTGGACATAAGGGTGAAGAGGTGCTTAATCATATCCTCATGAAGGATCACGGCTTGAAATATGAGGGGAATGCGCAGAATTTCCGTATCCTTATGTTTCTAGAAAAACGAGCGGGCAGCGAGAGCGGCCTAGACCTGACGGCAGCGGTGCTTCTCGGCATCAATAAGTATCCTTTTCTAATTGAAGAAGAGGGACGCCTGAAGGGTGTTTACGGGGCAGAGTGGGACGTCATTCAGGAGCTGCGGGACATTTGGAAAATGCCTGCGGGTTGTTCCACGCTGGAAGCACAATTGATGGACCTATGCGATGATATTGCGTATTCTACGCATGATATCGAGGATGGCATTCGGGCAGGCAAAATTCAAATGAACGCTACCTTTTTCGAGGATCAACGATTGATCAAACATCTCGTGATGGAGATACTGAACGATCCGAATCAGCATAAATTTGGCTGGGAACAGGTTGATATCGAACTGATGGTGCGCCGCGTGCTGCACGATTATTTGGAGCAATGGGAGCTTATATTTGCAGCATGCAACCGTGAGGAATCACGGACACGCAGAGAGATGAAAGCGCGTTGGGTCAGCTCATTTGCGTCGCGGCTGGATATTATCGACGACACGGATCGCGGCTGGAAGAAGGTCGCCCTCGTCAAAGACGGCGTAGAGGACATGGACCTGCTGCGGACGATGGAGATCCTCAAGAAATTAGCGTGGGTCACGCTGATCAAGGATTTCCGCGTCCTGCGTCTGCAGAAGCGCAGCGAGATCATTGTGGAGCGCCTCTGGGACAGCTTCATCCACAAGGACAAAGGGCAATGGATCATCCCGCCCGACTGGATTGACAGCTATGAGCGGCGCAGCATCAACAGCAATTGGAGCTGGCCGCGCTTCGTCGCGGACTACATCTCGGGCATGACCGACGCCTACGCCGAGAAGGTGTACGCGGAGCTGTTCGCGAGTAAATCGGGCTCGATTTATGAGATGGATTGAGGCGTGGGAGTAGGGCTAGCCACTCAACTTCCACCTATCGCCGCCGCCCGTGCGTGCGAATGCGAATGCGAATAAATGGATTTTATACAGCTAATTGGGCTGTTTATACACCTTTCAGATGAATAGATGGATTTCCTGTAGTTAATTTAGAGGTTTTAGCGGGAAATAGGGAAAAGTGCAGCATTTAGCTGTACTTTTTCCATTTATATGGGAAAATCAACGAAATCAGTTAGAATTAACTGTAGGTTTTCCAGTTAAGTTCGTGGCATCGGGAGTTGAGTGGTGCTGGTGACGTAGGGTAGAGTGGAAAGCCCAAGAGGTAGGATCCCAAGAGCTCTTGAGCTAAGCTACTTTAAACTACTATTCTCACTAACTGCAACAGACAGCGGCTACCAGACACTCATCAACTCATACCTAACAGAAGCCAGCAACCAACATAATGGGAATCAAACAGCAGTCTACTACCCAAGTAACATAAACTAGCTCCGAGTATCAGTCAGCAGCAAAGTAACATAAACCACGACCAAACAAGTAGCTATCTTTTCTTTCAGTTCTCGCGGGCTAGTAGCGAGTAGCATTGCAAACAATTCGCGCCAGCCCCACCGTCAACACGAATAAATTGATTTTATCCAGCTAATTGGGCTGTTTATGCACCTTCCAGATGAATAGATGGATTTCCTGTAGTAAATTTAGCGGTATTAAGGGATTTGGCGACAAAGTGCAGCATTTAGCTGTACTTTTTCCATTTAAATTCGAAAATCAACGAAATAAGCTAGAATTAGCTGTAGGTTTTCCAGTTAAATGGCGACGCAGGGGAATTCAGTTGAGAGGATGGGGTAAACGGGCCAAACGGCAAAAAAATACCGACCTCATCAGAGGTCGATTTTATAGGGAGGAGGGAATACCAGCGTTAACGTACTCGGATGTGGCCAAGGGTTCAATACTGTTAAGGAAGTCCATTGTGCGGCTCACATAAGTTTTGGGTTCAGCGCGATACAGAAGTTCATGCTGTGCATTAGGGAGAATCCATAGCTTAGAGGCGGTGTTGTGCTGCTGCTTGAACATGGCTTCGACGAGAACATGAGGTGCTTTGTTATCATTGGTGCCATGAATCATGAAGATCGGCATCTCATAGGACGTTGTGGTTACTTTTGTAAAGGGCACGTCATGCAAGCTTACGCCATTCACTAAAGGAAAGAACAGACGAACAAGCGGTAGAGAAGGGTACTTTGGCAAACGCACGACTTGATTCATATTTTGATAAAGGGTGTCCGAGTTCAGTAGAAAGGTGCTGTCTAGGATCATCCCCGAGATATCTCCGTTTTGCTGCAGAGCTGTCTGTAAGGCAGTGCCTGCCCCCATGGAAAAGCCCCAAATAAAGATCGAACCGCCAGTAGACTGTTTGATATACTCAATGGCCCCAAGCAGTTCTTGGGATTCCTGAACACCACCGGTCATGAGGCGACTACTCATGGGATTCACATAGCCATAGTCAAACATGAGAACGTTATATTGCTTTTTGTGAAGCTCGCGGGCCAAAGTGTACAAAGGAACCCATTCTTCTTCGCGATTACCACCATATCCATGTGAGAAAATGACCGTTTTAGTCGAGCTAGCAGCCGGGATGAACCAGCCATCTAAGATGGATGCACCGTTATGGCTCGGGAAGGAGATATTCGTGTATGGAAGTCGGACAGCCTTCATCGGATTCGAATGCAGAGGCTCAATATGTGGTCTAGCCAAGGTCCAAGCAATGTAAGCGTGGAAGATGAGAAGAATGGACGTACATACAATCAATAAGGCCAGAAGAGTCGTAACAATAAACTTTCTTCTGCGTAAAAATGGTTGCGTAATAACCTGATCAAGTGTGGGCTGAAGCGATCCTGCTACAGGATTGAGAGTAGTAGTAGACATCTGATAAGCCTCCCTCCATGAAGATGTGTGTATGTGAAATGCCGCTAGGTAGTGGTGAAACATGAGTGGGAGGTATAATTGTTTAAATATTCTGATAAGTGTTGCTGTACTTTAATAGTATTCTGAATGCGCTTACAAGTCAATGCGGATGCGGCATTTGTAAGCCTATTGTAACGCTTCTGTAATAATGGGAAAAAGAGGTGTTCGACCTTTACGGTTCCATTTAGTTTCGTTATACTGGACATAACAAGGTTTCATATAGTGAAACAGTTTGGCTTATGAAGGTGGTGACTCTTCTATGGAAGATGGCAAGCTGACCGTGCGTGCTGTTGAGCGCGCTTTAGATATTATGCTTTGTTTCACGGGGGCGTCCGAGTTGACGTTAACCGAAATTGCTACACGTGTGCAGCTTCACAAAAGCACGGTACATCGCCTTCTAGCATCGCTTGAAGGCAAAGGCTTCATCATGCGTGATGAAGCGACAGATAAGTTCAGACTGGGCTACCGGCTTTGGGAGCTTTCGGCTAACTTATCCAAAGAGGGAGACCCCGGCATCATTCTGCTGCCGGAGATGGAAAGGCTCCGCGACCTCCTCGGGGAGACGATCTCGCTGTACGTGCAGGACGGCCTGGTGCGCGTGCGCATCCAAGCCGTGCAGAGCAACCATGCCATTCGCCGAGTCGCCCCTGTCGGGGCGCGAATGCCGCTTTACGTCGGCGCCTCGAGCAAGGTGCTCGTCGCCTTCGCTGAGCCAGGGCTGCTGGATCAGCTGCTAACCTCGGCCGACTGGCCGACAGGGTTAGGGACGCAGGCGTACCTGCAGCAGCTCAGCGACACAAGGCGCGCGGGCTTCGCCACGAGCGTCGAAGAGCGCGAGCCTGGCGCGGCGGCTGTGTCCGCGCCAATTCTTGACCGCGGCGGCCGTCTAGTGGCCGCCCTCGCGGTCTCGGGTCCAGCGAACAGGCTTACGCTGGAGCTGATGCAAGAGCAGGCGCCGACGATTATGGAGGCGGCGCGCCGGATGGGCACGATGCTGCGCTAAGCGCTCAAGCCTGATAACGTGCTGGCTTGAGTAGGAAATAAATTGCAAATAAGTACCTGCACAACGGCAGGTATTTATTTGCATATCTCCCTGCTCATACATACCCCATCAGCATAGCTCCTTTTGTTCGCCCCACTTCCCCGGGTAGTCCGAAATTACCGAACTAATCCTTCTATCCGCGCCATTAAACCTAAATTAGTCCTAATTCGCCTAACTAAATCGACCAAAACAACTCGCTGGCGAGGAAAACGGCGATTTAGTTGGGCAGAATCGGACTATTTGTCTATTCTACCGAGGATTCTTCGATTTAGTTGAGCAAAGTCGGACTATTGATACACGGTTGGCTCGAGTTACACGTTTATAGGGGGTGCAACTTGGACGGATGCTTTGCCGCCGATAAGCCATACTATAGGTGGGAAAGGGTGTGTACATCATGAAGAAGACAGCCTCCATGCTGGCGATCTGGATAAGTTTGGCCAGCAACATCGTGCTGACCGCTATCAAAATCATAGTCGGCCTTCTGTTCAATAGCCAAGTGCTCATTGCGGACGGTATCCATAACGCTGGGGACGTTATTGCAACGGCAACGGCATACAGCTCCATGCGCGTATCCGCCAAACCAGCGGACGTGGAGCATCCCTACGGGCATGGGAAAGCGGAGGTGCTCGGGGCTTTTATAGTCGCAATTATATTAGGCGGAGCCGCTATTTATATGGGTTACCATTCGATACATGCGCTGTTCGAATCGGCGGGCGAGGCGCATATCATTGCTTTTTGTGCAGCTGTCATTTCCCTCGTGTGGAAACAAATCCTGTATGTCTATACGATGCGTATCGGAAAGCAGCTGAACAGTAAAGGGTTGATAGCGACAGCCTACGACCATTTAGCGGACGTGTACGCCTCTATCGCGGCTTCAGTGGGGATCGGACTCGCATTAATCGGGGATCACTACAACATTAGCTACTTGGCGTATGGAGATCCGGTAGCAGGGATCATCGTTTCGTTCCTTGTCTTGAAACTAGCCTACGAGATGGGAAGCGAATCCTTTGATATTTTGATGGAACGTAGTGTCAGTCCCACTTACATTGAGCAATATGCATCATTAATTCGAGGTGTACCCGAGGTTAAACGAATCGATCGACTTCGTGCGAGGGAGCATGGCCATTACATATTAGTTGATGCGAGACTTGGCGTTCCAGGCCAGCTGACGATTCAAGAAGGTCATGATATCATTCGTAGCATTAAGCGGAGAATTAAAGAAGCACACGGGGATGTGGATGAAGTGCTGGTCCACTTGAACCCTTGGTATGAAGAACAAGCTGACGCCTGAGTAGGTGCGTTGGCTTTTTCCACTATAGAATTGGTTATTATTTACAAACACTCCAATTCGCGTTAGATTAGTCATAGAATCTTATCGACAACGTCTACGCGACAGTTCTAGGGAGTGATCACTTTGAGTCGGAGAGCCAAAGATATCTGGTTAGGAATTGCTGTGGCCAACGGATGCGGAATCATTTTTATGCTTATAACGGCTTATATCGTCAGGGTAGCGACAGGCGCTGGAGGGATACTGGTCTTATCCGATTTCGTCCTACTCCCGTTTATCATGGGGATGATCAATGCTTATTTCTGGCGTAAACACCGTGTAACGGTTGGCCCATCCTTTGGTTATGCGTTTCTCAATCTTGTTGTAGGTTTAATTTATAGTTATTTCATGATGGGTGAGGGGTATATTTGCCTGATCATCGTGGCGCCACTCATTTATCTCTTTATTCTACTCGGTGTTCTGGCGGGCAAACTTATGTTCAAATGGAACCAATCCACATTAAACGTCAGTATTCTCGCGGCAATGGCTGTTCTTCTCCTAGCTAATATCTTGACTGCCCAACCAGGTGAAAGTCAGGTCACGGACCGAATCTTAATTCACGCGAAACCAGAAGTTGTATGGCAAAATGTCACTGCATTTTCACCCATAACGTCAGAACCTGACTACTGGTTATTTAAAATCGGGTTGCCAAGTCCCGTGCAATCCACGGCAGAAGGCCGTTATGTAGGAGCTGAACGTAAGTGTATTTTCAGCAATGGCATCGTTTTTGATGAGAAGATCGTAGAATATGAGGAAAATCGGAAACTCACCTTTGCCATTACAAAACTGCCGGATGATCCCGAAATACTAGGACACCTGAGTTTGTCCAAAGGTCAATTCATCCTAGAAGACAATGGCGATGGGACTACAACACTCATCGGCACTAGCTGGTATGACCTGAAAGTAAAACCATCGCTCTATTTCGATATATGGACCCAAAGCATTATTCGCAATGTGCATCTCGAAGTTATGGAGCACATGAAGGAGTTAGCGGAGCAAGCGTAAGCGGCAGCCTCTCTAGGATACAAAAACACCTCTACACAAGCTCGCTCCATAGCGGCTTCGTCTAGAGGTGTTTTCCTTATGCTTGTTACTTCGCAAAAATGTGATTCCCAATCTGCACCGTCTGTTGACGTGTCCAGATCCAAGAGCTTGTCGCTGTTTTGGGATTAAAATAGTAAAGTGCACCACCCGTTGGGTCCCAGCCGCGAACGGCCTCTAATGCAGCTTTGTAGGCTTGGCTATCTGGTGTTAAATTATATTGGCCATCGCTGACAGCCGTGAAAGCACCAACCTCGAACACGATGCCTTGAATGGTATTCTCGAACTGACTGGATTTTAACCGGTTCATAACGACCGCTCCAACAGCGACTTGACCCTCGTAGGATTCACCGCGAGCCTCACTGTAGATGACTTTAGCCAGCATATCGAGTTCAGCTTGATTCACCGTGAATTTACGCAAGTACTCCCACGTTTTCGCACCAACGATTCCATCCACACTCAGTCCATAATTCGTTTGAAAATTACGAACGGCCGCGGCTGTGATTGGACCATATTTTCCATCTATAGAAGGCTCATAAATGCCTAAAGTTTTTAGTCGGAATTGTGCGTCCCATACATCACCATTTTGCGTACCTTGCTTTAAAGTCGTAGCTTCTGCTGCGGATGCCTGCGGGCTCCACGTTCCTGCATTCATCCCTAAACCAAAGGAAGCTACGAGTGCGACTACGACTAGTTTTTTTATGAACATCATCTTCATCTCCCCTTTCGCTTTCCTCAGTATAGGCACCAATATACACGGTCTCAACCCGCAGTTTTTGGAAATGTAAGTCAATCCCTTGGGGCTCTAAGGGTTAAGCGGGGTGAAATTTTCATGAAATCTCGGTTTTCTCTCCCAACTTTTTTCGGTTTTTCCCACAAAACATGTCGCTTTTTTTTATATTGTTCCTGAGGGGCAGATGATACACTTACTCTAATTTCACAGACCCCGCTGCAGAGGGGATTCATCTAACCTAAGGGAGCGTTGCCGAATATGGATAAAATTACACGAGTACTTAACGCATTAAACAAACAACCAGTTGATAAGGTACCAGTTGGATTCTGGTTTCATTTCTCTGGTGAAGAAGCCGAAGGTCAGGCGTGCATTGATGCGCATGTGCAGTACTACAAGGAAAGCGGTATTGATTTTATTAAAATCATGTGTGATGGATTCTTCAACTTCCCTATTACGGTCGACATTCAGGAAGCAGCAGATTGGCGCAAGCTGAAACCCCTTGGCAAGGATCATCCCTACATCCGTGAACAAGTTGCACGGGCGAAAGGCATTTACGAACAGCTGCAAGGGGAATGTTGTACATTTTATAATGTGTTTGCTCCATTCTCTTGCATCCGCTTCGGCACATCAGACGAGCTTGTCATGCGTCATCTGAAGGAGGATCCAGAGGCGGTCATGTACGCGCTCGAAGTTATCGCGGAGGATCAAGCCACTCTTTCGGAGCTGCTGCTGACAGAAGGCAAATGCACCGGCATCTATTACTGTCTGCAAGGCGGGGAGACGGATCGCTTTACCTATGAGGAATATCGCGAGTGGGTTACACCGAGCGATAGAATTGTACTGGATCGCGCGAATGTCGTCAGCGACAATACGCTGCTGCATCTATGCGGATGGGCCGGCGTTAAGAACCGCTTGAATGTGTGGCAGGATTACCCGGCCAAAGCATTTAACTGGGCGATCTATGTCGAAGGTCTCAGCTTAAAAGAAGGCATGGAATTTTTCGGCGGCAAGACTGTTCTTGGCGGCTTCGACAATACGAAGGCAGGAATTTTGTGCAGCGGTGATCAAGCGGACATCGCTCAATTTACAGCTTATCTGCTTGATGAAACGTCAAGTATCGGTGTTATGCTGGGCGCGGATTGTTCGTTGCCCGGCGATATTGACCGTCAGCGCACCAGTTGGGTCGTAGCCGCGGCAGCGCGTGCAGCGGCGCTGAATTAACGCATAGACGGCTAGGAGCGACTAGAGAGGGGCAACCGCATGAATATGAACACATTTACGCACAAGAACCCTTTGCCGTATACATTTGTTGCGCATGATAAGCACGATGAGCGGCACCAAGGGGCAGTCACAATCCCAATCTACCAGAATACGCTATTTTCTTATGCATCAAGTGATGAGCCTGGACATGCTTTCAAGTATAGTCGAATGGGCAACCCGACGGTGCAGGAACTGGAAAAGCGTCTTGCTACGCTCGAGCACGGTGAGAAGGCGCGCTGCTTTGCCTCGGGAATGGCTGCCATTTCGGCTGCCATTCTGTCCACTGTCCGTGCGGGCGATCATATCGTCTGTGTGGATCAGGTATATTTTGGAACGCGGGAGTTTCTTGATTATTTTCTTACCCGATACGGTGTAGAAGTCACGTATGTGGACGGCACGTCCATGGCGGCCATTCTTGCGGCGATTCGCAGCAATACGGCACTCCTTTACTTGGAGAGCCCGACCAGTTATTACTTCCGTTTGCAGGATTTGACGGCCTGCGTTCAAGAGGCCCAGGCTCGCAAGATCCGAACGATCATCGACAACACTTGGGCATCTCCCTGCTACCAAAATCCACTGCAAATGGGCGTTGATCTCGTCGTGCACTCGCTGACTAAGTACGTCAGCGGTCACAGCGACGCGCTTGGCGGAGCTGTCATCGGTTCGGATGAGCTGCTTGAGCAACTTAGCCGCATTGACTTGCAATTGCTCGGCGGCGTCATGACACCGCACATTGCATCTTTGATGCTCCGCGGCATGCGTACGTTGCCGTTGCGAATGGAGCGCCTCAGCTTGTCGACGCATACGGTGGCGGAATATTTGGCGACCGTGCCCGTCATCCGCCGAGTAAACTTCCCAGGGCTTGTTTCGCATCCACAACACGAGCTGGCGCTCAAGCAAATGAGCGGCTGCGGCAGTCTACTGTCTGTCGAGATCAGAGGCACATTGGCAGAGGCCAAGGCTTGGGTTGACCAGCTGCGCTACTTCCGAATCGGGCTAAGCTTCGGGGGTTATGAAAGCCTGGCTTTGGTCGTCGGCGAGACCTCGGATTCGACTGAAACCAATCCGATTAGCCTTGTGCGTTTGAACATTGGATTAGAAGATCCGCAGGATCTGATAGGGGATTTGAGCAGCATTGATTCGTATTTCAAGCCGGCGAGGACTGGGAATGCTGATCCAACGAGATAGAGAGGACTTGAAAATCGGTGGGGCTACTAGGCCCTTCCGTTTTTCGCTGTTTCCAGCCCCATTTCGGATGTGTGTTATAATTGAGCAAGGGTGATCCTATGAGAAACTTGAAAATTAAACATAAATTGCTTATCTTCATCGTGCTTGGCGCTTTCCTTACGAGCTTTCTCGGCTGGTCGTTCGTCAGGCTGTCTCAATCACTGTACGATCAGCTGATATATAGGGAAACGACGGAGAAATTTCATTTGTTTTCCCAACGAATTGAAGAGAAGCTGCAAAACATAGATAGATTGTCTCTGACCATTATGTCGGACCCCGACGTGCAAAAATATCTGAAAATGCTGAATGCCGACCGGGAGTCTTATGAATCATACACAGCTTCCAATGAGTTGATGAAGAAGCTTATGTCCTATCATCTGTTTGACTACGCAGTCGCTTCCATCGAAGTTCTTGATACCGATAACGGTTCTCATGGAGTTGGCTTGAACGTCGGCAGATTGAGTTTCGACGTCATTAAGACGATGCGGAATACGGCAGAGCAACAGAAGGGGGCCAATGTATGGATGGGGGGCATTAATGAGGAAGATTCTTTTTATTCGGTGCGCGAAATTCGTGAGGTCAATGATACCAGTATGGAGCATATCGGTACCCTCATCATTCGAACATTCGCTGATAAAATTATTTATTCGGCCTCGAATGAGAGCAGCTACTACGATTCGACATTGTTGATCAAATCTGGCAACGCCTTCATTTATCCGCAGCATAGTCCAATTGAGAATGAAGAGCTCGCTATCGACGCGAACAAAGATTATAACCTCGTGACGCTGAGAGGGAGTAAGTATCTCGCGGCGGCATTTGCCCAGCCGTATACAGGCTGGACATTCCTATATCTGGTTCCTTATGGTTCGATATTTAAAGATACCATCATCATGCAAATCGTCTTGCTTTGCACGTATACGATCGTCTTATTAATCATTCTAGTAATAGGGCTGAAGTTCTCGAGCAGCATTACGAAACCAATCGAGAAGCTGATGAAGAAGATGTCGAATCTAGAGAAGGGGAATTTCGAGCTGGATAATGCGGAGTTGCCGAAATACCGTGATGAAATCGGCCAATTAAGTCGCAGTTTCGATAAAATGACCTATAGACTCGATATGTTGATCCAAGAAAATTACGTTAAGCAATTGATGCTAAAGGATGCGGAATATCATACGTTAAAAGCTAAGCTGAACCCGCACTTTCTCTATAATACGCTGGATTCTATTAATTGGCTGGCGCGAATGAACGGTCAACTAGAAATTTCCGGAATGGTCAAGGCGCTGGGAAACCTGCTGCGCAGCACCGTCAGCGACAAGGAATTCATTACGATTAAAGATGAGATTGCCAATCTGGATAATTACATTCACATCCAGAAATTTCGATTCGAAGAAAGACTCGCTTATCGAATGGAAATCCCTGAACATTTGTATGCGCTAAGCATGCCTTGCATTATTTTGCAGCCTATCGTTGAGAATAGCATCAAATATGGTGTCGAGCATTCAAACGACGTGTGTGAGATACGAATTACCGCGGAGGAGTACGCGGATCGGCTAGTAATTTTTGTAGCAGATACAGGCCCAGGCATGGATCCTGACTATCTCGAGAAGTTGGAATCGAATGAAACGACAGCAGAAGGAACGGGTATCGGTTTGAAGAGTATTAATAGCAGGCTCAAAATTCTATTTGGTGAGCCATTCGGCATCGACATCGATAGTAAGGCAGGTCAAGGCACGAAAGTTGCCATTTCTATCCCTTACATGAACAACGGTACATAACGGGCACGAAGGGGGCCGAGAGAATGAGCGAGCGGGTTTATAAAGTGTTTCTAGTCGACGACGAGCGTGTGATTAGGGAAGGCATTTCGAGGTTGGTCGGGTGGGAAGAACTTGGCTTGCAATACATAGGGTGTGCGCCCGACGGGTTAACGGCCAGCAGCATGCTGCTTGATGTGCAGCCGGATATCATTATTACCGATATCAAGATGCCGCGAATGGACGGGCTTGAACTGATTCAACAAACGATTCAGCGCCGGCCAGAGGTTAAATTCATTGTACTCTCGGGCCACGGCGAGTTCGAATTTGCCAACAAGGCCATGCAGTATGGCGTCAAACACTACCTTCTCAAACCGTGCGACGAAGGTGATATTACGGAAGTGCTGCATCAGGTAATTCGCGAACTGGACGAAGAGCGAAGCCGAACTAGTCACTACCGTCAGATGGAAAACGAATTGGCGAAAGCTCTTCCCATGGTGAAAGAGCAGCTCCTCCGGGACTGTTTGTTGAACCGCAGTTTTTTTAAGCAAGAGATGGAGCATTATAAGCAAATTCTGCATATCGGCAATGAGAAACTTAGGCTGATTCTGTTCCAACTAGAGGCAGCATTCGAGTTTGTAGAACTGTATGCATTGAAGAACATCTCGGAAGAGCTTATTCAGGCTCGGAATCGAATGCTCAGCACGATCGTAGGGGACAAGTTCATCATTCTCGTTGAGGATATGGACGTTCAGGACATACTTGCAGTAACAACCAGCATCAAGGAAGAATTTGAAATCCGTTATAAGGTAGATTTGACGTTGTCAATCAGTGATCAATGCGCTTTCGAGGATCTTCCGAAGGTTTATAGGGATGCCCAGCAATATATTCAATACCGATTCTATCTAGAAGAAAGCAGCATTATTACGAGCGGTGAAGTCGGGATTGAACTGTCTTCAAATGGCATGGACACGGTCAATATGAACTATGGTGACATCGTGATGGCCATCAAAGTTGGGAATATCAAAGATTTGAATGTGGGACTTGGAAGTTTCTTCGACACACTGCGCGAGCTGCGCTGCGAAATCCCCGTTGCTATTAGCTTCTGTATAGAGCTCGTTACAACAATAGTCAGACAGACCATGCCCGACGCGATCCATGAAACGATCACCAAAATTGCCCCTATTCTGAAGATGAAGACACTAGAGGATATTCATAAATACATTCTCAATGTCTCGCACGCGATTACAAAGGAAAATTATGAGGTGTTTACGACCAAAAATAAAATGCTCGTGCACAGTATGATTCAGCATATCCATGACAACTTGGGAAATGAAGAGCTGAGTCTCCAGTGGCTAGCCAAGAACTATTTCTTTATGAATGTGGACTACCTCGGCAAGCTGTTTCGCAAGGAATTAAACGAGAAGTTTTCACAGTACGTAACGAGGGTACGCATCGAGCGAGCCAAAGAGCTAATGATGAACTATTCCCATGCCAAAGTGTATGAAATTGCGGAAAAAACCGGTTTTGGCAACGATCCACAGTACTTCAGCTATATCTTTAAGAAGGCGACAGGCCTTACGCCAGTGGAGTTCAAATCGACCAATAAAAAGGACGCGTATTACTGATTTTTCTAGTAAAACGTGTCTGTTTTTTTTATTATCAGAGACCTTGGCAGCCAGTAAAATGAAGGTGAAAAGGCGGATAGGCTGGGCCTACCTATTCCCTTTATAGCAATACGCACTGAGAGACAAATAATAATTGGGGAGTGTCATTATGCGGAAAATTACAGTAACGTGTTTGGCTTCACTGTTAACGTTGTCATTCGCCCTCGCTGGATGCTCGCAGGGGTCAACTACATCAGGAGATACGAAGACAGGAACAACAGCGCCGGCAACAGCTGCACCAAAGAAGAACGAGCAGGTAACCCTGCGCATGACGTACTGGGCAGGTTCGCAATTGACGGTTGATAAAAATAACGCCGTCATCGAATTGTTCCAGAAAGCAAATCCTAACATCAAGATCGAAGCCGAGTATTACGCTGGCGACGCCTATAACGATAAAATTAACGTACAAGCCGCCTCAAATAGTCTTCCCGATATTGTTCGTGTCGACTACGCGCAAATTCAGAATTATGTCAACAAGGGCATGCTAATGCCGCTTGACGAGTTCATTAAGAACAAAACGATAGATATGACCGGCGTTGCGGATGTGAACATGAAGGGCGGTATCGTCGGAGGCAAAAACTATGGGATTAACATCGGAAATAATGCGCTAGTTATGTTCTATGATCAAGAGAAGCTGGATAAGGCTGGTGTTAAAGCGCCAGGGCCGGATTACACATGGGATCAGTACGCCAAAGATTTGCAAACGGTTAAAGACAAGCTCAACATTTACGGTGATACCCATCTGATGCAATCCCACTTTGAGGTATGGCTCAGACAACATGGCAAGACACTGTATAACGCGGCGCAAGATGGCCTCGGCTATGACGATGATAAACTATTTGTCGACTATATGAATATGCAGCTTCAATGGCAGAAAGCCGGCATTATTAGTCCGATGGGCGTGGAGCAAGAGGTGAGAGGTCTTGAGGATGGTCCTTTTCCAAAAGGGCAAGCAGCGTTCGGCGGCTTCGCGTACTGGAGCAACCAGGTCGATATTATGGAGAAACAGTTAGGTAAACCAGTTGGGTTCGCCATGTATCCGGGTTCGGCAGACGGTAAAGGGATGTATATGAAGCCCTCATTCTTCCATGGAATCGCAGCTTCGTCAAAACATCCTGAAGAAGCGGCTAAGTTTATCGAGTTCTTCACGAACAATTTGGATGCGGCTAAGTCGCTTAACGCTTACTTCGGCATGCCATATAATCCGAAACTGATTACAGGCATGCAGAGCACGTTCAGTGACACGCAGAAACGCGTCTCCCAATACTTGCAGACGGTTGAGAAACACTCTAGCGTCATCGACCCGCCAGCACCGGTTGCAGGTGCAGAAGTCACTAAGCTCTTCACTAACGTTCGCGGCGAAGTCTTCTATGAGAAGCTGACGCCAGAGAAAGCAGCTGAGAAATTCCGCAAGGAAGCAACAGCCGCGCTCGCGAAAAAGAAATAAGCAAGCCGGGGATAAGTAGCTCTTGATGCAATCTTATCCCCGACCATTCTTACTATGAAATCGATTGAAAAGGGGGCCAATATGAAAAACTTCTGGAGATCCGACCATACAGCTGGATATGTATTCATTTTCCCCTGGTTGTTTGGCTTTCTTGCCTTTTCCTTAATCCCGATTGGGGCATCGCTGTACTTGGCTTTCACCCGTTATGACATTTTGTCTCCTCCTGAGTGGGTGGGACTGGCCAATTTCAAGGAAATGTTCACGGAGGATACTCGTTTCTGGATTTCCATCAAGACAACGCTTATTTTCGTGTTTACCGCGGTACCACTGCGCCTCATCTTCGCGCTGGCCGTGGCGATGATGCTGAACATGAAGATCCGGTTCCTTGGCTTCTTCCGGGCTACCTACTACTTGCCAACCTTAATCGGCGGCAGCGTAGCCGTGGCTGTTATGTGGCGCCAATTGTTCGGTTCGGCTGGCGCGTTCAACTCGTTCTTGGAAGCATTCTTCGGGGTGACCACGAACGTATCCTGGATCACGCATCCTTCGACGGCGCTTTCATCATTGATTTTATTATCTGTCTGGCAATTCGGATCTTCGATGCTGATTTTCCTCGCGGGCCTAAAGCAAATACCGGTCAGTTTATACGAAGCAGCCCAAGTAGACGGCGCGAACGCGTGGCATAAGTTCAAGAACATTACAATTCCACTGCTCACGCCCGTTATCTTTTTTAACTTAGTCATGGGTATTATTAACGGATTCAAGGTATTCACGGAAGGTATGATCGTAACTGGTGGGGGCCCGTTTGATAAAACACTGTTTTATGTACTCTATCTCTACGAGAAATCGTTTCGTTACTATGAGATGGGCTACGGTTCTGCAATGGCGTGGGTATTGCTCATGACCATCGCCTTATTTACCGCGATCATTTTTACATCATCTAAACATTGGGTTCATTATGAGTCGAAGGGAGAATAGCGTATGAGCCGACCATCAGCCAAACTACTTAATCAAACACGCTCTGTTGTTACGCACGGCATTATCGCTGTTTTTGCCCTTCTCATGATCTATCCGTTGCTGTGGATGCTCTCAAGTTCATTCAAGGACACCAAAGATATTTTCGTGGATGCTCATCGCCTCATTCCGTCTCACTGGAATTTTAGCAATTACACTGCTGGTTTTAAAGGATTTGCAGGCATTTCATTTGCGGTCTTTTTCAAAAACTCGTTCATCATCACCATTCTATCCGTCATCGGAACGGTTATCTCTTCGACGATGGTCGCCTACGGCTTCGCTCGCATCCGCTTCAAATTCGCCGCATTCTTGTTCGGCTGCATGATGTTGACGATGATGCTGCCAGGGGAAGTGCTGATGATTCCGCAGTATATCTTTTTTCAGAAAATCGGATGGATCAATACGTTTCTGCCGCTGATCGTACCATCTTATTTCGGTGGAGCTTTCTTCATTTTTCTAATTATTCAGTTTTTGCGCGGCATCCCGAAAGATCTCGATGAATCGGCATATATGGACGGATGCGACAAGTATCAAATCTTTCTGTGGATCATGGTTCCGCTGCTTGTACCTGCCATCATTACCGTATCCATTTTCAAATTTTACTGGACTTGGGATGACTTCTTCAGCCCATTGCTTTACTTGAACTCCCCGAAGCTGGCAACAGTTTCGCTCGCTATCAAAAACTTCTCCGATCCCACCATGCAAACGGACTGGGGGGCCATGTTCGCCATGTCGATCCTGTCGTTGCTGCCGATTTTCGCTGTATTTTTCACCTTCCAGAAATATATCGTTGAAGGGATCAGCACGACTGGACTGAAAGGATAAACCTAATACGCAGAATGAATTGGAGTGACTGACCTATGACGCTTTATCAAGCAAACGAACAACGTTATGATGCAATGGTTTATAACCGCTGCGGCAATTCGGGACTTAAGCTGCCAGCGGTTTCCCTTGGCATGTGGCATAATTTCGGCGATGTCGATACACTGGCGAATGCGAGAGCGATGATGCTTCGCTCGTTCGATCTCGGTATTACACATTTTGATCTCGCGAATAACTACGGCCCTTCCCCCGGCTCAGCCGAAGAAACGTTCGGAAGAGTGTTGAAATCCGACCTAGCCGCTCATCGCGACGAAATGATTGTATCTACGAAGGCTGGCTATTATATGTGGCAGGGGCCATATGGAGAGTGGGGCTCGAAGAAATCCCTCATCGCTAGTCTCGACCAAAGCTTGAAAAGAATGGGACTTGATTATGTTGATATTTTTTACTCGCACAGGCCTGATCCGAACACGCCGCTGGAGGAAACCATGGGCGCGCTTGATCAAATCGTTCGTCAAGGCAAAGCGCTTTATGTCGGCATATCGAATTACAGCGCGGAACAGACCAGAGAGGCGATTCGCATTCTTCGATCGCTCGGCACGCCGCTACTCATTCATCAAGCTACCTATTCTATGTTCAACCGTTGGGTAGAGGATGGCCTCTTGGATGAGCTGGAACAAGGCGGAGCAGGCTGCATTGCCTTCAGCCCGCTGGCGCAAGGCATGCTTACTAACCGATATTTGGACGGTATTCCGAGCGATTCGCGAGCAGCCAGCGCGAACAGCCCTTTCCTGAAGAGCGGAGATCTTACGGAAGAGAAACTGGATAAAATCAGGGAATTAAATGAGGTTGCCGCCCAGCGCGGACAAACACTGGCTCAATTGGCACTAGCTTGGGTGCTGCGCAAAGAACGTGTGGCTTCTGTACTAATCGGCGCGAGCAAGGTCAGCCAGATTGAAGACAACGTCGGTACCTTACGCCGACTGCAGCTAGATCCTGCTGAAATTCAGCGGATCGAGACGATCTTGCGATAGTTTTAAGAGATAGCAAAGGAGCTAGGCGATTTTCACGCTTAGCTCCTTTGCTTTGCTATTCACGCCCTCGCAATACGCAAATATCGTTATGGCAGACCTTTATTTGGAGTCGCATAATCGGAAACCAAATTTTCCCTGCCAACAACAAAAAGCCCGAGACCGCCATAAGGCGATCCCGGACTTTTATCTGGTTGTGTGTGTGTTTGCTGTAACGTATTTCTTAGTTCTTCTCTGCAAGAATCGAACGAAGAACGGTTTGTAGGATACCACCGTTACGGTAGTAGTCTACGTCAACTAAGCTATCCAAACGCACAAGAGCTGTGAATTCGAAGCTAGTGCCATCTTCACGAGTTGCAGTAACTTTCACCGTGGAACCTGGTTGAACGTCATTGCTAAGGCCTGTGATGTCGAATGTCTCGCGGCCAGTAATACCTAGTGACTTCCAGCTTTCGCCGTTAACGAATTGAAGTGGAAGAACACCCATTCCAACAAGGTTACTACGGTGAATACGCTCGAAGCTTTCTGCGATAACGGCTTTAACGCCTAGCAAGAAAGTACCTTTAGCTGCCCAGTCACGGGAAGATCCAGTTCCGTACTCTTTACCAGCGATAACAACAAGGTTTTGGCCCGCAGCTTGGTACTTCATGGAAGCATCGTAGATGGATTCCACTTCGCCAGTTGGCAAGTAAGTAGTTACGCCGCCTTCAGTTCCTGGAGCCACTTGGTTACGAATACGAATGTTCGCGAACGTACCGCGCATCATCACTTCGTGGTTACCACGACGGGAACCGTAGGAGTTGAAGTCTTCTCTTTTTACACCATGGTTGATCAAGTATTGGCCTCCAGGGCTGTCTACTTTGATGTTACCAGCAGGGGAGATGTGATCCGTTGTTACGGAATCGCCCATAAGTGCTAGTGTTTTCGCGCTGCGAATATCTGCGATATCATCAAGAACTGTTCCAAGGTCTGTGAAGAACGGAGGCTCTTGAATGTATGTGGAGTTGGTATCGAACTCATACAGATCGCCTTCAGGAATTTGAATAGCGTTGAAACGCTCATTCGCACGGAAGACGTTGCTGTATTTGTCACGGAACATGTCAGGGCTCATTGCAACTTTAAGCGCATCTTGAATTTCTTGGTTTGTAGGCCAAATGTCTTTCAAGTAGACAGGTTTGTTCGTGTGGTCGTAACCGATTGGATCTGTCGCAAGATCGATGTTCACTGTACCTGCAAGAGCATAAGCAACAACGAGTGGAGGTGATCCAAGGTAGTTCGCTTTTACTTGTGCGTGTACGCGGCCTTCGAAGTTACGGTTACCAGAGATAACAGCAGCAACGGTCATATCGTTGTCGATAATCGCTTTGCTCACTTCGTCTGGAAGCGGACCGGAGTTACCGATACAAGTTGCACAGCCGTAACCAGCTACGTGGAAGCCAAGAGCTTCTAGGGACTCAAGAAGGCCTGCTTTAACCAAGTAATCTGTAACGACTAGGGAACCTGGCGTCAAGGAGCTTTTCACGTAAGCTGGTTTTTTCAAACCAAGAGCTACCGCTTTTTTCGCTACAAGACCAGCACCGATCATAACGCTTGGGTTGGATGTGTTCGTACAGGAAGTAATCGCCGCTATGACGACTGCGCCAGTACCCATTTTAACCGTTTCGTTCGGATACACAACATCAACAACTTCAGCCACTTTCTCTTCTGTCAAACCGTATCCGCCTTTGTCGATCGGTGTACGGATGATAGCGTTGAAAGATTCTTTCATGTTCGTAAGTTCGACGCGATCTTGCGGACGTTTAGGACCAGCTAAGCTTGGAACTACCGTGCTAAGATCAAGGGAAAGAACATCTGTGAACACAGGATCTGGTGTGCTGTCTGTACGGAACATGCCTTGAGCTTTATAGTAGGCTTCGACAAGCGCGATTTGCTCTTCTTCACGGCCAGTAGCACGCAAGTAGTTCAAAGTCTCGTTATCGACAGGGAAGAAACCGATTGTTGCGCCGTACTCAGGAGCCATGTTGGCAACTGTTGCACGGTCAGCTAGGGAGATGTTGCTTAGTCCAGGTCCGAAGAACTCAACGAACTTACCAACAACGCCTTTTTTACGCAGTATTTGAGTAACTGTCAATGCCAAGTCAGTCGCTGTTGCGCCTTCTGCCAATTGACCAGTCAATTTGAAACCAACAACGTCTGGAGCTACGAAGTATAGAGGTTGACCAAGCATACCAGCTTCCGCTTCGATACCGCCAACGCCCCAACCTACAACACCAAGACCGTTAATCATAGTTGTATGGGAGTCTGTACCTACGAGTGAATCTGGGTACACGACAGTTTCGCCGTCAATTGTTTTTGTTGCTGCAACAGATGCCAAGTACTCCAAGTTAACTTGGTGAACGATACCTGTTGAAGGTGGCACTGCACGGAAGTTATCGAATGCTGTTTGTGCCCAACGCAAGAAGCGGTAACGCTCTTCGTTTCTTTCGAATTCTAAATCAATGTTCATTTCGAGTGCATCCGGGGAACCGAAAGCATCAACCATGACAGAGTGGTCAATTACAAGGTCAACAGGAACAAGTGGGTTGATACGTTTAGGATCTCCACCTTCACGAGCCATAGTCGCACGCATTGCCGCAAGGTCAACGACGACTGGAACCCCTGTGAAATCCTGAAGAACGATACGAGCAGGGATGAAAGGAATTTCTTTGTTCTCATCGCGGCCTTCAGCCCAGCCAGCGATTTGTTTCACATGCTCACTTGTAATAGCGCGGCCATCGAATTGACGGACAGCAGCTTCAAGCAATACGCGGATCGAAACTGGCAGATTGCTAATTGTGCCGTGACCTTGGCTTTCAAAGTCAGGAAGGCTGTAATACTGGAACGATTTCGTGCCGACAGTTAACTGCTTACGCACAGAAAAAGAGTCCTTATTGGACATAGGTAGTTCCTCCTCAAAAAATAATATCAATCATCCATCGGATTTCATCTAGTGAAACTCGATTTCATAATTCCCTCTACCTCAAGTATAGCGCTTCGCCACGTGGGAGTAAAGATTAATTTCAATCATTTTTACCGTCCTGATGTCATATATTGAATCAATTCAAAGCAATTCGGGCTTGTCCTAACCAAACGCATACAAACTTTCATAAAAGCTAAGGAGGGATACCAAGATGTCCTGGAAAACGGCGCTCTACAATTATGTTCATGCGAAAAATGAGGCTGAGCTTGAGGGCTCATCCGCACCCTTGGAAGCATTTGTCTCGGACAGCGCTTATGTACGGAAACAGGATGTCAAGGTGCGAAGGCTCCTGAACAGTTACCGAGAACGTGACGCTAAGCTGCTGCGCGGAGAAACAAAGCTCCGTATGCTAGGTGTTAAAGAATTGCCATATGGTATTATTGCGGATATCCAGCTGCATCGGTTTTTGACCTATCAAATTGGTTTAATAGAACATCAGGAGGAGTGTATCGAATCTGAACGAGTGATCATCGAGCACAATGCTTTAGGCTGGAAAGTTCAAAGCTCAGAGCTTATACAAAGTGAGAAGTCACAGCCCAGTCGCGGCCACAGCTTCCATTTGTCAGAAAATCAAACGTTCCTAGATACGCAGCGCAGCTCACCATCTCTTCCTTATATCAATCCTAGTATACGCAATACGAGTGGTCTGGAATTCGCTCATCGCAAAACCATTTATAACCGTCCCAAAGCCGTCCAATATGCGGAAAAGTGGTGGCAAACACCGAATCCGAGTTATGAGTATTTTGAAGTAGATTGCACGAATTATGTCTCGCAATGCCTCTTTGCAGGTGGGGCTCCAATGGACTATACTGGGAAAAGGGAATCGGGCTGGTGGTATGGTGGCAAAAAAGGCCATCAAGAGCTTTGGAGCTATAGCTGGGCAGTAGCTAACAGTTTGCATCACTACCTGGAACGTCCTCATGCGCATGGTTTGACAGGTACTGTCGTCAAGAATGCTTGGGAGCTAGAGCCAGGAGACACGATCAGCTATGACTGGGATGGCGACGGGCGTTTCCAACACAACACATTCGTTATTGCAAAAGATGCCAATGGGATGCCGCTAGTTAATGCGCATACCTTTAATAGCCGCAATCGGTACTGGGCATACAAGGATTCACCTGCTTGGTCGGAACGGACGAAATACATGTTCATTCATGTTGCTGATGAGATGTAGATTGGCATAGAAATTGTAAATACTAGACGGAGGTACGTAATGAGCCGCAAAATACGAATTGGTTTAATTTATGGAGGGAAATCCGGTGAGCATGACGTCTCTTTGCAAACAGCATTGGCCGTTATGAAAGCTGTGGATTTCACGAAATATGAGATTACACCGTTTTATATATCCAAAAAAGGCGAGTGGAGAAGTGGAACGCCGCTTCTAGCTCCTGCTCAGTCTAAGGAAGCACTGACTTTTAGCACGGATGACGCTAGCGCACCTGCTTCCAACGCGCTTGCACCGATCTTTGGCGGTATTCAAACGAAGGGCGACGTAGCTGTTTCTTCTATTACATCCGCTGGAGCTGAGGATCTCGGATTAGACGTCGTATTCCCGCTTTTACATGGCACGTTCGGGGAAGATGGGACGATTCAAGGACTTTTGGAAATGGCGAACATCCCCTATGTAGGTGCTGGTGTACTGGCATCTGCTGTTGGCATGGATAAAGTCATGATGAAAAAGGTATTCGCGCAGGAAGGACTTCCACAGTGTATTTTCCGTCATTTTACGCGTACCGAGTGGGAAAAGAACCAGGCCTATCATCTTATGGAGCTGGAGACAGCGATTGGCTATCCTTGTTTCGTGAAGCCGGCTAACCTTGGGTCAAGCGTTGGAATTTCCAAAGCGAGAAATCAAGAAGAGTTGATCGCGGCCGTTGCTTTTGCTTTCCAATACGATCGCAAAGTCATTGTTGAAGAAAATATCGATGCTCGTGAAATCGAAGTAGCTGTTCTAGGGAATGATGAGCCTATCGCTTCTGTTGTAGGTGAGATCGTCTCTTCTAATGAATTCTACGATTACAAAGCCAAATATCTGGACGGTAAATCAGCGATGATTATCCCGGCAGAGATCCCGCAAGAAGTGTCGGATGAGGTTAGAGCATTGGCGCTTCGCGCATTCTTGGCGGTCGATGGCAGCGGGTTGTCACGTGTGGACTTCTTCTTAGGCAAAATCGATCAGAAAATCTACATCAATGAAATTAATACGATGCCTGGCTTTACGCCATTCAGCATGTATCCATTGCTATGGCAAGAGACAGGTAAACCTTATAAAGAGCTGCTGGATGATCTCATTCGTCTGGCGCTGGAGCGCCACGCAGCTAAACAAAATATCCAATATTCTTTCGATGCGGAGTAGATGAGCCATGGGATTTCAAACGGAATTTAATTCAGTTTGCAAGTTTAAGTCCGAGCAAGAGCTTTACGAGCTGCTAGAATACGGCCGCGGCAAAATGGTGAAGAGCGGCTTCCGTGTTTTCCCAACAGGCCAGAAGGTCATTGCGTACACGCCAGACAATCAGGCGATTGCTATCGTGCGCATCGTGGCTTCCATCGCGGAAATCAATTTCCAAGGTGAAGAGGTCACACAAGTGGAGATGGAGCTCATCCGGAGGTTAAGCGAGGAAGAAGCTCGCATACAGACTTCTCTTGCGTTCGAGATGTTCTTCGGGGAGCAAGCGTAGAGAAACACCGACCTTTTGGGGGTCGGTGTTTTTTGTTCTGAGCCTAGTAGGTGACGCAACGGCGGGAATTGATTAGCAATAGCGCCCCAAAAGGGCGCTATTGCCCTGCCCTGTGCCGTGAAGCCGCAGGATAAGGCCCATTTTGGGCCTTATTGTCCTGCTCACCCACGCAGAGGCGGGGGAAAACCAACAATAGCGCCCCAAAAGGGCGCTATTGTCATGCCTGTGCCGTAAAGCCGCAGGATAAGGCCCATTTTGGGCCTTATTGTCCTGCTCACCGACGGGAGAAAACCAGCAATCGTCCCACTCTTCGCATAAAAACAGTATGTTTATACGGTTTCTTTTGTCCCTTTCAAACGGAATGCTAGCTTCATATAATAGCTTATCCTACTAGAAAGGAAGTGATTATACATGAAAAAACACACACAAATCATTAGTACAGACGGTAGTTGGATAAACGCAATTGAAAACGAGCCAATTGAGCAATGGGTGCAACCGAAAGAAGGTGAAGCTTATGTGTGGGGGGCGAGTGATTCCATTGGGCCTGCTGCAGTAGTTGCCAAAACATTCAAAGTCCACTCGAGGCATATCAAGAAAGCTACGTTATTCTTAGCAGTTGATAACTATGCGATCGTGCTCATTAATGGCGTGCCCGTGCTTATTGATGAACCGCAGGACACCTTAGCTTTCTACAATCCAGGACGAACATTTCATATCGAGCCTTTTCTTCAAAGGGGAGAAAACAACATTGTGATCGCTGGATTCAACTCGCCATCCAATGCAAACCGAAGCGTAGGTAATCCAGCTGGTATCCTTGCGCGTATCGAGATTGACTACGAACACCATCACCATTAATCTGGTGCAATCCATCCGAAAGACCTTTGCGACGTTCTTGAAGCGTTGAAGGGTCTTTTGTCTATAGAATCTGTATGTGCCTCTGTTTGCCAGGGTAATCTAACTCTGAGAAAAACCTGGAGGAGAACCGAACATGCTTATTCGCCTAGGATACGTAGCCATGTCCACTGTGGTAAAGAATGCTTCCCCGTCCAAGACGATGACGGCAACAAACTTCAGCAAGCTGCTCGATCGCGAGGCAGCAATTCGCAAGTTGCAGCGCATCGGGGCTGAGAATTTACATAATACGCTTCGCTTGCTTAGACATAATCGGGCTCATGACATCATGGTGTTCCGATTTTCCTCACGGTTCATCCCGCTGCTTGGTCATGAGATGCTAGGCGATTGGGATCCAATCCCCGCCTTATCGGCAGAATTCGAGGAGCTAGGGGGCTACGCCAAGCAGAATAACATGCGCGTTAGCTTCCATCCTGATCATTTCACCGTACTCAGCACGCCGCGGAAGGATGTGCTCCAGAAATCGGTCGAAGACTTGGAGCGCCACTCCGACATGCTGAACGCGATGGGGCTTGGGATGGAAGCGATGTGCAACATACACGTTGGTGGTTCTTATGGGGATAAAATAAAATCAGCCAAGCGATTTGTCCACAATTTCACCGCCATGCGTGTGCCGATTCAACAACGAATCACCCTCGAAAATGACGACAAAACTTTCAATGCTCTAGAAACACTAGAGATAGCCGAGCAAGTTGGCGCTCCCATGGTGCTGGATGTACATCATCATGCGGTCAACAACAACGGGGAAGATGTCGTTCAGCTGTGGCCGCGTATTCAAGAAACATGGCTTGCACGGGCGCGCTTACATCTGGATGAAGCGTCAGCCTCCCTTCCGCCCAAAATTCACGTGTCCAGCCCCAAAGGTGAAACAGAACCAAGAAGCCACGCCGATTACGTGGAGGTAGGGCCTTTATACACGTTCCTGAAATCCATCGCCCCCATCACACCGAAGCTGGATATTATGATCGAAGCGAAGATGAAAGATAGCGCTCTTTTCAAGCTTATGGAGGACCTCAAGGGACAAGAAGGCGTCACAGCCCTCGATGAAGCGTCGCTTACGCTCTAATCCCATATTTTTCTTGAATTGTTGGAGGAAATGGGGTACTTTGGAAGGTAGATCTAACGACTAACCATGCCATTGTGAGAGGGGCTTCTACGAACCATGAGTCAATTATTAAATGGGAAAAATATACTTGTTATGGGTGTTGCTAATGACCGCAGTATCGCTTGGGCCATTGCACAATCTTTAGCTGCGCAAGGCGCTAACCTAGTGTTCACGTTCGAAAATGAGCGCGTGGAGGAACGCGTACGCAAGCTGGCCGACACGATCCCTGGCTCCACGTTGATGCCTTGTAATGTAACCGTAGATGCAGAGATCGATACGTTGGCATCCGCGCTCAAAGAAAAGTTCGGTGTCGTACACGGTCTTGTACATAGTATTGCTTTTGCTAAAACGGAAGAACTGGACGGGCTGTTCGTTGACACATCACGCGATGGTTTCGCGCTCGCGCACGACATCAGTGCTTACTCCCTCGTTGCCGTATCCAAACGCATTTACCCGCTCATGACAGAAGGCGGAAGCATCATGACGATGACATACCTAGGCGCAGAGCGCGCTATGAAGAATTACAACGTCATGGGCGTTGCCAAAGCTGCGCTTGAAGCTAGCGTTCGTTACCTCGCGGCAGATCTTGGCCAATTTGGTATCCGCGTAAACGGTATCTCAGCAGGTCCGATCCGTACATTGGCTGCCAAAGGCATCAAGGATTTCAACTCGATCCTGCGCCAAGTCGAAGAGAAGGCTCCACTTCGCAAAACGACAGAAACAGCTGAAGTTGGCGACACGGCGATGTTCCTCATGAGCAACTTGTCCCGTGGTATCACTGGCGAAGTTATTTATGTAGACGGTGGTTATCATATCGTTGGTATTTAGATGGTTGGATTTTCATAGAGATAAGAGGATAACCGTACGGTCTTGGGCCGCTACGGTTTTTTCTCGTGGAAATTCCGCACCAAATGTGAAAATGTACGAATAATTTAGGATGAAACGCACTAGTATTAGAAACGTATAATTTACTATACTTAACGTAATATCTAAATTAATGAAAAGAAAGAGTTGATATATATGGTACAAAGTGGGGCAGAAACTTTCGTAGTAGGTAGCAAGAGTTTTACAGCAGTAGCTATTAACACGGCAGCCAAAGCAGGACAATGGATTAAGACGAAGCTCGGAGACATTAATCATGTGGGGACGAAGTACTCTGCTCAAGACCTGGTGACCGAGGTCGATAAAGGTTCTGAGAAGCTGATTCGTAATTTGATTATGACGCATTTCCCGAACCATTCTATTCTTGGAGAAGAAGGCGTAGAGCCAGGTCCGGAAGCGTCAGCCAAAGCCTTGCAAGAAATGAGCGATGAAGAGTACCTCTGGATCGTGGATCCGATTGATGGTACAACGAATTTCGTGCATGGTTTTCCTTTCTTCTCCGTATCGATTGCACTCGCGCACAAAGGCGAAGTTATCGTTGGTGTTGTATATGACCCATCCCGTGACGAACTATTCGTTGCTGAGAAGGGGAAAGGCGCTTACATGCACGGTAGAAAGACAGAAGTTTCCGCAGAAGAAACACTGCTCACCAGCTTAATTGCCACAGGCTTCCCAGCGGATCGTGATGGGGCGCTGCCGATTAATCTGAAAGGTGTTCAGGCGCTTTCCCCGAAAGTTCGTAACATCCGTGTGGCAGGCTCCGCAGCGCTGCATTTGGCCTATGTGGCTGCTGGCCGTCTTAGCGGCTTTTGGGAAATTGGGCTCAATGCCTGGGACATTGCAGCGGGTGCCCTGCTCATCACAGAGTCAGGCGGACGTGTGACAGATACGGAAGGTAACCCTTATCACTTAGGCGTTCGTAATGTGATGGCATCGAATGGACATATTCACGAAGAGCTTCAACAAGCGCTCGCAGCAGCAGAGGCGACAGGGCTTGTGAAGTAAAATCAACCTCTTGCAAGATCGTTCCATGAGGAATGATCCGGCAAGAGGTTTTTTCCTCTATTTGGAGCTGGGGAACTTTCTCCTAAAAAACTGGTGAAATCCGCTCAAATCCACTATAATATGAGGTATCTTAGTTATTTAAACGTTTCAATTAACGGGACACGCGAGTCGTGATCGGAATGGATGGAGTGCTTCTATGTCGGTAAATACAGGATTTGGACCAGATATTATTACGTTTGGAGAAACAATGGCACTGCTCATGCCTTCGGGTGGTAAGGGCCTGGAGTACTCTTCGGAGCTGCATAGCTTGTTCGGCGGTGCTGAGAGCAATGTAGCGATCGGTATTTCACGTCTAGGCGGCAGTGTTGGTTGGTTCGGTAGATTAGGTAAGGACCCGTTAGGTCGTATGATTTTCAAAAGTATCCGTGGTGAAGGTGTCGATGTTTCCCGTGCGGAATTGACGGCTGATGCGCCTACAGGACTTATGATGCGAGAAGTTCTAATGGGTAAAACGTCCGTTTACTACTATCGGAAGAATTCTGCGGCAAGTCAGACGAGCCCGAAACATTTGGATGAAGCGTACATTGCTGGGGCTAAAATATTGCATATTACCGGTATCACACCGGCTTTGAGTGAGTCGTGCAGAGAGGCAGCTTTCGAAGCTGTTCGCTTAGCACGTAAGCATGGCGTGAAGGTGAGCTTTGATCCGAACCTGCGTTTGAAGCTATGGAGCATCGAAGAAGCACGTCCAGTGCTGCTGGAGCTAGCGAAGCTGTCCGATATTTTCTTGCCGGGCTTGGACGAGCTGAAGCTGCTGTATCAAACAGAAGACTGGGATGTCATCGTTAGCAAGCTGCGCGAGTTGTCGGCGGTTTCCATTGTCAAAGGTGGAGAAGATGTGACGTATGTCGTGACAGCGGATACGATTACAACTGTGCCTTATTTCAAAGCAGAGCAAGTCGTTGATACCGTGGGTGCGGGCGATGGATTTTGTGCGGGCTTTTTGGTTGGCGTGCTGAAATCGTACGAGTATCCTGAAGCTGTTCGCATCGGGAATTTGGTGGGCTCCATGATCGTGCAGGCGGAAGGCGATTGGGAAGGCGCTCCGACGTGGGAGCAAGTGGAAGCGGTACTTAACAACATTAAACATATTGAACGTTAATTGTCTCGGAAGAAGATATGAAATCTCAAACATACATGCTTACACATAGAAGGGAAGATACCAGTGAAGAAACTTCAATTACTTCAGCAAATTACTAATGAGGGTGTCGTTGCCGTTCTACGCGGTGAAACACCAGAAGAAGTCGTCGAAATGGCGGATCAAGCGATCGCCGGCGGGATCAAAGTCATCGAAGTCACGATGACCGTGCCTTTCGCGCTGCGCGCGATTGAGGAGCTAGCGAAGCGCTACTCGAGCACAGCGAAGGACGCGTCCAAGTACGCGATTATCGGAGTGGGCACAGCCCTCGACCCCGAAACAGCGCGTGCCGCGATCTTGAGCGGGGCCGAGTTCGTTGTCGGCCCGTCTTTGAACCCGAGCACGGTTACCCTGTGTAACCGGTATCGTGTGCCGATCATGCCAGGCTGCATGACCATTGCGGATATTCAAGCCGCGCTAGAGCTAGGCGTGGACATTGTAAAGCTGTTCCCGGGCAATCTCTATTCCCCGGCGATGATTAAGGCCATTAAAGGTCCGCTGCCGCAGGCGAACATTATGCCAACCGGTGGGGTTTCGCTGAGCAACCTCGGCGAGTGGATTCAGGCCGGCGCAGTTGCCGTCGGCATCGGCTCCGATTTGACCAGCGAAGCGGTCAAATCAGGAAACTACAGCCTTGTTGCCAAGAAGGCTGCACAATATATCGAGGCCTACCAAGCGGCCAAGAAGTAGGCATTTACATGCGCTCCGTCGAAGTTAAGACGGAGCGTATTTTTTTGTGCGGAAATGGAGGCAGGGCAGATGGAGCAGAACGGCAGGGCTAGATTATTGCTAAACGTGAGCAATTTGGAGGCGTCGATCGCTTTTTATAGGAGCCAGCTAGGGTGGGAGTTGCTTGAGCAGGACGAGGGAGGCTGTGCGGCATTGCTGCGCATAGGGGAGACAATAGATGAGGCTGTTCTAGTCGTGGAGGGTTATGAGGCTAATGAGGCTATGAACCGCTGGTTAAGACCGAATTACAGCACTGTACAAGCTGGAGGCCTTATTTACATCGGTGTAGCTTCGGTTGCTGAGGTGGAGTCAAACTTGCTCGCTAGAGGCTTCCAGATGGCCATAGGGAGCCAGGAGTCGGAACATATTCGTGAACGCCATGTTCCGACCCTTGATGGGTATACACTGGTGTACTGGGAAGAACTTTTCCCCTCTCATAGTGAAATAATGAGGATGTATGAAGCGGGTTTAGATGATTTACACCAAGCCATTGATGGTTTATCTGATATAGAGCTTAACTTTCGCGAAGAAGAGGGCGAGTGGTCGATTCGTGAGCACGTGCTGCATCTGATCGATTTGGAGCTGATCTCCTTACATAAAGTGAAATTCGCACTCGCAGAGCCAGGGCGTATGTACGCGGGTAATTCATTCCAACCGGATGATTGGCATCGGGGACTTCTGTATGCAGAGCGGCCAATCGCTATTGAAGTGGAGCTGTTTGGAGCGACAAGGCGGCATATTATCGGGCTATGCAAACATCTTCCTGATGCATTAGATCGGACTATTCGGACAACGAATCGGGTAGAAACCGCAGCCCAATTGCTGAAAATGATGGCTGGACATGCCAATCATCATTTGCGTGCCGTCAGGCGTATTCGTGAGCTGCATGGGCTTTGCAGGTAGGGCATATATCCGCGGGGGACTGCCGCCTAATTTGAGTATAGTTAATCTTTCTATATGTGGCTTAACCACCTTATGGTAAGTTGAATTGGGGATGTTACCCAAGTAGGCAACAGGGAGTCGATCAAGTGATGAAGGATAGAGAGAATTGGATCATAGAAGCGGATATAGAAAGCATGCAAATGGCCATGGAGACAGGCTCATTAACCTCAGAGGAACTTGTTCGGGTATATTTAGAGCGCATTGACAAGTATGATCCGATAATTAATGCCGTATTAGAACATAATCCCGATGCGATTCAAATCGCAAAGAACCTAGATAAAGAACGCAAAGAATCAGGGAGCCGAGGGAAATTACACGGGATACCGATTCTTCTCAAAGATAATATCGATACAGGGGATAACATGCATACGAGCGCTGGCTCAATTGCACTTGCGGATTCGTATGCGGCAAAGGATGCATTCGTAGCGGCAAAACTGCGAGCCGCGGGTGCCGTTTTACTTGGGAAAACGAATATGTCCGAATGGTCGAATTTCATGTCCAGCTCCATGCCAGCGGGATATAGTTCACGGGGCGGGCAAGTGCTTAACCCGTATGGTCCTGGTGAAATGTTCGTTAGCGGTTCTAGCTCCGGCTCGGCAGCAGCAGTAGCTGCTAATCTGAGCGCTGCTTCAATTGGAACAGAGACAGCAGGTTCTATCGTTGGGCCGGCAACTCAGCATGGGGTAGTAGGGATCAAGCCTACGGTTGGTTTAGTGAGCCGCGCTGGTATTATCCCGATATCGAGCTCGCAGGATACGCCTGGACCGATAGCTAGGACAGTTAGGGATGCTGCTATTTTGTTAGGGGCATTAACTGGTATTGACAGTGAGGATCCGGCTACGTTATCGAGTAGCGAAGTTGCCTTACAAGATTACACACCGTTCTTGAATGCAAGTTTCTTGCGTCAAGCCAGGATCGGGATTCCGCGGCATTACTATCAACATTTGGACGCAGAAAGACTTGCCATTATGGAGGCTGCTATTGCAACCTTGACGAAGGAAGGCGCTACGATCGTAGATCCAGTAAGCTTACATGTGGAACAGCAGAACTGGAATAATGATGCGATCACCTATGAATTCAAAAAAGGTCTGAATGCGTATTTATCGCGGCTGGCTGAATCCGTACCCGTGCATTCTTTGGAGGAGTTGATTGCTTATCATGGCAACCATGCGGAGGCGGCTTTGCAATTCGGGCAGGACACCCTCATCCGTTCTCAAGAAACGACCCTGACGGAGGAGTCCTATCTCCAAAAGTTACAAGCCTACAAGGAGTTGCCTCTCCAACAAGGAATCGACTATGCATTGGACCAAGACGACTTGGACGCGCTCTTGCTTCCAGGTGATGTGGATGGCCTGTATATCGCGGCGCGCTTGGGCTATCCGCTGATTTCCGTTCCGGCCGGGTATTCCATACACGGCATTATTGATGCTGACGGTGATTCAACCAAGGGGCCATTTGGTGTCGTTTTTTCCGGCAGAGCCTTCAGCGAACCTACTCTGATCCAACTCGCCTATGGCTTCGAGCAAGCCACCCATCACCGGTTTCCGCCGGATTTGGAGAGGTAGACGCGCACGAGTCCAATACAAAGAACCCGATGACCTTATTTCCATAGAAATAGGTCGAACGGGCTCTTTGTGTTGGTCCCTCTAACGTGTGGGAGGAGAGGGGGAATCCGTGTTACTTGTTTTCCGCGTCATACTCCCTGGCAAATTCGGCCAGTGCTTTCACCTTACCATGTGGTGGATGCCCCGCTTGTTTACGACTCTTCCATGCAGCTTCTTGGCGGCGTTTCGAGTGGCTCATCGCTGAAAACCTCCTGTGGTATGCGGATTGGTGTTGCACTAATAAAATGTGAAACAAGGGAGTTTTTTATGCAGTGGCCTATAAATAACGTTATTGCATCACCTTATTTCCACTAAAAGTAAGAAAAAGCCCAAGATAAGATGATGCTATCACCTTATCTTGGGCATATTTACTTTTATTCTGTAGCAACGGATTGGTCAGCTTGCATGTTGACCGGGGAGATCCGGATGAAGTTAGCTTCGAGATTGCTTAGCAAACCTTCGATTTTCGCTGCGGCTTCGGATTGACCGGAGTTCGCAAGCTCAGCGTGGTAAGCTGTTAGCAATTCAGTAAGATCTTTTTTGCTTTGAAGGCCGATTGGCTCAAGTTTAACTTTTGCACCTTTGGCAATACGACGCTCGATCGCTGCTTGATCAAGACCCATTTCCGGCACTAGACGTTGGTAGATAACTCCACCTGTCATACCTGCACAGATCCAAGGACCTGGATCGCCCATAACAACGGCACGGCCGTTTGTCATGTACTCGAACGCGAAGCCTTTGAGGTTCGCACGAGCGGCTAGACCGCCAAGCTCATCTTGCAGAGGTGTCGTGATTTCGCCGCCGAAGACTACGTCAGCACCCGAGAAACGGATACATGCGCGAGTATCTGCACTGCCTTGAATCAAGAACAACCCTTTTTGAGCACCGTAACCGAATGATTTACCAACGCTACCGTTGATGAACGTGTTGTTGTGGCCAAGGGACTTCACGATGGCTACTTTACCACCGAACGCCATTTTACCAAGACCGTCTTCAGCACCACCGTGTACGGTAATGTCTACGCCACGTGCGTTGAATGCAGCCAGACCGTTACCAGGAACGGATCCATCAATAAGATTCAGCGCAACAGTTGGAAGTGCATCGTAGCTGCCGTTGAAACGGTCTCTTACACGATGACTGGAATAACGAGTACCTAGGATACGGGACTCGGCATCCACTTTGGACCAATTGCGAACGACAGGAGCGTCGAACGAGACGGAATCCGGGAAGAATTCCAAACCTTCTGCGCCAGCCGCGATACGGATATCAGAGGAAACAGCCGCTTCTTCAAGCGCTCTTTCTGCATCGGATATTTGGTGCATTGGAACAAAACGTAGAATGTCGGACAAGTCAATACGCTCATTGTGGCTGATTTGCTCCAATAGATCGGAACGGCCAACAAGTTCTTGTAAGCTTTTGAAACCAAGGGAAGCAACGATTTCACGTACTTCTTCACCGATACCGCCGAACAGGCGAACCAGGCTATCTACTGCTGTATCGAAAACACGCGGTACGAAACGGCGAAGACCTTTTTCTTCGGCTTCTTCCATGGAATCGATTTGTGTTGCGATACCAACGTGACACGTGTCTAGGTGACAACCACGACATGTTGTACAACCGATGGATTGCATTGCGATACTACCGAAACCAGCACGGTTCGCACCGAGCATAACCATTTTAACAACGTCAGCGCCTGATTTCAGACCGCCATCGGACCACAGCTCAACGCGGTGACGAAGACCAGCTTCAATTAGAGCAACGTGAGCAAGCTTCGTACCAATCTCCGTAGGAAGACCAACGTGTGTCAAGGAGTGAATACGAGCCGCACCTGTACCGCCGTCGAAACCGGAAAGGGTAATCACGTCAGCGCCAGCTTTCGCTACACCAACTGCAATTGTACCGATACCAGGAACAACTGGGATTTTTACGATGATTTTAGCTTTACGACCGCTACCTTCTTTAAGCTCGGAAATGATTTGCGCCAAATCCTCGATGGAGTAGATATCGTGGTTGTTGGATGGCGAGATCAAGTCTGAACCAATTGTAGCGTTACGTGCTTCAGCGATTTTCGCTGTAACTTTGGAACCTGGCAAGTGACCGCCTTCACCTGGTTTTGCCCCTTGACCAATCTTGATCTCAAGGAAAGCTACTGCGTTAGCAAGCTCAATGTTAACACCGAAACGTCCGGAAGCGACTTGCGCGCCGCGCGTTTTTTTGTAACGGCCAAGCATATCTTTAATCTCTCCGCCCTCGCCGTTCATGGTAACCATGTTCAGGCGTTCGCCGGCTTCAGCGTAGGCGCGGAAAGCTGTTTCATTTTGTGAACCGAAGGACATCGAAGAGATCAACATCGGCAAGGAATGACCGCCAATGGAAATATCAACTTGTGACGGATCCAGTGGTTGACGACCATCGCTAATTGCTTTGAAGCCCGCAATGTGACGAATGGAAATCGGGTTCTTCTTCTCTTCTTCACGCAGCTTGTCGCGGTAGTCGCTGTAAGGAGCAGCTCCTGATGCAGCATCGCCTAGCGCTTTCCACATACGTTGGAAGAAACGGAAGTTTTTCGCCGCTTTCGCTTTCGGATTAACGAAGTCCGCATAACGTGCTTCAGCTTCAGCTTCAAGCTGTGCAAAGCCAGTTCCTGCTTGTTCGCTACCCAGATAGTTCACGATATCCAGCACCTCGGAAACTTCCGGATGGAAGCCGATGGAGGAGAAGAAACGTGTGTATCCGCGAAGCTCATGCGTACCGATTGTCGAGATGACTTTTTCAAGTCCTTTTGTAAGTGCTGCGTAGACTTTACGTGCTGCTGCTGCTTGGCCTTCTTTATCGGAAGCTGTAGAGAACAACAAGTAAGGTGAAATGACATCTGCACCAAGACCACAAGCTACCGCGATATCATGCAGACTGCGAATAGCAGCTGAACGAAGAATCAATGTAACTTGACGGCGCAAGTTGTCACCGAAACCGAGTTTCTCTGCACGAAGTGCGATATCGATTTTGGAAACAGCAAGATGCGGATCTAGCCACAAACGGTCGTTCTGGTGAGCTGCTGCATCATCCAAGACGAGAAGTACAGCGCCATTGCGAACAGCTGAGATAGCATCAGCAGCAAGTGCATCCAAACCATCTTTCAGAGAAGTTCCTCTAGCGAAAGTCGTGGATAGAACAGCTACTTTGTTATCGCCTTGTGCACGGAATTGTGCAAGCAATTGCTCTAAAGAAGGTTGGGATAAGTGCTCTTCACTGCCAATACCGTTCGTACCTTCAAGAACTAGCGGAGCTAGAAGTTCAAGACGAAGGTTGTTATCCACCTGTGCGAATACGGGAAGACGTGCACCTGCAATAACGCGTGTAGAGAAATGCTCCATTTCACGGTCACGGTCAATCGCCGGATTCGTTACAACGGCAACACTTTCTTTAATGAAGTCAGGCACGTTGGTGCGTTCCCATGCAAGAGCCGCATGCGGTGAATCATGCCCCAAGGAACGAATAGGCTCAGCGCCTGTTTCGGACATAGATTCAATGTGTGAAATACCATCGCGATCCCAACCGAATGCACTGTACACTTGATCTGTTGTAACAATGTTCTCGTTAAGCTCAGCTTCAGTATTCGTTGGAGCAGGGTTCAAATAGGAGCGAAGACCGCCCAGATTGACACGCTTGCTTACACGATCATAGACCAAGGATTGAACTTCGTGATATGGAATAACTTGAATGTGTTCGCCTGGTGTTAGAACAACACCGACTTTTTCACCTGGAGCAATTGGCTTCGGATCAGCAACCATTTCGCCAACCGTGATAACACCTTGCTCAGATGAGAAGTACAGGGAAGAATCACTTTCAACCATCCATACAGGACGCAGACCTAATGCATCTACGCTGAAAATACACTCATTACCGTAACGGGAAACGATCCCCGCTGGACCTTGTGCAAAGTGGCCCCAAACTTGACGGTAGTACACGTAAAGATCTTGAAGTTCCGGACGGAACTGTTTCATTTCATTAATAATAGGAGGGAACACCATTTCCATTGCTTCGAAAAGGGACAATCCAAAACGGTGAATGAACGTTTCAATCGTTCTGTTCATGTCTTGGGAGTCAGACCCGCCGCTTACAAGTGGAACGCCAACCATATCAGCTTCAAGACGAAGTTTCTTCACCGTGTTGATTTCACCGTTATGTCCAAGAAGGGAGAACGGTTGAACGCGGAAGAAGCTGGACAATGTGTTCGTTGAATAACGGTTATGACCGATGGTTACTTGGGAAGCAAACAAAGGATCACGCAAGTCATTGAAATATTTAGGTAGGATGCTTGCTGCACCTAGTACTTTGTAAGCAGATGTCACATTGCTAAGTGTCGCAACATGTACGTTGTAACGATCTTCAATCGCAATATGCAGTTCATAAAGGTGATCGGCAACTTGACCTTCGGTCTTGTTGCTGATGGCTGCAATTTGCCAGAACGTAGGCTCATCGAGCAAACCATTAGCGCCTAATGAGCCGCTATCAACTAGGTTTTCTTGCTCTAGAATAATGGATACATCATGGGAGGCAAATAGCTCACGAATGCCGTTTTGAATCTCAGTAACAGTCAAATCCAACTTGCGTGGAACGAAGATATGTCCGACAGAGAAACGATTGTCATAAGCAAGCTTGCTGTCCAGACCCGCATCTGTTAGCTTCTTTTCCCAAAGAGCACGTGGAATATCTGTTAGAATACCGCAACCATCGCCCTCACCATTGATAAATCCTGAGCGATGTTCCATTTTAACAAGAGCATCAATCGTCTTCTGGATGTTATCACGGGAAGGATGACCATTCTTCTCAATAATACAAATAATACCGCAGCTGTCGTGTTCGGTTCCTAGTAGATCTTGAAAACGGCCTTCATTACGCATAATTTCATTCATTTGCTTTGGTCAGTCGCCTGACCGTCACCCCCCATACATAATTAAACTCCTCTTGCTTACGCTTCTTGCATTCTGGCACAAATGATCGAGCCCCTCAGCTCTGGTTTTGGAGAAAAGCTACAATTCGCTTAAATCCGAAATATGCATGATTGTGTATAAAAATGCAATATCACTGAATATCATGCCAAATTCCAGGAGATTAATCTCTCGAAATGCGGCATAAATCGACTCGTAGTAAAGTAAGGCACTACACACAAAAATTCGTGCAGTATTTGTAAATGATGCCCTAACTTTCTAGGAAAATACTGTGTATTCAAGCCGTTTCGCTAAAAGGGTAAAAGTAATCTTAGAATAGCATGAAAAAGTTCATCCGACAATACTTGCAGACCGAAATCAAAAATGTAAGCGTTATCTTTTTTGTATATTGGTGAATAAAACCAAAATTCCTAACACCCCATGTAAGAGTGTAAAGACGAACGAACTATAAACCGTTGCCGGTCATAGTTCGTTTTTGGGACAATCATCGATTTTTCATGACTTTGAAAGCGTGGTCTGCCGCCTCTAGCGTTTGGGCAATATCTTCCTCTGTGTGGGCGATGGTCATGAACCACGCTTCGTATTTGGATGGGGCAAGATTAATGCCTTGCTCCAGCATAAGTCGGAAGAAATCGGCAAATTTCTCGCCATCGGTATCTTGCGCTTCTTCATAATTGGTGATTGGATGATCACAAAAATGTGTAGAGAACGCGCCGCCGATTCGGTTCAGCGTCAAGGCGATGCCATGGCGGGCGGCGGATTCGGCGATGCCACTAGCAAGTGCTGAGCCAAGCAGCTCAAGCTTGGCGTAAACACCCGGCTGCTGGAGCACCTCCAAGCAGGCGATGCCGGCCGAGATGGAGGCGGGGTTCCCCGCCATCGTGCCGGCTTGATACGCAGGTCCGAGCGGCGCGACCTGCTCCATCACTTCCTTGCGGCCCCCGTAGGCCCCGATCGGCAGCCCGCCGCCGATTACTTTGCCGAGGGCCGTCAGGTCCGGCTCTACGGCGGCGAAGCGCGCCGCCGCCTCTGTGGGGCCTCCCGCTAGAATCGGGAGGCCATCGTAGGTCTGTGCCGTTCCGTAATGGAATCGGAACGCCGTGATCACCTCGTCGTAGATGACGAGGGCGCCGTGTTTGCGAGCAGCTGCGCAGAGCTGCTCGAGGTAGCCGGCATGGGGCATGACCATGCCGAAGTTGCCGACGATGGGCTCGACCATCACCGCGGCAATGTCTTCACCCCAACGCGCAAGCGCGGCTTCGAGTGCCGGTATGTCGTTGAACGGCACGGTGATGACCTCTTGCGCGATGCTCGCCGGCACGCCAGCGCTGTCTGGCGTGCCTAATGTGGACGGCCCGGAGCCGGCCGCCACGAGCACGAGATCCGAGTGGCCGTGGTAGCACCCGGCGAACTTAATGATCTTGGTGCGCTTCGTGTACGCGCGCGCCACGCGGATCGTCGTCATCACGGCCTCGGTGCCGGAGTTGACGAAGCGCACTTTGTCGAGCGAGGGAATCGCCGACTTCAGCATTTTGGCGAACTCGATCTCGAGTTCGGTCGGAGTACCGTACAGCGTGCCGTTCTGTGCGGCGCGGATAATGGCTTCGGTCACGTGCGGATGCGCGTGACCGGTAATGATGGGGCCATAGGCGGCGAGGTAGTCAATGAAGCGATTCCCGTCTACGTCCCAAAAGTGTGCGCCTTGCGCACGCTTCATGAAGACGGGGGCGCCGCCGCCAACGGCTTTGAATGAGCGGGAAGGGGAGTTGACCCCGCCAACGATGTGTTGTAGTGCTTCTTGATAGAGGAGTTCGGATTGCTTGCGTTCCATGCGATATCAGTCCTTTATATGTAGTGGTAATTACTAACAGCATTTTGAATCTTTCTTCAGGTGTGCTCCTAATCCGCCAACGAAACGTAGCGGAACGGCTGATTTCAGGGGAATAGCTCCCTGACGTTCCGTTAGGAAGCGCGGCTAGCACGGGATCGCCATAACCTAGCCTCATTCGCCTAGCGACTGACAAATAACGAAAAACAAAATTCCAATTTTGTCATTCGTTATTTGCCTGAGCAGTCATTCGCAATCTTTCTCAGCAGGCCATAATCATACAAAAAATAAGAGTGGATACCCACTCTTATTATCTGTTTGTCAAGCATGTGTGTCCTACTTCGCGGCTTTGGTAGCAACCTTCGGTGTTGGCGAAGGTGATGGCTTAGTTGGCCCAGAATCCGCTTCGGCTGTACCTGCAAAAAGGTCTTTCAAATACTTTTGAAGCTTCGTTTTATCGGCAGTGATCACGGAAGCCCCACGGATCGTTTTCTCCATCAGTAATTCTGAAGGGGGAAGCTGTGAAGTGACGATACCGTCAGCTTTGGCTTCATAGCCAAGGCTTCCGAGCTTGAGCATGTCCGTTACGCTAAGATTCGTATCGATGTACGGATCGATCGCATTCAGAATGCGCGGGAGCTTGATCAGCGATGATGTGGATTGCATTTTAGCCGCAACAGCTGTCAGGAACTTTCTCTGTCTCTCTGTCCGAGAGAAGTCAGACAACGCGTCATGGCGGAAACGCACATATTGCAAGGCGGTTTTGCCATCTAGATGCTGCTGCCCTTTTTTCAAATTAATGTCGTACACATGATCATCTTCGGAATCGGAATATTTCATATCCTTTTCAACATCAATGTCGATGCCGCCTACCGCGTCAATAAGCGCGATGAAACCCTTGAAATCCGTATACACATAATATTGAACAGGAATGCCAAGCAGATCGCTGACGGTTTTCATGGCCAAATTAGGTCCGCCTGTCGTAATCGCGGTATTAATCCGATCCTCGCCTTCGCCAGGGATTTTCACGTAGGTGTCCCGCAGAATCGAGAACAGGTGAGCTTTCTTGGTGACCGGGTCGATAGAGGCTAGCATAATACTGTCTGACCGAGGTAATTCATTCTTCACCATGCCGCGAGAATCGCCGCCTAATAGCAGAATATTCACTCGCTGCTTGCTCTCCCATTTGGGTGGTAGGTATTTATCTGCATCCTTCACGTTGTTTGGAAGTGAGGATATGGTTCCACTACCTTTCCCATCCTTCGTGTCTGAGTTATGAGAGATACTGTTCGCGAAACTGTAGAAGGCGTAAGTATAATAGCCGGCGACAACTAGCAGAAGCATGACGATCAGGAGCATGGTCCGTTTGAAAATTTTCATACTATGTAAGCTCCTCTCCAAGGTAAATTTAGCGTTGATGTAAGGTGAAAAACGATGCCTATTAATCTGTACTTTTTTTTCTTACAGAATTGGGGTATCATGAGCTTGTTGTACGGTTGTATGAAACGCCATTATGATCCATATTATAGATGCTACGAAACTTCGATAGCAAGTTATGACGAATGTTGCCGTAATCTGTAACCGAGACGACGAAGTCAGGGGGGAAGACGCATGTTAGCCATAGATGTTCAAATGCTGCGCAAAGAATTTCAAGTTCAGCAAAGCCGCGGTGGCCTTAAGGGAGCCATGCAAGATTTATTCAAACGTGAGTACAAGCAAATTACAGCTGTGAAAGACATAAGCTTTCAGATTCCGAAGGGCGAAATTTGTGGATATATCGGTGAAAATGGTGCCGGGAAATCGACGACGATCAAAATGTTGACCGGTATCCTCGTCCCAACTTCGGGACACATCAAAGTGAATGGCTATGTGCCGTTCAAAGAGCGTGAGAAATTCGTCGCTGGGATCGGTGTCGTGTTCGGTCAGCGCAGTCAGCTCTGGTGGGACATCGGTGTTGTAGAGTCTTTCCAGCTGTTGAAAAAGGTATATCGGGTCTCCGAAGCCGATTACAAAAAACGCCTCGACGAACTCGTTGACCGTTTGCAGCTATCCGATCTCCTGTCACGACCTGTCCGTAAACTCAGCTTAGGTCAGCGGATGCGTTGTGAATTAGCGGCTTCGCTGCTGCATAATCCTGCAATTCTGTTTCTGGATGAGCCGACTATCGGCCTCGACATTGTGGTCAAAACAGAGATTCGTGAATTTCTGAAGTCACTCAATCAGCGATATGAGACGACGATTCTGCTGACAACGCATGATCTGCAGGACATCGAAGCACTATGCTCCCGTGTTATTATGCTGGATGACGGCCGAATTATTTATGATGGCGGTCTGGAAGAGCTGAAAGCTAGATGGGGCAAAGGAAAAGAAGTTGTCCTACAGTTCGAGCAGCCAACGACGTTACCGCGACTTCAAGAGCTGACCCAGGGTTTGGATGTCGCTTGGCAGCTTGAGAACGAGCTATCCGCCAAAGTGTTCATCCCGTACGAAAGAGCGAATATCTCGGATGTATTAAGTCGCGTCGTTGGGGTGCTGCAAATCCAAGATATCAAAATCAATGAAACGAATACCGACGATATCGTGCGTGAAATTTATAAATCAGGCTCGGCCGAAGTGAAACGTTTGGAGATCGATCAGCCAGAGGGAGTTACAACCCATGCATAAAGCTTATATAGAAGTTATACGCATGCGGTTTCTCATGATGCTCGCTTATCGGGTGAATTATTACAGCGGGATCCTGATTTATGCCCTGAATATTGGTTCTTACTATTTCGTCTACAAAGCGATTTACGGCGATCAAGCTGTTATTGGTGGTCTTACCCTCGGGCAAATGACAACCTATGTGGCGATATCCTGGATGGGACGCGCTTTCTATTTTAATAACCTAGATCGCGAGATTGCAAACGAGATTCGTGATGGAAGTGTCGCGATTCAATTCATCCGGCCCTACAATTATATTTTTGTGAAAATGATGCAGGGGTTAGGCGAAGGGGTTTTCCGGCTATTGCTCTTCACTACACCAGGCATGATTCTGATCTGGTTGCTGCTGCCGATTCAATTCCCAGCGGATCCGAGCTTGTGGGTTATCTACTTAGTGATGCTGTTCTTCAGCTTTCTAATTAATACGCAGTTGAATATTATTACGGGTTTATTTGCCTTTTTCCTCGAAAATAATGAAGGCCTTATGCGCATGAAGCGCGTAGCGGTGGACTTGTTTTCAGGGCTCATTATCCCGATCTCATTTTTCCCAGGATGGTCCAAGTCGATTCTTGAATGGCTGCCCTTTCAGGCCATTACTTATTTACCCAGCGCAGTGTTTACCGGCAAAATAACGGGCAACGCTATACTCCAAAACTTTGGCGTACAAGTACTCTGGTTCTTGATTCTGATTATTCCGATCTATGCACTGTGGGTAAAATCCAAAACACGTTTATTCGTACAAGGAGGGTAACGCATGTTTTATATCACCCTCGTTTTCGACTATTTCAAAAACTACATGAAAACGCGGCTCACCTACCGATCCGATTTTTGGATTGAAGTGCTGTCCGATTTGTTATTCAATGGACTGAATCTATTCTTCATTCTCGTCGTTTTTATGCAAACGCAATCGATGGGCGGCTGGAATCAAGAACAAATTTTGTTCATCTACGGTTATTTTATGATCCCCTATGGCATATTTATTTCCTTTTTTAATCTGTGGGGCTTTAGTGAGCGCTACATTGTCAAAGGGGAAATGGATCGTATCCTAACGCGGCCAGCGTATAATCTGTGGCAGCTGATGATGGAGAATCTCGATCCTGCCTCGATGTTCAGTGCATTGGGAGGCTTGGTCGTCATGATCTACTCCTGGGTGCAGTTGGACCTGCCGTTCCATTGGCATGATCCGCTGATTTTCATCGTCATGGTGGTGGGTTCGATTCTGATTTATGCAGGTGTATACATTTCATTGACCTCGCTAGCGTTCTTCTCGGATGCGCCAACAGGTATCCTGCCGTTGATATGGAACATTCAGAACTACGGGCGTTACCCGGCAACGATCTATAATAAATTGCTGCGGAGTATTCTGACGTGGATACTGCCTTTTGCATTCGTGGGCTTTTACCCGGCAGCCTATTTCATTGATCCAGAGAACTGGAAATGGTTTGCTTTGCTTACCCCGGTGGTGGGCATCGCGTTTAGTGCGCTGGGCATCACGGTGTGGAACATTGGCGTGAAGCGTTATCGCGGCGCAGGTTCATAGCTCAAATCAACAGGCCGTCCTACAAGGTGATTAACCTTGTGGGACGGCCTGTTTTGTATGGAAACTGCTGTAACGGTGAAAAACACGCTTACAGCGTGAAGTCGCCGAGGAATGAGTCGGAAAGCGAGCTGTAACGGTGAAAAAACACGCTTACAGCGTGAAGCCGCCGAGGAATGAGTCGGAAAGCGAGCTGTAACGGTGAAAAACACGCTTACAGCATGAAGCCGCCGAGGAATCGGTCCGGAAGCGAGCTGTAACGGTGAAAAACACGCTTACAGCGTGAAGCCGTCGAGGAATCCGTCCGGAAGGGAGCTGTAACGGTGAAAAACACGCTTACAGCGTGAAGCCGCCGAGGAATCCGTCGGAAAGGGAGCTGTAACCTCGATATTAATCATTCTTTCTCAGGAAACGGTTCTGAAAAAGGGTGAGCAGAAGGTTCTGCACTCGGAAGCGGCTGCTCCTGATCTAAAGATGCAGTCGAGAAGCGCCGCTTAGGCGCCTTCTTCGCCTTCGAGCACGTCAAATCATACTTCCGGCCATTGGCTCTGCCGAAGCGGACGATTCTGCGGATGATGGTTTGATCCGCCAGCTTGGTGAAGGGACAGGGATCGGGTCGTGTGTTGACCTCGAGGATCCATGGCTTCAGCCTTTGATCGACGGCAATATCGATGCCGAGCTCATTCATGCCTGGGTAGGAGCGGCTGAGTTGACCCGCGGTAAGGTGTGATATTTTTTCCATTTCATGCAGGAGAAGAGTTGTTGCTTGGACACCGATTCGCGGTGACAGGAGATCATAAGGGCTGTAGATGGTGCCGCCTTGACTGCCATTGGTGACAGCTTTCTGCGGGTGTGCGACCCGGGCTGCAGTTCCTGTGCATTCCCATCTGCCCGAAGGGTTTCGCTGGATCATGACACGGAAGTCGTAGGGATTGCCTTCGTGCGTTAGCACGTGAATACCTTTTTGAATGAGATAACGCTTGGTGCCGAAGCGGTGCCTCAGGGAGAGATACAGCTTATCGAATGTCTGAAAATGAAAGATGCGCGTGCCGCTTTGATAGCGGTAAGTACCACTGCGTTTCTCAACGCGGATAACGCCAATTCCGAGCGAACCGATGTCGGGTTTAACGTAGAGCATACCGTGCCGGGTGAGCATGGTCGATAGTCGATTTCGATCAAAAGGGTGTGTCGCAGGCACATATTTACTTAATTTCACATTCCGCTGCATAATGCGTGTTTTTATCCATTTGCTTGAGACGGCTTTCAGTGAACTTGTCATGGAAATGATCCTCTCTCTACGGAGTTCCGCGTTACGTTATTTCACTATGATATGAACGACACTGGGGACGGGTGAACAGGGAATTAGGTAGGAAATTAGGAAAAAAGAACGATAGGCGGGAAGGGCGCATAGAATATGTAGTCAGGTGGATTTGGAGAACAGGTTCAGTTACTAGAGCTGAGAGGAGGAGCCGCACATCTATGCGCGTAGAGGAAGTTATTCAGAAGATGAAACGGCAATTTCCCTGGTTGTTGCCAGGACACGAGCTGGAAGAACTCGCTGCAATGCCGCTAGTGACAGCTGGAATGTTGGAATCGCATTATTATGCAGATACCAATCCATTTCTGCAGGAGCCAATGAATCGCTATCTAACGTCAGGTACGAGTTCGAAACGGCGTAAGACCATCTTTTATTCCCAATCCGACGAAGAGGATTACCTGAGAATTAAAGGGGATGTGTTCCGCACTATTCTGGCAGGCACTAGTTATCGAACTGCGATGGCAGACATGGGAACAGGGCACGCGGAGGCAACGGCTGTCGAGGTATTCCGCGAGCTCGGTATGGAGGTAGAATCGGTATCCTTTCGGCTTCCGATCGAGGAGCATATTGAACGGCTTCAAAGCTTTAGACCCGAGGTGCTGTACACGATGCCTTCCATTTTGGATCGGATTATGCAAGCGTCGGAGAATCCTGAAGCGTATGGCATCCAGCATGTCATTCTAGTTGGGGAAATTGCTTCTCCCGGATGGAGACAGCGCACGGCCGAAAGATTGGGGATAGCGGAGACGCAAGTCACCGATACGTATGGATCTATCGAGATTGGGACCATTGCCTACTTTTCCCACGTTTATGGTAGGTATTTATTGGCGGAAGGGCTCCTCGCAGAGGGGATCCAGCCTGAGCTTCTAGGTGCGGACTTGGAGCCGCTGCCGGATAAGTTAGAGCAAGTATTGGTGCTTACTTCGACAGTGAGGGATTCGTTTCCGGCACTGCGCTATGTGACGTATGATGTTGTGCGCGATCTGAAAGTTATTGATGTGGACGGCGTTCCAACGCAGAGCTTTCAGAGTATCGTCAAGCGCATCGGGCCCGACCTGAAGCATGGGGAGAAAATAAGTATCTATGACATCGAGGATGTCGTGTATCGTCATCTGCGTGAAGCCAGTGTTCGTGTGCAGGTGAGTGTCAATGCCTTAACTGTGTATATCTACAGTGCGCTGGCGACGCCTGCGGTTCTGAACAGCATTCGTGCGGATGTCGAGAACCACATTCCAGCGATCGGCATGATGATTAAGGCCAAACTTTTGGATGGTATCCAAGTTATCGGGGGCACCTTTGAGGATTCACAGAACCGCACCTCCGTGAAAAATAAAAAGATTTTTTACACATAAAGGAGCGTGAAGTGAATGGAACTTGAAGGTGGAATTGTCCGTGCGATCGGGCATACGCCCTTGATTCGGCTGTCGCGTTTGTTTAAAGATCAACCCTTTGATGTTTATGGCAAAATGGAGTGGATGAACCCTGGCGGCAGCGCGAAGGATCGGCCGGCTCTGTTCATGCTGCGGGAGGCAATCCGTCGCGGCGAGGTGACGAGCGAGAGTGTCATCGTGGAGTCTAGCTCGGGCAACCTCGCGATCAGTCTGGCTCAGCTCTGTCGTTATCTCGGGCTACGGTTCATCTGTGTTGTCGATCCGCGTACGACGCAGCAGCATTTGCAAATCATCCGCAGCTTCCACGGTGAAATTGACCTCGTCTCAGTACCGGATGAAGCGACGGGGGAATTTCTGCCAGCTCGCATCCGGCGAGTAGCAGAGCTTGTGAGTCAAATCCCTCATGCCTACTGGACGAATCAGTACGCAAGCCCGGACAATGCGCTGGCTCATAGTGAAACAACGATGCGGGAAATTGGGGAGCAATTAGGGGCGGTTGATTATTTGTTTTGCGGTGTTTCCTCCTGTGGAACGATTCGAGGATGTATGGAGTATATCCGAAGTCGTGGATGGTCGACACAGATTGTGGCGGTGGATGCCGAAGGCAGTGTTATTTTTGGCGGGGAAAAGGGGTCGAGGAAATTCCCTGGACTCGGCGCAGGTATCACGCCTGGCTTGCATCGGCATGATGTTGCGGACAAGGTCATCTATGTATCCGACAGGGAGTGTGTGGAGGGCTGCCGTGCCTTAGTTCGTGAAGAGGCCGTTCTAGCTGGTGCTTCCTCCGGGGGCGTTATTTCAGCGATACAACGAATGAGTGGAATCATTCCTGCGGGAGCCGTTGTTGCGGCGATTTTGCCGGATCGTGGTGAACGGTATTTGAATACGGTGTACAACGATGAATGGGTTGGGCGAGAAATAGGGTATATACCGAGTAACTAGCATGGGAGACTAGCGAATGTTGTATTTACAGGATGACCATATCCGAGAAATCGGAATCGATTGGAAGAAGCTAACCGATATCATTCAAGATGTCGTTGCCATACAAGATAACGGGGATTGTGCGCATCCCTTGAAGCCATACTTACGTTTTCGTGATCCCAAAAACCGGATTATTGCCATGCCTGCCTATGTAGGCGGTAGCATCGATATTTCGGGGATTAAATGGATTGCGAGTTTTCCAGACAATCGCCTTATGGGACTTCCCCGGGCTCATAATACGCTGATTCTGAATAAGCCTTCAACAGGTGAGCCACTGGCATTTATCCACAGCGGACTGTTAAACGGTCTGCGGACCGCAGCGGTGAGCGGTGTCATGTTGAGTCAATTTGTGAAAGCAAGGCAGCCTGAGCGTCTGCGTATTCACTTAATCGGGTGGGGACCTATTGGGCGCCTGCATCTGGATATGTGTACCGCTTTATTCGGCGAATGGATTGAAGAGGTGCGGATTTATGATTTGAATGGTGTCGAGATGGAGACGATTCCGGAAGCAATTCAGAGCAGGACGCAGGTCATTCATGATTGGCGCGTAGGCTATCGCGAGGCTAATGTCATTATGACATGCACGGTGTCGGCGGAGAGGTACATTGATGAGGCCCCGCCTCAAGGTGCGCTTCTGCTCAATGTCTCCCTCCGGGACTATAAACCAGAAAGCGTCGCTGGCGTGAAAGCGATCATTGTAGATGATTGGCGCGAGGTATGCCGTGAGGGGACAGATATCGAGCAACTGCATCTGCGGTACAACTTACAGGAATCGGACGTGCGCACCTTAGCCGATGTCGTGCTGCGCGACGAGCTAGCTGGGGTGGGAGCGCAGGAGCACGTATTTTTTAACCCGATGGGCCTAGGTATCTTCGATATAGCCATTGCAGGCTACTATTGGCGTGAAGCCTTGCGGCTGCATAAGGGAGTTACGCTTGAGGGTAGTAAGTATAAGTAGTCGTAAGGGGTTCGTTTTCTTGGAGATGCGGAACGAGTTTCCGTTATTCGCCGAGAACAGCCACTTCTAAGACGCAACGGAACGTGAGGGCGCTATTTCAGCAGGAATTTGAAGCTTGGGAGCGTAATTCGATGAAATAGCGGAACCTCGTTCCGTACATATTGGAATTTGTGAATAATTTGGCGAATAGAGGAATGGGGCTCTGTTATATTGGGGGAGTGCGGCGGATGGCGGGTGATGGAAAAGTGTAACGGCAACCTTAGATAGTGTGATTACAAAAGTAAACAGGGGCATCTCAGAGGATGTTTCTCCAATAGGTAATGCCACTTTGTTATCGTTACACACAACTATCCACAGAGTTGTCCACAAGTCCACAGGGACTTAAGTCCCTGGTGTGCATAACTTATTTCGTGCATATTAACATATCCACATGCCAAGATATCCACAGAAATGTACCTGTGGATTATTTTTCGCGGGAGTTATTGCGTTGTAACCGATCTCATCAACTACGCGCGCACGTTGTTAACTGTCGGTGGTCTAACTAACTGGACTTCCTACAGCTATTCGAACCGAATTTCGCGTTTCTGAACGTATAACTTGCTTTCCTACATCTATTTTCCTTCGATTATCCGGTTTCTTCGGTTATTCGATATTTTAACTGTAGTTTTTACAGCTATTCTAGAGAAAGCGTCTAATCTGCAGGAATAGCTGTAGGTTATACAGCTAAACACTCCCCTCCCGCCTCATCCACCTCCATTCATGTCCGAAAGTGGCCCGTCAAGTTCACTTACCCTCATCCCCCCATCTCCATCCCCATTGCCCGAAAACAAATTAGCCCTCCCCCACCTCACCTGAGCAGCGCGCAGAAATAATTTTTTCTGCACTTGTCACAAAACGCACTCCTAATTCGCCTTAAGTCATATAAAAGCGAAACTGGAGGATGATGAACATGACCAAATACGATACAGCCGTTATTGGCGGGGGCTTAGCTGGATTCATTGCTGCACTTGAAGTAGCGAAAGGGGGCAGACGTGTTGTTCTGCTGGAACGTTCGGGACGAATGGGCGGCAGAGCGATGACGAATAAGAAAAACGGTGTGCTTTTTAACCTGGGGGGCCACGCTCTATACCGTAAGGGAGAAGCTTTTCGTATTCTGCAAGAGTTAGGTATTCGCCTCGAAGGGGGTCCACCATCTGCGAAGGTCAATGCGTTGTGGAACCAAGGGGTCGCGCCCATGCCGGCAACACCGCTAAGCATGCTCACATCGAAGCTGCTCACCTGGTCAGGGAAACTGGGACTGCTGCGACTTGTCATACGGTTAACCAAAATGGATGCGAGCAAAGTTGAAAACACACCGCTCAGACGGTGGGCAGAGCAAGAAATTGCGGATCCGATGGTTCGTCATATTTTCTACTCATTGTGCCGAACGGCAACATACACATTTGATCCAGATCATCAGCTTGCTGGTCCAGTACTAGGGCAGGTACAACGCTCGTTAAAAGGAGTACTTTACATCAATGGAGGCTGGCAAACAATCGTCGATCAGCTCCAACAAAAAGCAATGGATGCAGGTGTCCACATCTTAAGTGGCGCTGACGTGAAAGAGATCGTACACGTGAACGGTCAGGTACAGGGCATCAAACTTGCTCATGACGAAATGATAGAGGTATCGCATGTCATCAGCACTGCGTCCCCGTCGGAGACCTACAAGCTAGTCGTGGATGCTGACCACACGATATTGAGGCAGTGGAAGGACGAAGCGCGTCCTTCGAAAGCTGCATGTCTAGACTTAGGATTGAAGAAGCTCTCCGTTCCAGGCAGAAATGTGGCGATTGCGCTGGACCAACCCATCTTTTTCTCGCATCACACTTTAAATGCCAAGCTGAGTGAGGATGGCACACTCGTCGTGCATATGGTCAAATATAACGGATCTGGGGAAAGTAATCCGAAAGAAGATGAGGAAGCCCTTAAGGCTGCCATGACGACCCTACATCCAGGTTGGGAACAAGAAGTCGTAACCAAACAGTTTCTGCCGAACATGACGGTCGTCCATGACACGTTGCATGTGGGGAAATCCAATCTGCAAATAGGGCCTGCAGTTGAAGGTGTTCGGGGTCTCTATGTAGCTGGTGACTGGGTCAGTCATGGCGAGATGTTGGCTGATGCTTCAGCGGCTAGTGCAAGACGTGCGGCTCGGGCTATTTTAAAAACACCGCAGTTCGCTTAAAATGATGCTATCAACAGTAGAGACGGGAGGTGTGGCAAGATGGAAATCACAGGGGCAGAAGCGTCCGAGCAGATCTATCTATCCTATAAACCATTGATGTTCTCACTTGCTTATCGCATGTTAGGCAGTGTGATGGATGCGGAGGATGTCGTGCAAGAGGCGTTTCTGTACGCCAATGAGACGAATCTAGATCATGTTCACAATCCCAAAGCGTATCTATGCAAAATCGTGACCAACCGCTGTATCGACAACCTGCGATCAGCCAGCAAAAACCGAGAGGTCTACATCGGGCCTTGGTTGCCAGAGCCACTCGTAACACCTAGTACAGATCATCAGATCGAACCTGAGCTCGCCTATTCACACAAAGAATCGCTATCCACCGCATATCTCTTGCTCTTGCAGCAGCTGTCTTGGGTAGAGCGGGCAGTCTTCCTGCTTCGCGAGGTCCTGCAGTATGAATATGATGAAATCGCCGATATCGTGGGCAAAAGCAGCGCGAATTGCCGCCAAATTTTCCGTCGTGCCAAGAATGCGATAAGCCTTCCGGCAGAGGGGCGGGGAAGTGAACCGAAGTTACCGCTCAAATCACAGGATGTTAATCAAACGACAGCCGTCGTGGAACAATTCGTGCAAGCGCTAGTGTCGGGGAATATTGCGCAATTGTTAACGATCGTGAAATCCGATGCAGTTCTGTACTCTGATGGCGGAGGCAAGGTGAATGCGGCGACCAACCCTATTCTAGGAGCGGAGAGAATTGCCAAGTTCCTATCTGGGGTTTTAGCCAAATTGCCCGAGAGCTATCGCTCAACCTTTATGACGGTAAACAAACAACTAGGTATTGTTGCGTATGTGAATGATCAGCCCCATAATGTGATGACGTTCCTATTGGAGGATGGGCAGATCAAAGCTTTCTACCTCGTCATGAATCCTGATAAATTGAGGCACCTCGATACAAGGCGAACGGAAGCGTGAGGTCTTAACCTTTTCTCATAGAAAGCTGCTCGGAATACATTGTAATTCTTAGCAGTTTTTTTCGTTTGATGTCGCAAGGTGAATGTCGCATAATGGGAGGAAGTCAGGCGTTACCTAGCAAGACAAGAAAGAGGAGAGAGTCATAGTGAAAAAAGTCAATGAACCGGCAGTAACCAAGCGCAAGGCGCCAGCCTTCACGCTGCCTGCCTCGAACGGAGAGAAAGTTTCTTTAGCCGATTATAAAGGGCGTAAAGTCGTTATTTATTTTTACCCACAAGATAATACACCGACCTGTACACAGCAATCCTGCGACTTTCGAGATTATAACGGCAAGTTTGCTGAATTAGGCGTTGAAGTGATTGGCATCAGCCCAGATGAGTTGAAATCGCACGATAAGTTTATTGCGAAGTATGAGCTTCCCTTCCTCCTGCTCTCGGACACCAATCATAAAATAGCAGAAAAGTATGGGGTATGGGCCCTGAAAAAGTTGTATGGCCGCGAGTACATGGGCATCATTCGATCGACGTTCCTTATCAATGAAAAAGGATACATTGTGAAAGAGTGGAGCAAAGTGAAGATAAAGAATCATGTGCAGTCCGTGTTGGATGCTGTGATGGAAATGAAGTAGAGGACGAATACGATCAACCTCAAACGATGCTTCTCCTTGTGGAGAGGGATCGTTTTTTGTTCGTAAAGGATACAGCTAATTACAAACATTTTAGTTGATTTCAAAGAAAAAGATGATTTTAACTACATATTTTACAGTTAATTCTAGTTTTCAAAGGAAACTCTTATGAATAGCTGCATATTTTCCATTTAATTCAAATGTGTACAAATGCGTAAAATCCGTACCGTTGCAAGCCGTTTTTTCGTGTCATACTCTCGCACCTCCGCCCATATAATCTATCAGATGTCAAAATGATAGAACATGCGGAGGGATCATCGGATGCGCTCACAGGTACAGGCTCCAAACAACGGACGACTACGTTTTCAAATCATGATGGTTGTTGTTTTACTAGTTTCACTCTTGGTTGGTAGGATGCCAGCCCAAGCCGCAGACAATGAAGGGGACCCAGCCGTACAAGAGGCATTCCAGCAACTTCAAGCAGGGAAGCGACTGAAGAGTGAGCGGACTTACGTAACACCGGAGCAGCCTACTGTGTATCTGACATTTGATGATGGTCCTAGCAAATTGACGAATCAGGTATTGGATATTTTAGATAGAGAAGAAGTTAAAGCAACGTTCTTTGTACTAGGTGAACAAGCGAAAGCGCATCCGAATGAACTTAAGAGAATCGTAAACGACGGTCATGCCATTGGCAATCATACCTATAATCATGTATATAAAGAGCTTTATAGTGATTTTCAAACCTTCTGGAACCAAATTCAACGCAGCGAGGACGTTATTTCTAATATTGTGGGGATACGTCCCCAACTCGTGCGCGCGCCTGGCGGGACAGCAACGAATTTCGATGCGAACTACTATTACCTGATGGAACAAGCCGGATATATCATACATGACTGGAATGTTGATAGTGGGGACTCTAAGAGAGCCAATGTGCCTGTGAATGAAATTTGGCAGACGGTGAAGGCTTCCCCTCTCGATCACGAGATTAATATTTTATTTCACGATGGAACGGGTCATGAATCTTCCGTGCAAGTGTTACCTCAAGTCATTAGCTATTACAAAAAGCTAGGGTACACGTTCGCTACGTTAACGGAACAAGTGAAACCGAAACAATTCGCAATCACGAAGCCAAAATGGTCGCGGAACATGAGCTTCAAGCAATTTCAAGCGCTGGTAGACCAGACACAGCAGTATGCTGCGGCACACCCTAGTCCAACAGAGCTTGCCAAGAAAGAGGAAAAACGGCTGGCTCAGCAGCTGGAGGCCGAAGCGGAGGAGAAGGCTAAAGCGAAGAAGGAAGAAGAAGCTGAGGCTGCCCGTATGTTAGCGAAGCAAGCTGCTCTACCTTTGCAGGTTCATGTGCTTGGGGGTAATACATTTACGATAGAACCTTCTATTTATAAACTACATGCGAATCAAATCGAGTTGCCTCTGCGCTATCTGATCGAGAAGATGGGTGGGAAAGTGGCATGGCAAGCGGATACGATGACAGCCAGTGCCCATTATGGCATTTATGATTTGGACTACGATCTTGTGAATAGAAGTATTCATTTGTTTACTTTAGGTAAGCAAACAGCCTCTTATTCGCTAGCAGATATGAACATGCAAGATAATCAAATTATCGTACCTTTGCGCAAAACGATCGTGTCACTCGGCGGCCAGATTACGAATGCTGTGATCGATCCTGACTACCGTGGGGTTTCTATGGCGCTGCGTCCCCTTCATTTTTTCAAAGAAAATAATACGATTCTCACAAACTCTCTATTTGCAATGGGAAGCTAATGTCTAAAAGAGTAGAGAGATGGAAAAACTAGAAGCATACCCTTATAAAGGAGGCTTCTTGACTATGGCATCGAAAACCCGAATATTCGATCAACCGCAGCCTCTCGTGGAACGGATGATCATGAACGTAGAGAAAGTAATCGTAGGCAAAAGAGAAACGATAGAGAAAGCTTTCATTGCCATGTTGAGCGGCGGGCATCTGCTGCTAGAGGACGTTCCAGGTGTTGGTAAAACCATGCTAGCACGCGCGCTGGCCAAAACGATCGGTTGCGAGTTTAAGAGAATTCAATGTACGCCAGATTTGCTTCCTTCGGATGTGACCGGTGTTTCTGTTTGGAATGTCAAAAGCAATGAATTTGAGTTCCGGCCAGGACCCTTGATGACGTCTGTCGTACTTGCAGATGAATGTAATCGGACTTCTCCGAAGACGCAGTCTGCTTTCTTGGAAGCGATGGAAGAGAAGCGAGTGACGATTGACGGCACAAGTTACGAACTGCCGAAACCTTTCGTTGTCATTGCTACACAGAATCCGATGGATTATGAAGGCACGTACGCGCTTCCGGAAGCGCAGATGGACCGTTTCATGATGAAGCTTTCACTTGGTTACCCCTCGCATGATCAAGAGATTCTGATGCTGGATCGACTACAGGATCGTCACCCATTGGAAAGCTTGAAACCTGTTATCGTGCAGGATGAGTTTGTGCAATTGCAGAAAGAAGCGTCCATGGTCCATGTGGATAACACGTTGAAGGATTTCATCGTTCGTTTAGCTTTAGCAACGCGGGATCATGCTGATTTTTACGTAGGTGCAAGCCCGCGGGCGTCCTATGCGTTGATGCGAGGGGCACAAACCTCGGCTTACGTGAAAGGGAGAAGCTTCGTTGTCCCTGATGATATTAAAGACTTGGTTTTACCTGTTTGGACACACCGCCTTATTCTGACTTCAGATGCCCGCATGATGGGGCGCTCGTCCGATCTGATTCTTCAAAGCCTGCTAGATGGCATGCAAACACCAGTTCTTCGTTACGTTACAGCGAAGTAGGGGGCCATCACATGAGAAGCTGGGGGAAGACGACGATACTGCTCGTCAGTTGTATGTTGGTGGTCTTTTTGGCGTATCGCCAAGGCGGATTTGCTGTGTGGTATCTCGGTATTTGTTTATCCTTGATCTGGATACAGGCAGGATTATTTTATGTATTTGCGCTGAAAGGTTTGAATGTGAATCGGCGCCTATCAGGTGACGTGTTTCTTGCGGGTGAAGATGTGACGATTGTGCTGGAGCTCCAGCATCGTTCATGGGTTCCTTTACCGTGGCTGCTCTTGAAAGAAACGTGGATTCATGAAGGAAGTGGGAGAAAGCTGACGTACAGCAAGCTGCTTCTCCCTTGGTTCCAGAAGTCCATTATACTGCCTTACCGAATCACTCATCTCATGCGAGGAAGCTATCGCTTCACTCATCTTGAAGCTGCTGCGGGAGATCTCTTTGGTTTCGCACTGCGCAAAGTACAGAGAGAAGATTTACAGCGTTATGTTGTGTATCCACGACCGGATGCTTTGGGGCGGAGCGGGATGACGTTTCAATCCGATGAAGGTTCTACACCGCTTAGTTCAAAGGGCGAAACGCCGCTGGTCAGCTCCGTTCGCGATTACGTCAGCGGTGATCCGTATCACCGCATCCACTGGAAATCGACGGCTCGCCTGAGCCGTCTGATGACCAAAGACCCCGAGCAGGCCGCCTCCACGAAGTGGATGCTGCTGCTCGATGTGGCGCCTGCGGCGGGCCAAGCTGAGGCGGCTCAGCCGCTGCTTGAGAAGGGCGTCGCCCTGGCGGCCGGCTTCTTCGAAGCCGCCGCGGGCGGGCGAGAGAGCTGCGGCTTCGCCTGCAGCTCCTCTCAGGCGAGGCGAATCGCGCCGACGATTCGCCCCGATCTGACGCTCGCGTACGAAGTACTCGCGAGCGTTGGCGGCAAGCCCGCCATGCCCTTTCCTGACCTCGTCAGGAAAGAGGCGGGGGACTTGCCGCCCCAAGCGTCGATGCTGTGCATCACATCGACGCTGGATGTGGCGCTGGTGCGCGCGGTTGCTGACGCGCGCACCAGGCGCAGGGCCGTGCACGTGATCTACGTGCACGCGCGGCCTTCCCTCTCGGTCGCAGAGCGAGAGGGGGCTTCCCAGCTGCAGGCCGTAGGCTGCAGCTTCACGGAAGTGCCGCATCCGCAGAGCCAGTGGCCAAGGCAAGGGGGTGCTCAGGATGCAACCGCTTGAACCACGCCGCGGGGGGCACACGCGCTCTCGCGCATCGCACTTAGGATTTTTACGTTCGGGCACTTCGGATTTAGGATCTTCACGTTCGGGCACTTCAGACTTAGGATCTTCACGTTCGGACACATCGAACTTACGATCTTCCCAGTCAAGTAACGCACACCTAGACAATCCGCACGCTAGCAATATGAATCCCACCCACCTAGACACTTCATCCCATCACCCATCACAGCTCATCTTCCGCGCAGACAACCAGCCGCAGGCGCACAATAATCTCTTCCGAGATGGTCTCATCACCTTGTTGCTGTTTCTCCTTCTCTCGGAATGGCTGCGACCTTTGGCCTGGATGGGCGATGAAGTGATCCAAATTGGACCGATTCTAGTGGTGTTTGCTCTGTGTCTTGCACTGGATTGTTTCCGCGTCCCTTATGGATGGGGTTGGTTGGCAAAGTCCAGCATAATTCTGGTTTTTATAGGTTATATGTTTAACCGAGATACCGTGCTTGCTGGAGGATGGATTCTCTCGCTCGCGAGAACGCTCGTGCAAGATATGCTCTATATCGTACAGGCTCATTTTGACATGATCAGCGGCGAAATGCGCACGCTTCTGTTTCTAATGGGTTGGGCGCTGCTCCTCTCGGTTGTTCAAGCGTTAATGCTCCAAAGGCAGCACAGTCTTTGGTTTGTGATGGCTACCTTGATCTATCTCGTAGGCATTCAGCTCGTACTAGGAGCAGATACCGTGCAAGGAATTGTACGGACACTAGGTTATGGACTGCTTCTGATGGCCATTCTCAATCTGTCGAGAATCGAACAGACCTATCGTGTAACGGCCGTACGTTCACGTAGTTATGTGCAATGGCTGATCGTCAGCGTGATCGTTGTCGGCATATTATCGGGCGTTGGTTGGCTGTCGGCGAAACAAACGGATGCCGAGCCTTTGATGAAGCCAGTGAGCTGGGCGCATTGGTATGATCGTTTGTTTGAGCTTTATGAGGAGGAAACGGGAGTAAGTCCCGCTGTAGCGACTTCGGGTTATGGCCAGAACGATACCTCCTTAGGTGGTCCACTCCAGGTGGACACGTCATCCGTGTTCACGGCCAAAACCTCCGAAGTAACTTACTGGCGCGGCGAATCCAAAAGCTTCTACGATGGCAAAGGCTGGAGCCAGCCCACTCAAAAGCTAGAGCCTTTTATAGCCTCTGCGCCATCGTTAACTTCTCCTGTTGTGCAGCAAGAGATTCTACTGGATGGGAAGTTTGCGAATAAACAATTATTCGTTGGTGGTCAACTGCGTAGTGTAGACATGCTTTTGAGTGAAAAAGGGAAGCTGCTGTCACCGGGAAGTCTTCGGACTTCCGAAACGAGTGACTTAACAACCTTGCCGGAAATCGCAGAACCGCTATCGTATTACAAAATCACCGTTCAGCCCGTTAAGGAAAATCCGGAGCTATTGAACACAGACATTGGCGCTTACCCAGAAGCGATTACTAACGAATATTTGCAATTGCCCGCAACGCTACCGAGGACAGTACGGAGCACGGCCGAACAAGTCACCGAGAATCGGTTGACGCCTTATGCCAAGGCCGTAGCGATTGAGCAATATTTGAGTCAAACCTTTCCCTACAGTCTCGAAAAGCCTACCAATCCCAGCCGCAGCGAAGATTTCGTCAGTCATTTCCTGTTCGTGGATCGAACGGGGTATTGTGATCATTTTTCCACGGCGATGGTCGTTATGCTTCGTTCTGTCGGAGTCCCCGCTCGATGGGTGAAGGGATTCGCTCAAGGAACCGTAGGTGCAATCGATGATAATGGGCTGCATGAGGTTGTCGTTCGCAATCAAGATGCGCATTCATGGGTTGAGGTCTACTTCCCGTCGATGGGTTGGGTGCCATTCGAGCCGACACCGGGTTTCTCAGGGATATCCGCGGATCAACCGAGGGATATGTTGACGACTGCAACCATGGAGCAGTTGGGAATGACGGCATCCCTTACGAATACGCCGGTGACTCGATCCGTCATCGCCCAATCAGGTGAATGGTTGCATACAGGGAAGAATAATCTTATCCAATTCGTAAAGGCTTATAAGCGTGTTGTTTTCGTTCTTATGGGCTGTATCGGTTTACTTGTTGGTCTATATTTCGTACTAAGACGGCAAGGGTACTTGTTGCATAGAAGAGTGGCGTTCCCGAATTACGATCATGGACCTGGCTATCAGCACCATCCTTTGACACCGTATATGGACCGTTTGTGGAGACAGCTTTTCCGCAAATACGGTGTTAAGCCAGCCAATCAAACGGTGCGCGAATACGTCATGAATCTTAAGGTGACCCATCAAGGGCAACAACAGGCATTGATGGCTTTCGCTCACATCTATGAAAGTGTCCGCTACGATCCAGCGCGTGCTTCGACCTATTCGAAGCGGGAAATAACCGCGATTTGGCAAGCGATTCAAAAGACGCATTAAACCCCGTATACCTTACCCAGGTCAGTGTGTTGTCGATTCCGTTGGTTCTTACCAATATTCGATCCGGTGCCTACGATAATAACCCTTAACTGGTGCGAACCAGAGAGGGTTATTTTGCTGTTTGAAGATAGTTGTATAGCCGTGATGGGTGAAAGCATCCCAACTATTTCCCACTACTTTCCCGAAAATGCTCCCAAAGCTTCCCGTAAAATCAGGAACACCCTCCTCTATTTTCCAGGATTTCCCTCGATGTAAGCTATACAGAGGAAAGTGACGCAGGAGCGATACAACGTTCAAAGAACGAAGGAGGTAGAGGGAATTTTTATGATGCTTATCATGCGTAAAATGGCAAGTGTTGCACTCATTTTTAGTCTATGTCTGACTTCTATTATTCCAATAGGAAATGAGGGGATAGTAGTGGCAGCTCCTAGCCAAGAGGCTTTGGGGCAGGCAGCTGTGGATTCTTCAGGAGAAATTTTGCCGGATTGGGCCAAATCTCAGATTGAGGATCTGCTCCAAGCAAAGCTGATTGAAGGTTATGAAGATGGTACATTTCAGCCAGACCGCTTGGTCACTAGAGCAGAAATGACAGCTTTAATCGGTCGCGCTGCAGAGTCCTTGCAACTAGAAGGGGAAGAACAACCAGGCACCATCCTGTTTCAGGATGTGCAGGAGGAGTGGTTTGCGGGGCACGTACAGACGGCCGCAAGAAGAGGTTGGGTACAAGGGTTTGCCGACCGTACATTCCGGCCTCATGCCCCAGTTACTCGTCAGGAAGCTGCTGTGATCTTTACTCGATTGCTGAATCTAGAACATGGGGGCTCCCTGGGATATCAGGATAAGGCTGTCATTCCCGATTGGGCTGGGCCTGCGGTCGCTGCCATGTCCAAAGAAGGGTTCATGGGTGGTTACCCAGATGGAACGTTTAAAGGCGGAAATCCTCTGACACGGGCCGAGATTGCCTTGCTTCTACACCGGGTCTGGTTGAGTCAGAAGGATGCTCAGCCTCAGCCCTTCAGTGTTAAGGTGAACGGGCCGAATGGCGAGCCGTTGGCTAATGCTCATGTTACTTTGCACGATCAAGGAGAACGCTCGGTTCGAGAGTGGGGGATGACGAATGCAGATGGCGTGCTTTCCTTGCGATTGCCATATGGACAATACGAGGTAACGGCAGGCGCTGTAGGTTCATCGGCTCATGAAGCCGTACATTTCCGTAAGGGAATGGAAAGCGCCCAGCTGAACGCTGTGCAAGCTGCTGTCTTCAAAGGATCAGTTCTGGGCGAGGATGGTAAGGGAGTTGCCGGTATTGTGCTAGCTTTTGCAACGAACCCAACATTCTTTGCTGTTACCGATTCACAAGGTGCCTTCACAGCTTATGTATTGCCCGAACGCAATTATCGGGGGATGGTGCTTGAACAACAAGAGGATGCAGTTCTCTATCGTGGTGATGTTCCTGCTTTTATGCACGTTCTAGATCAAGAGGAGACGAATCCTAGCGGGTGCAAATGCCGAATTCAGTATGTAAAGCAAGAGCTGAAGGCTGCGGGACCTGGAGAGGTTCGAGATCTAGGAGTCCTACGGCTGTCTGATATGAATAAACCGCCTGGCAATGGTGGTGGCAGTGGTAGCGGCAGCGGCGGTGGCAATGGAGACGGCAACGGCGGCACGCCGGATCGGACGCCTCCGGCCATCCCGAGCGGATTCTCGGCAACTGCCAATGTGCGTGCGGTCGATCTTCGCTGGAATGGGGTGGCTGACACGGATCTGCTCCACTATAACTTATATGCCTCAACGAATGGAGGCTTAAGCTGGGGACCCGCCTCAACCGTGACAGGAATTACGTATCAGGCCAGTCATTTGATAGCTGGGACTCCCTACACCTTTGCTGTTAGCGCAGTGGACAGAAGTGGGAATGAATCCACTAAATCGCCGGCGGTCACTGCCGTGCCGCTTGAAGGAGCTGATGTCACTCCGCCAGAGGTGCCGACCGGGTTGTCAGCTTCTGCTGGGGTGGGCGAAGCTGGTCTTCAGTGGAATGCGAGAAGTGAATCAGACCTAGCGGGGTATCGGATATATACCTCCACGGACAATGGGGTAACGTGGGGCATGGCTTCCTTAACGGTAACCGAAACGACTTACACAGTGACACAGTTAACCTATGGCATGCTGTATACCTTTGCTGTTACGTCCCTAGACCTCAGCGGTAACGAATCAGCGAAGTCTAGCGCCGTTTCTGTAAGACCGCTAGCCGTTCCCGATCACCTGCCGCCGGCAGTGCCTGCGGGACTGATGGCTACAGCGGGTGCCGGTAAAGTCGATCTAGAGTGGCTGGCAGTTGCAGAAGCCGATCTGGCTGGCTATATCGTATATTACTCGAGTGACAACGGAACGACATGGACGGTAGTGCCTAGTCTGATTACGGCAACAACGTACTCTTTATCCGGTTTGACACCGGGGACTTCCTACAGGTTCGCCGTAACGGCGAAGGATATGGCTGGCAATGAGTCGGGCAAGTCGATTGAGGCGCAAGCCACCATTCCCGTGCTTATCGAGTTTCCACCAGATCCAGTTGAAGTGGCGACTGAAATTCCAGTGGATGGTACATCCACTTTCGCAGGCAATAACACCTTCCTATTCAGCGGAAGTAATCCGATTCAGACTGGAGTTACACCTGGTGCGATTGAACCGGAACGCTTGGCGGTTCTGCGCGGAGCTGTGTTCGACGCGGAAGGGAAGCCCCTTGCTGGCGTGACGGTTACGATCTTAGATCATGGTGAGCTGGGCCGTACATTGACACGTGCTAACGGAAATTTTGACCTTGCTATAAATGGCGGGGGCACCGTCACGGTTCAATATGAGAAGCAGGGCTATATGTCTATTCAGCGAAAGGCGAGTGCCCCCTGGGGGGATTATGCAACTCTCCCAGATGTCGTGCTTAAAGCGTTTGACACCAAAGTAACGACTGTAGAGCTCTCCGCAGGAACGCAGGAAATGCAAGTGGCCCAAGGGAGCCCGATGACGGATACGGACGGTACTAGACAGGCGACTTTGCTAATTCCACAGGGCACGACAGCTGTTATGAAGCTGCCTGACGGTTCCGCGGTGCCGCTTCCTAGCATGCATGTAAGGGCAACGGAGTACACCGTTGGAGATAAAGGCATGCAGGCGATGCCAGGTGAACTGCCTGCCTTCGTAGGCTATACCTATGCAGTAGAGCTATCAGCAGATGAAGCTGTGGCAGCAGGCGCGACAGAAGTTCGTTTTAGCCACAAAATCTATACGTATGTAGACAATTTCCTTCAATTTCCAATTGGAGAGACAGTTCCTTCGGGATACTACGATCGCGAGACGGCCAAGTGGGTGCCTTCCCAAAATGGTATGGTTATTAAAATACTTGCTGTAGAAAACGGTCGTGCGGTCATTGACGGAGATGGGGATGGCGTGGAGGACGATGAGACAGAACTAGCCGCACTACGATTTACAGAATCCGAGCTTCAGAAGCTGGGCGCCTTATACACACCAGGAAAGAGTTTGTGGCGCGTGCCGATTGAGCATTTTACCCCGTGGGACTTTAACTGGCCCTATGGACTGCCTGAAGGTGCTACGAATCCACCTAACCGAAAACCGAATTCGAATAAACCGAATGTGAACGACCCGTGTCAGAAGGCTAGCTCCATTATTGGCTGCCAGGAGCAGACATTGGGGGAAGTTATTCCGATCACGGGGACGAATATGTCCCTGCATTACTACAGCCGCAGAGCTGAAGGTTATGAGAGTAAGTCGACACTGGAAATTCCCGTCATGGAAGGAGCGCTGCCACCGGCTGTTATTGGGATTGGCGTAAACATTCAAATTGCGGGACGCACCATATCGAAATCGCTTCCGTTAACATCAGGCAATACTCCTTATCGCTACACGTGGGATGGCAAAGATGCCTACGGACGTCAGTTAGTCGGTTCTCATCCGTACGAAGTGTCCGTGTACTACCTATACAGGCCTGTGCTATATGCGACTTCCAAGAGTTTTGCCAACAGCTTCGGTCAAGTCACAGGTGTATCTACGAACGGTTATCGTGGCATCGTTGCGAACGGCCGCTCTACGTCTACCATATCCACATCAAGAACTTGGCATGGTGTTGTAGAGAGTCCTGTTGATGTCTACAAGAATATGGGGCTTGCGGGTTGGAGTCTGAGTCCTAACCATCACTTGGACAATGAATCAGGAATGCTCGCCCGAGGGAGCGGTTTTGTGGAACTACAACCCAAATCCGGTCTCAATCCGGTGGAAGTCATTTTTAGAGGTGGGGCAACTAACCCTGGTAAAGGCGTGCCGGCAACTAATAAAACGACAATTCCGACGATGACAACGGTAGGGGCTGATGGGGATTTATACTTAACGACTTACAGAAGCACGGATCAGCCGTACCCTGACCATGTTCAAGCGGAAGTATTTCGAGTGAATAAGAACGGAGAAGCACAGGTTGTTGGTACGATGATCAAGCAACTCAACCTTGATTCCTTGAAGGTTGGACGGGATGGAACCTTGTACGCAACAAGTTGGGGTACGTACCGAATTTGGAAGAAGTCTTTGCTAGATTCAGAGTGGGTTCCATTTGCTGGGAGTGGAGATATCGGCGAAGAGTATGGGGATCCGAGGGAAGGTATTCCTGCGACGGATGTAAGATTGTATAATCCCAAAAATCTCGAAATTGCAGATGATGGAAGCCTGTACTATACCGATTCCAACCGCTTATATCGCATTGGACCGGATGGTCTTGTAACTCATTATGGATTCAGAGGCTATAATAATAGCGATTCTTATGGCGTGTCCAGCGGCCCAATAAGTAAGAGGAATATTGGAAATGTTGCAGACATTAGTCTTGGACCGGACGGATCCCTGTATCTACTGGATGACTGTGGCGGTACCTATTGTGCTTATACTAGAATTCGCAAAATGTCACAAGATGGCAATCTCTCCTTGATTACCGGAGCTAGTTTAAGTGTTGCCGAATTCTATGATGGCATTGCTGCGTCCAAAGCCTCTTTCAGAATTACCAATAGAAGGATGGAAATTGATCGCTATGGCAACATTTATTTTATATCGGATGTAACTGGGGACGACAAGTTGTACAGAATTACACCTGATCAGATTATTGAGGAAGTAGCGGGTGATGTGGTTGCTGTCATTAAGCAAAGAGCCAAGGATGAAGGGGCAATCGTGGGATCGATCCCCATTCGCCTACTCTCCGTAGGACCGCAAGGAGAAATTATTCTTCAAGTACAGCACAATAAGGCTGGTAGTGATTTGTTCTATGTATACAGCATTAATCCTGAAGCGAAGCAGGAACTGATTAATGAGAGTGGAACGGAGCGCTATTTGTTCGACATGAGATCTGGAAGGCATGTTGAAACGAAGAACGCGCTAACGGGCGGTACGATCACCCGGTTTACCTATGATGCGCAAGGAAGATTATCAAAGTTGACCGATCGGAATAACAATGAAGTGAAGGTAGAACGCGATGAGAATGGCGTGCCAACCGCGATTGTGGCTCCAGGCGGTCAACGAACTGTCCTTACCGTAGAGGGGGGACAATTGACCAAGATTGCGAATCCAGCGGGGGAAGCTTTTGCAATCAAGTATGATGACAAAGGCTTATTGACCGAATACACGGATCCCAACGGGCATGTGCGGAAATATGGATATGATGAAGTGGGTTATCTCATTTCCTCTGAAAATCCATTGCAAGGCAAGTCCACTCTGACTCGAGATTCTTTGGCCAATGGTTATAAAGTCACCTACACGACACCTGGTAATCAGAAAACGAAGTATGAGGTGACTCGCGAGGAGGGACAGCTAAAGCGTGTCAGTACAGATCCTTCCGGGGCGAAAACGACTTCCGTGCTCAGGGATGATGGAACAGAAACAACGGATTATGCCGATGGTACCAAAATTGTTCGAACTGGCGCGCCTGACCCACGCTGGGGATATGCTGCACCTATGATTTCCAGTATGGTCGTCACAGCGCCGAATGGGCGCAAATGGACGTTTGGCGAGAAACGTCAAGCGACGCTGGATAGGAGTAACGATCCACTAAGCCTAAAATCTCTTACGATGACCTACACGAAGTCACAGACGTCAACGGGTACTACAACGGCGACTTCATCTGTTGTCTTTGATGTAGCGGAGAAGAAATTTACCGAAACGAGCGCCGAAGGTGTTATCACCAAGACTTACTTGGATAGCAAAGATCGGGTTGCTCGAGTGGAATACGCTGATTCCAGAATAGCTCCCGTCGTCTTCACTTACGATGAGAAGGGGAGGCTGCAGAGAGCGCAGCAAGGAGATCAGTTCGTAGAGAATACGTACGATGCGAAGAATAGGCTTATCGGGGTTCAAGATGCGGCAGGTCAAATCAAACGGTATACCTACGATGATGCGGACCGTGTGATCGCGATTGAAATGCCGAGTGGCAAGATTTTGCGTAAAGGTTATGACGATGTGGGTAATTTGACAGAGGTTACGACACCGAATTCCGAGGTTTATTATCAGTCCTATAATGGATTGGATCAGTTTAATGGGTTTATGCCCGATGGTGCAGATGATACACTGTCTGTCTTGTATAATACTTCGGGCAAGTTCGATAAATCCATGCTGCCTAGCGGCCGCGAGGTACTGTACGGGTATGATGCGACGGGGCGAATCAATCTATTGAACGATCTCGATATTTCCAGAACGTTTACTTATCTAGGGAATACAGATCGGGTTAGCTCTGTAGAGAGTAAGTCCGCGACGGACCCTGCCGCTAAGATGACGATAGGCTATAAATATGACGGTACGTCTGTCACGGAGATGACCTGGAATGGTCTAGCTAACGGGAAGTTCACCTACACGTATGATGGTTATGCCAATCTCAAAGGAATTACAATGACAGCCGGCAATATAACGAACAAGTTGACTGCGATCGACTATGACAAGGATTTTAATGTTACTCGATTTGGACCTTTCACATTTAGTCGAGGGGGTCCAGCGAAGCGGGTTGATGCTGTTACGGATGGCACGTTAAACGTAGGGACCCAGTACGATGCGAACGGTAAAATTAAAGATAAAACGTATAAGTTAGGCGGAGTAACCGTCTATAAGGTGGACCACGTTTTTGATAAGCGAGGCTTTGTGACCAATAAGACGGTCACGACGGCAGCAGGCATTGAAACGTATGCTTACGGTTATGGAGACGATGGCCAATTGACGCAGGTGAGCAGAAGTGGCCCGAATGGTTCTTTCAGTGAAGCTTATGATTACGATTCGAATCGCAATCGAATTCTCCGTGAGGTGACCGGATTCGCAGCGGAAACGGCAGAGTACGGAGCATATGATTTGCTGGAAAAAGCAGGAGATGTTTCCTATACCTTCGATAAGGATGGCTTTATGACAGCCAAAGGTGCAGACACCTTCCGTTACGGAACGAGAGGTGAGTTACTCGAGGCTACGGTAAATGGGGAAACATATCGCTATGGCTACGATGCGCTTGGGCGCCGGATATCGAGAGAAGCATCTGGGAAGAAAATACAGTACTTATTTGGAGATCCGAACGCCCCGCATAGGCTGACAGCTGTTGTTGAGCCGGATCAATCCGTTAGCAGCTACTTCTATGATGAGCAAGGCAAGCTCTTGGCACTAGAAAGAGGCGGAATTCGCTACTACGTAGTTACGGATGCAGTTGGAACCCCGCAGATGATTATTAAAGGGGATCGAACGGTTGTGAAAAAGCTGCAGTATGATAGCTACGGTAACTTGATTTCTGACAGCAATCCGTCATTTACATTAGCTTTGGGATATGCAGGGGGCTTGGCCGATGAGGGCACGAAGCTGGTCCGCTTCGGCTTCCGCGATTACGATCCTCATTCAGGCCGGTGGACAGCGAAGGATCCGATCCTCCTGGATTCCGAGCAAGCGAATCTCTATGCTTACGTGAACAACAATCCAATTCAATATCGTGATCCATGCGGTTTGTTCTGTGTTGGTGCGAGTGCTTATGAAGGCGTAGGAGGTGGAGGTAAGGTGTGTATTACCGACGAAGGCTTCTCTGCTTGCGTGGAAGCAGGAGTGGGAGTTGGCGGCGGTTTTGAAATCAACCCTATGGAGGATTTATCCAATACCGAGCTTGTTGCTGAGGCAGCGTTCAAGGCATCTTGGGGGCCGGCATCCTTCTCGGATGGCATTAAGGTGACTAGCAGTGGCGGCGATTGCCCTCCTCAAGTCTCATTGACGGCCAAAGCAGAGCTGGGACCATTCGGCTATGACTTCATGAGTCCGTCAGAGTCATCCATTAATCTGGAACGTGACCATTTCAACACAGATGCGAAAGACGCCAAGAATTTATTTAAAAAGTCGGGTACCGGCTTTGAAGCAGCGTTGAAAGCGAAGGCTTGCGCGCAATATAAGTGGTAAATTTGCATCCTAAAGAATAAACTGGCTTACTTTGCAAAAACTTAATCTAAGTCTTAGGAACGCCTTCGTTCTAATGCCGCAAATGCTGCTCTATGCGAAGCGGGAAATTACAGCGATTTGGAAAGCCATTCAAAAGACACATTAAATCCCCTTTACATCCTAGGTGCCTAATGTTTAAAATTAGTACCTAGAAATAGCGGTAAGTAGACAAGGGTTCTACCCAATCTTCAATCGCTATGAACCTAGGAGGTCGGATATGAGTAAACCAAGTGAATTGATCGTCGTTTTAGATTTTGGAGGCCAATATAACCAACTGATTGCAAGACGAATCCGTGATTTAGGCGTGTACAGCGAGTTGCTGCCGCATAACACAACGGTTGATAAAATTCGTGAGATTAACCCGAAGGGGATCGTGTTCTCCGGCGGACCTGCAAGTGTATATGGCGAAGGTGCTCCTTCCGTTGATGCTGGCATTTTCGATTTGGGTATTCCAATCTTAGGCATTTGTTATGGGATGCAGTTGATTGCCCACCAATTGAACGGGAAAGTTGAACGCGCACATACGCGTGAATACGGCAAAGCAGATCTAGAGTTCTCGAACCAAAGCCCGCTAGTCAAAGGACTTGAAGCGAAACAAACGGTATGGATGAGCCATGGTGACCATGTTTCCGTGTTACCTGACGGCTTTGTGATTGAAGCAAGCACGGAATCACTTCCAATTGCGGCGATGAGCAACCGTGATCGTAAAATCCATGCTGTACAATTCCACCCTGAGGTTCGTCACTCTGTTCAAGGGAACGAAATGATTCACAACTTCATCTATGAAGTGTGTGGCTGTGTAGGCGACTGGACCATGTCTTCCTTCGTTGAAGATATGGTTAAAGAGCTTCGTGCAGAAGTTGGCGACAAAAAAGTGCTTTGCGCACTAAGCGGCGGCGTTGATTCCTCCGTTGTTGCGATCTTGCTTCACAAAGCTATCGGCGCGCAATTGACATGTATGTTCATTGACCATGGTTTGCTTCGTCAAGGTGAAGGCGAGAGCGTAATGGAGACGTTTGTCGGCAAATTTGATATGAAAGTTGTTAAAATCGATGCGAAAGACCGTTTCCTCGGCAAATTGGCTGGCGTAGCGGATCCGGAGCAAAAACGTAAAATCATCGGCACCGAATTCATTCGCGTGTTTGAAGAAGAATCAAGCAAATTCGATGACTTTACTTTCTTGGCACAAGGCACGTTGTACACGGATATCGTAGAAAGTGGTACAGCTACCGCGCAAACGATCAAATCTCACCATAACGTTGGCGGCCTGCCGGAAGACATGAAGTTCAAGCTAGTCGAACCATTGAAAACACTATTCAAAGACGAAGTTCGTAAAGTCGGCGAAGAGTGCGGTCTTCCTTCTGCTATCGTATGGAGACAGCCATTCCCAGGTCCGGGTCTAGCCATCCGTGTTCTAGGTGAAGTTACCGAGGATAAGCTGAAAATCGTTCGTGAATCCGACGCCATCCTGCGCGACGAAATCGCCAAAGCTGGCCTAGATCGCGAGATCTGGCAGTATTTCACGGCGCTTCCTGGCATGAAAAGCGTAGGTGTTATGGGCGATGCTAGAACGTATTCCTACACGGTAGGTATCCGCGCAGTTACGTCCATCGATGGCATGACAGCGGACTGGGCACGTATTCCGTGGGATGTGCTTGAGAAAATCTCCGTTCGTATCGTAAACGAGGTTGAAAACGTGAATCGTATCGTGTACGACATCACGTCGAAGCCGCCAGCTACGATTGAGTGGGAATAGGTTGGTAGTTTAATCAACACCAAAACATGTAATAGCAAGACTCTCTTCGAGCTGTTTATTAGCTAGAGGAGAGTCTTTTATTTTTGAGCGATAGGAATGGATAAATATGTTACATTAATAGGAGCAACGAATACATTGGAGTACCATCGGGAGGAAACGTTATGGCAATAATTGCAATGATACTGGTCGGACTTGTGGCACTTGAGCACTTGTATATCCTAGTGCTGGAAATGTTCCTATGGACAACCCCGCGCGCGATGAAGTCGTTCGGTATGACGAAGGAAAATGCGCAGATAACGAAAAGTTTGGCAGCTAATCAAGGATTGTACAATGGTTTTCTGGCAGCAGGTCTTGTATGGGGCCTTGTCCATCCGGACGCATCGATTGGGCGATCTATCGAGATTTTTTTCCTCGTGTGCGTGCTAGTAGCAGCTGTATTCGGAGGCGCTACGGCCAAGAAATCGATTCTGCTTGTGCAGGGATTGCCTGCTATTGTGGCACTTATTTTTGTCCTTCTAAGCTAATAATAGGGGGATGATTGCCATTGAATGGGAATATGAATGGTAACTAGAAAAAGACGAACGATATGGGAAACTTTACCCTAGAATTGTTCGTCTTTTTTATTGACACTTGCTCAATTGTTCACTAGAATATGAAATTGGATAACAGTTTTTCGTATAATCTCGGGAATTGGCCTGAGAGTTTCTACGAGATCACCGCAAATGATCTGGCTACGAAAAAAAGGAACGGTATCCGTATGAGTTTTTACGCGCGACTTCACATTTTTGAAGGCAGCCCTCATATGGACGGCTCCTTTTTCGTACCCGGAATCAAGCAATATGATTCCGGGTTTTTTGCTGTCCACCATTCGTTTTAGGAGGAGTAGTAGAATGAATTTGGATCGTTTTTTTAAATTGAAGCAAAATGGCACCACGGTAAGAACAGAAATCATGGCGGGGATTACGACGTTCATGACGATGGCTTACATCCTTGCGGTAAATCCAGATATCCTGAGTGCGTTTAAAACAGGAGCAACTGGCGGAGACTGGACATCCATTTTCTTAGCTACAGCGATTGCAGCTGGTGTGATGACGATTGCTATGGGGCTTTTCGTTAACTTTCCTGTAGCGTTAGCACCGGGCATGGGCTTGAATGCGTACTTCGCGACGATTATTTTGACCTCACAAGGTAAATTTACGTTTTCGATGGCACTCACAGCCGTGTTTATTTCGGGGATTATCTTTATCATCCTTACGATTACCAAAATGCGTCAAACGCTTCTCGTCGCTATCCCTGACAGTTTGAAACATGCGATCACAGTGGGAATTGGTTTGTTTATCGCCATGATCGGTTTTAAAAACAGCGGTATCCTTACTGTAGCCGTTGAATCAGGAAATGATATTAAAGCACATCAGTTTACGGATGTTCTGTCTTTTGAAACTGTTTTCCATATGGGGTCATTAGAAAATAAAGGTGTTATTTTAACACTCGTTGGCATTTTGTTGATTTCGATATTGTTGGTTATGCGTGTGCGTGGCGCGATCCTGTTCGGAATTCTAGGAACGACTGTCGTTGGTTATTTCATGGGTATGGTTGATTTAGCTACATTAAGTAGTGACCAAACAACATGGGTACCTGATATGTCTAAGCTTCGTTTTGGTGACTTTGACTTCGCGGGCGTTATGACAACAGGTATTGTTTCTGTTATCGTTACTTTTACGTTCGTTGAGTTATTCGATACATTTGGTACGATGGTAGGAACAGCGACTCGTGCTGGCATTATGAAGAACAAAGAAGAGGGCGCCAAGCGCGTTGGTAAAGCGATGTTCGTAGATGCGATCGGCGTTAGCGGCGGAGCGTTAGTAGGAACGAGCACAGTAACCGTATTTGTTGAGAGCTCAGCAGGTGTCGCTGAGGGTGGACGTACAGGTTTAACGGCAGTCACTACAGGTTTATGTTTCTTGCTTGCCCTGTTCTTGGCTCCAATTGTTATGTTGATTCCTGGTTCAGCAACAGCGGCTGCTTTAATCGTGGTTGGTGTTCTTATGGTTCAATCTATCAAAGAGATTGACTTCCAAGACTTCGTTGTCGCGATTCCTGCATTCCTTACAATTGTAATGATGCCTTTCACATACAACATTGCGAACGGGATTTCCTTCGGTATCGTTACTTATGTCGTTCTTGCTGCAGCAGCTAATCTGAGTGGCAAAAGTGAGAAGAAATACAGCATTCACTGGTTAATGTGGATTCTAGCGATTTTAATCATTGCACGATACATCTTTATTGGAAGCCAAGGTTAAAAAATAGGTAGGCTCTGGCGCGTTTATGCCAGAGTCTTTTTTGTTCCGTTTATTTCCATGTCGAAAAAACTTGCAATCCTTTTGGGGATTTGTTATATTACTCCTTGTCGCTTCGGCGGCCGAACAGAAGAAGGAATGAACGTAAGAAACTTTATTTTAAAAAGTTCTTGCATTCGGACAAGCTGATGTGGTATATTACTTCTCGCTGCTTCGGTAACACGGTAGCGAACGAAAGAAATTGATCTTTGAAAACTGAACAACGAGTGAGTATGCAAATCGGTTGAGCAATCAACCATTAATGAGATTAATAATCTCGCTAGCTTCAAATGAGCAAGTCAGCTTTTCTATTATGGAGAGTTTGATCCTGGCTCAGGACGAACGCTGGCGGCGTGCCTAATACATGCAAGTCGAGCGGGTTTATCCTTCGGGGTAAGCTAGCGGCGGACGGGTGAGTAACACGTAGGTAACCTGCCTTTAAGACTGGGATAACTATCGGAAACGATAGCTAAGACCGGATAACTGGTACTCTCGCATGAGAGAATCATAAAACACGGAGCAATCTGTGGCTTGAAGATG